>CBDUGN010000056.1:0-18646 GCA_965366915.1 uncultured Eudoraea sp. | reverse complement strand
AGGCTTCTCCACCCTTTTCTATACCAAAAAAACCTCCCTAACTAATTAGGGAGGTTTTGTTTCAAATAGCTTCTGGGCTAAAATCTAATCGTCATTTACTTATTGGAACTGTATAATTCAGCAACTTTATCCCAATTGATAATATTGAAAAAAGCTTTAACGTAATCTGGCCTTCTGTTTTGATAATTTAAATAATAAGCATGTTCCCAAACATCCAATCCTAATATTGGATGCCCTCCGCATCCGGTACCGGGCATTAAAGAATTATCTTGATTTGGTGTAGAACAAACTTCTACCTTGCCCCCTTTATGCACACAAAGCCAGGCCCAGCCAGAACCAAATTGTGTCGCTGCCGCGTTACTAAAAGCCTCCTTAAAGGCATCAAATGAACCAAAGGCATCATTAATTGCTGCCGCTAGATCTCCTGTTGGCTCACCTCCACCATCGGGGGACATAATTTCCCAAAATAGGGAATGATTATAAAACCCTCCTCCATTATTTCGGACGGCGCCATTAGACATGTCTAAATTTTCTAATATCTCTTCTATAGTTTTAGTTGCGAGATCTGTATTTTCAATAGCCGCGTTAAGCTTCGTAGTATAGCCATTGTGATGCTTTGTATGGTGTATCTCCATAGTTCTTGCATCAATATGAGGTTCTAATGCATCATATGCATAGGGTAATTTTGGTAATTCAAATGCCATTTCTAAACGTTTTAAGTTAATAATTAGAGTGAATCAAAGTTACTCTATTTAACATTTATACTGGCCTAATTATTTGTTAAGAACTCTTTAAGATTGTGTAATTTGCAACAAAAAATAAGTGCAGGACAGCTCATTTATTATCTACAACGCTTCAGCCGGTTCGGGGAAAACCTTTAAGCTGGTACAAGAATATTTAAAAATTGTACTTTCCACAGCAAATTCAACTATTTTTAATCAAATACTAGCCATCACCTTTACAAATAAGGCCGCTAATGAGATGAAAAGTCGCATTCTTGATAGCCTATTTGAATTTAGTCACCCTAAAAATCCAAAAAAGCCTTCCACCTTATTTTTATTATTAGCCAAAGATCTAAATATTGAACACGATCATTTACGAAAAAGGGCAAATATTACATTAAGGCAAATCCTTCATAATTATGCTTTTTTTGATATTTCTACTATCGACAAATTCACGCACAGGCTCATTAGAACCTTCGCTAAAGACCTTAAAATTCCACAGAATTTTGAAGTTGTATTGGACACAGACCTTTTATTGAGTGAAGGAATTGATAGGCTTATAAATAAAGCCGGGACGGATAAGGTCTTAACAAAAGTTCTGATTGATTTTGCTTTGGAAAAAATTCAGGACGATAAAAGCTGGGATATTGCTTATGACCTCACAAAAATGGGTAAATTATCATTTGAGGAAAATCAATCTTACCACCTTGAACATCTTAAAAACAAAAGGCCTCAGGATTTTTTAACGCTCAAAAAATTAATTCAAAAAAAGATCCTCCTTATTGAAGGTGAAGTCATAGGCATTGCAAAACAAGCATTAGATACTATTTCGCATTCAGGTTTGGAATTGGAAGTATTTCCAAGGAAAACGCTTCCAAACCATTTTGCCAAAATTTGTGATTTCGAATTTAATCCAACTAAGCTTTACAATAATCAGTTAGAAAATAATTTACTGGAAGGTAAAATTTTTAAATCCGGTATTGAACCTCCTGATCCGGAATTTGTCTCCGAACTCAACAGGTGTTTTTTGGAAATTAAAAAGAGAATTTATGACAGGTCGTTCTTAAGGAATTCCTATTTAAATATTGTGCCTTTAACGGTTTTAAATGCAATCCAGCAAGAAATTAAAACAATTGAACTAGAACGAGATCAGATTCCAATATCCTCATTCAATAAGATAATATCGGAAGAAATCCGGAACCAACCTGCTCCATATATTTATGAAAGACTTGGGGAAAAATACCGTCATTATTTTATTGATGAATTTCAGGATACTTCACAAATGCAATGGAATAATCTTGTTCCTTTGATAAGTAATGCCCTGGAAAGTGAAGATGAGCAGGGTAATATGGGAACCCTCTTATTGGTTGGAGATGTTAAACAAGCTATTTACAGGTGGCGTGGTGGACGAGCCGAACAATTTTTGAATCTTATTAATAAGGAAGCAAATCCCTTTGTGGTAGAACCCTATATTAGATCACTTGAAACAAATTATCGAAGCAGGCAGGAACTAATAAAATTTAACAACGCCTTTTTTACAGCAACATGCCCATTCCTCGGCAGTCCAAAGTACAATTCGCTTTTTATGGATGGGAACAAACAAGGTTTTAATGAAAAATTAGGTGGATCAGTGGATTTGAATTTTATCAAAATGCCTCAGGAGAATAAAGATTTAGCATATTGTGAAGAGGTATTGAGTACAATAAAAAAAGCACGCACAGATAAATATAATTATGCCGATATATGTATTCTTACCAGAAAACGTAAACATGGGATTATTTTAGCCGATTTTCTTGTAGAAAATAATATTCCTATTATTTCATCCGAAACACTTTTGCTAAAGAATAATCCAAAAGTCAACTTTCTTGTGAATTTATTAAAGCATATCAATGCACCAGAGGATTCAGAAATTTGCTATGAGATATTGTATTTTCTTGCTTCAAACAGAGAAAACAAACATGAATTTATTCAAAAGTATTTAAACAATTTGCCATCTGCTCTAAAAGACGTTTACTACTTTAATATTGACGAGTTAAAGTATACTTCTGTGCCTGATGGCCTGGAATACGCTATAAAACAATTCAATTTAATTGAAAATTCAGATGCCTACATAACTTACTTTATGGATGAGGTTATTGATTTGGAACAAAGAGAAGATATCAGTATCGCCTCATTTATAGACCATTGGGAAAAGAAAAAGGAGAAACTCAGTATTGTAGCCCCAGAAAATTTAAATGCAGTGCAGATAATGACCATTCACAAAGCGAAGGGATTAGAGTTTCCAATTGTTATTTACCCATTTGCCAATACCAAAATATATGATGAACTAGAACCGAAATTGTGGTTGCCTGTTGAGAATTTTGGAGAATTTAAAGAAGTCCTCATAAATAAGAAATCTGAAGTAGTTCATTATGGGGAAGCAGCCAAAACAATTTATGAGCAGGAGCAGCACAAACTCGAATTGGACGCATTTAATATCTTATATGTGGCACTTACCAGAGCAGTGGACAGGCTGGTTATAATAACTGAAATGCTTCTAAATTCTAAGAATGAATTTAGATCAGACAATTACTCCGGATTATTTATCCACTTTTTAAAAACACAAGGAATTTGGGATGAAACTAAAACCAGGTATTCCTTTGGATCAACCGAAACCAAGGAGTCAGAACAACCACTCCCTGAAGCGCAACCAAATATTCCTTTCATAATTACTCAAAAAAATAATGCTAATTTTAATATCATTACCAAATCCGATAATCTTTGGGATAGCAAAAGAGAGGAAGCAATTAAAAAAGGTAATGTAATACACTATATAATGGGGCTTATTACAACCGAGAGCGATATTGAACCAGCAATTGCGCAAATGATCAGAAAAGGAGATCTTAAAGCTGAGGAAGGTCCTGAAATTAAAGAAATAGTGCTGCAAATCATTTCACATCCTAAACTAAAGTCATTTTATACAGCAGAGAATACGGTTAAGAATGAAAGTGAAATTATAACCGAAAATGGCCTAATTTTGCGCCCAGATCGCATGGTGTTTAACAATAAGAGAGTAACAATAATAGATTATAAAACGGGTAAAAAAGCCCAAAAATATTACGAACAATTATACACCTACGCCGATGCCCTGAAAACTATGGGATATTTAGTTGAAAATAAGATAATAGTTTATATTGATAAAAAAATTACACCAGAATTCATTAACTAATTATGTACGGAAAAATTAAAGAATATTTACAAGAAGAACTAACGAGTATTAAAGAAGCCGGTCTCTATAAAGAAGAACGTATAATTACTTCTGCTCAGGGAGCAGTAATCAAAGTTTCTGGCGGGCAGGAGGTTATAAATTTTTGTGCAAACAATTATTTAGGATTATCTGCTCATCCCGAAGTAATAAAAGCTGCTAAAGAAACCCTGGACACTCATGGCTTTGGAATGTCATCTGTCCGCTTTATTTGTGGCACCCAGGATATTCATAAGGAATTGGAACATAGAATTGCCAAATTTTATGGAACAGAAGACACCATATTATATGCGGCAGCTTTTGATGCTAATGGTGGTGTATTTGAACCTTTATTGTCTGCTGAAGATGCAATTATTTCGGATGCTCTAAATCATGCCTCTATAATTGATGGTGTAAGATTGTGCAAGGCCAAGCGATATAGATATGCCAATAGTGATATGGTTGATCTGGAGACAAAATTAATTGAAGCCAATAAAGACAATGCCCGTTTTAAAATAATTGTTACCGATGGGGTATTTTCTATGGACGGATTATTAGCCCCTTTGGATAAAATTTGTGATCTGGCAGATAAATATGATGCCATGGTAATGATAGATGAATGCCATGCCACCGGGTTTATTGGTGAAACCGGAAGAGGCACTTTGGAAGAAAAGGGCGTCATGAACAGGATAGATATAATTACGGGGACATTAGGAAAAGCCTTAGGTGGGGCCATGGGTGGTTATACTACAGGTAAGAAAGAGATTATTGATATGTTAAGACAACGATCGCGACCTTATTTATTTTCCAATTCTCTTGCCCCTGCTATAGTTGGCGCTTCTATAAAAGTATTTGAAATGCTGGAAACAGATACTTCTTTGAGAGATAAACTCGAAAAAAACACAAAATATTTTAAACAAGGCATGCAAAAAGCCGGTTTTGATATCATTGATGGGGATTCAGCAATAGTTCCCGTAATGCTCTATGATGCTAAATTATCACAAAAAATGGCAAATATGTTGCTAGATAATGGTATCTATGTCATTGGTTTCTTTTACCCGGTGGTCCCAAAGGATAAGGCAAGAATACGGGTGCAATTATCTGCTGCTCACGAAATTGAGCATTTGGATAAAGCCATCAATGCATTTATAAAGGTAGGTAAAGAGTTAAAAATTATATGAATAGAGTTTTTTACTTATCAAAAGCCCTAAAAAAAATAGGAAATTGATTTTGTTAATAATTTTTAACAACTTACATTTGCAGCTAAATAAACACTTAAACTTAAAATTTTGAACATGAAACAGCTTAGCAGATTATTGGTTGTTGGCCTACTAGTATTGGCGTCTAACAACATACAAGCTCAAGATGAAGATAATCCTTGGCAAATTGGTTTTGGGGTTAACGCAGTTGACTTCTATCCAACGGGTGACGTAAGTTCCTTCGGAAATGAATTTTTCAATGCCAATGATCATTGGAACATTCTGCCTTCCATCTCTTATGTTGGCCTTAGCCGCTATCTAGGTGATGGTCTTTCCCTTGGCGTTAGAGGTTCTTTAAACCGTATCCAAAAAGTTGGAGACTTAGAAGTTGACGACTGGTCATACTACGGACTTGATGGAACCATTAAATACAATTTCTTAAAAAACACAACTATTGATCCGTTCGCTGAAATTGGTGGTGGATATACTTGGGTTAGAGATATTGGAGCAGGAACTCTTAATGGAGGTATTGGTGCTAATGTTTGGTTTAATGAAAATATTGGTTTGACTCTTCAAACACAATACAAGCATTCTTTTGAAGATTATTTACTTTCTCACTTCCAGCATATGTTAGGTCTTTCTATAAAATTTGGCGGATCTGATACAGACGGAGATGGAATTTATGACAAAGACGACGCTTGCCCGGAAGTGCCAGGTTTAGAAGCATTCAATGGTTGTCCTGATTCTGATGGCGATGGAATTGAAGACAGCAAAGATGCTTGTCCTAACGAGGCTGGTCCTAAAGAATTGAATGGTTGTCCAGATGCTGACGGCGATGGTATTGCCGATAAAGATGATGCATGTCCAAACGAAGCTGGATTAGCTGCTTTAGCCGGATGTCCTGATGCTGACGGCGATGGTATTGCCGATAAAGATGATCAGTGTCCAAACGAAGCAGGTCCTGCTGAGAATAATGGATGCCCATGGCCAGATAAAGACGGAGATGGTGTATTAGACAAAGATGATTTATGTCCAGACATACCAGGTGTAGTAGCGAATAAAGGTTGTCCTGAAGTTACTGAAGCCGTACGTAAGACATTAAACGACTACGCTAAGACTATCTTATTTGATACTGGTAGATCAACTATTAAAGAGCGTTCAGAGGAAGTGCTGAAAAATATAGTAGCTATCCTTGAAGAGTACTCTTACGCTAGATTTACCATAGATGGTCATACTGATAGCGTTGGTAGTGCTTCATTAAACCAAAAGCTTTCTGAAGAAAGAGCTTATTCCGTAATGAATTACTTAATTGAGAACGGTATAGCTTCAAACAGATTGGAAGCTACAGGTTACGGTGAAGACAGACCATTAGCAGATAATGGCACAGCTTCTGGTAGAAAAACCAATCGTCGAGTTGAAATTAACTTGATTAGAGAATAAGATTTTAAACTTAATATAATAGAAAAAAGCTCCGCAAATGCGGGGCTTTTTTTATTTTTAGATATGCAGAGTTTTTTAAATCAGATTATTGAAGAATTGTGGAAAAAGAATGATTCATTTGATAATCTTGTTTTTGTACTCCCCGGTAAACGCGCCGGAACTTTTCTCAAAAATGGTATTTCCAAAATAGCAGGTAAAACAATTTTTGCCCCGGAAATCTATAGTATTGAATCATTTATTGAAATGATTTCCGGTCTTTCCTATGCAACCAGCACCCAACAATTATTTGAACTATATAGTGCCTATTTAAATACAGGCAGTGAAGAAAAGGAAAGCTTTAATTCCTTTTCCAAATGGGGCCGGGTTCTATTGCAGGATTTCAACGAAATTGACCGGTATTTAGTCCCTCCTGATAAACTTTTTTCATACTTATCGGTTATTCAGGAAATGAACCAATGGTATCTGAAACCCAATAAAACTAAATTAATAGAAGATTATCTAAGCTTTTGGAATAATCTTGAAGAATTACACGCGGTCTTTAATAATAGGCTTTTAGAAAATGGTCTGGGTCATCAGGGATTGGTTTACAGGGAAGCTTGTAACAACTTATCCAATTACATTAATATAACTAAAAATAAAAAGCACATTTTTATTGGTTTTAATGCTTTGAACAAGGCAGAAGTTTTTATAATTAAACAGTTCTTAAACGAAGGTAATGCAGATATTTATTGGGATATAGATACCTGTTTTCTGGAAGATAAAATACATGATGCGGGGTTTTTTATCCGACAGTACCTTAAGGAATGGAACTACTTTAAAACCCATCCAATAAAAGGCTTTAGTGCTCATTACAGGAATACAAAAAATATCCAAATTACCGGAGTACCTAAAAAAATATCGCAGGCAAAATATGTTGGGGATTTAATTTCTAAACTAAATAGGAAGGATCCGCATCAAATTAAGAATACTGCAGTTGTGCTGGGGGATGAAACACTACTCAACCCCATATTAAACTCCCTCCCTCTTGAACTAAATAAGGTAAATATCACTATGGGGTATCCCTTAGGTAAAACCTCTTTCGCCGGCATGCTTAATCAGCTCTTCGATCTTTATAATCAGCGAGATTCACGCGGTTGGTTCTATAAGACACTCATGTCATTTTTGGTACATCCTTATGTTCAGAAAATACTTTCCTCCGATGAGCTATATGTAGTTGCCTCAATAAAAACCGAAATAAATAAGGGTAACTGGATTTATATAACTCCTGCCAAATTGAAATCGATCTTCCCTGAAAATTCAGACGGATTGACACTGCTGTTTTCAGATGAAAATTATGACGCTTCACAATTTGTTGAAAAGGTAATTGCAATTATTGAACTGCTAAAAGTGAAATTTCAATTAGATAAAAACCATTTAGAATTGGAGTATTTATATCACTTTTATTCCATATTCAATGAGTTAAAATTACATTCTATAGAATATTCATTTATAAAGGATTTAAAAGATTTACAAAGTGTATTCAAGGATCTATTATCCACTGAAAAAGTAAACTTCAGGGGAGAACCTCTCGAAGGTTTGCAGATCATGGGGATGTTGGAAAGTAGAAACCTCGATTTTGAAACTGTAATAATTACATCTGTAAATGAAGGAATTCTCCCTGCCGGAAAGACCAATAATTCATTTATACCCTTCGATGTAAAAAGAGAATTTGGTTTGCCTGCCTATAAAGAGAAAGATGCGGTCTATACTTACCATTTTTACAGATTGTTACAACGCGCTAAAAACATCTATCTAATCTACAATACTGAGCCTGATGTTATAGAGGGAGGTGAGAAAAGCAGGTTTATTTCACAATTGCTTACAGATGAAAATCATCGGGAAAATATAGATGCAAAAATTGCGGTTCCTCAAATTAACGCTGTGCCCCATACCCCGGTTGTTATTGAAAAGGATAATGATATAATGAATAAAATAAGTGAGGTTTTAACAAAAGGCCTTTCCCCGTCTTCACTAACCAATTATATTAAGAATCCAATTAATTTCTACAAACAAAAGATTTTAAAATTAAAAGAAGTATTAGAAGTGGAAGAGACCATTGCTTCCAACACCTTCGGGACAGTTTTACACAAGGCCATGGAAGTTCTGTACAATCCATTCCTTGGTTCTTTTCTGACAGAAGCAAAATTAAAGGAACAACTACCTAAAATAAGAGCTGTTGTTAAAAGTGAACTTTCAAAAATTTATGCTGAAGAGGATATTATGAGGGGTAAAAATCTCATCGCCTTCAATGTTATTGTAGCTTATATCAACAACTTCATTTCAAAGGAAATTCAGGATATTAAACATCATAGTATCAAAATAAAAGCATTGGAAAATGAACTATCAATCAAAATTGATGTCCCGGGGATATTGATTCCAGTAACTTTAAAGGGAACATTAGACAGAATTGATGAAAAAGATGGCATACTTAGAATACTTGATTATAAGACTGGAAACGTCATAAAATCTAATGTAGAAATAGTTTCATGGGATGAAATCATTGAAAATTATGACCGCAGTAAAGCATTTCAGTTACTATGTTATTCCTTTATATATCAAATTATGAATCCAATTGAGAAAATGAACGCCGGAATTATTTCCTTTAAAAATTTGAGTTCCGGGCCATTTTATTTTTCGACTAAAAATAGCAGGAATACTTCAAATAAGGATCTCAACATAACCAAAGAAACACTTGAACTTTTTCAGAAACAGCTAATAAAACTAATTCAGGAAATTGCAGATCCGGCAATTCCGTTTATTGCCAAAGAAGACTAATCACTATTTTTTATCCGGTCTGCTGGGTCTTACTTCTATTTTACTGGGTAATGTCCTCGGATGCATTTTTAGCAGATCAGTTACCAGCTCACCTATATCCTCAGGTTGTATTTTCCAGGCATCTTTTAGGGTAGGTTCATTATTATTAAAATGTGTAGCTACTGAACCCGGCATAATTGTAGACACTTTAATATCATATTTTCGGAGGTCCAACATTGCCGCCTGGGTAAAACCAACAACACCAAACTTTGTAGCATTGTAACCGGCCGCCGTAGAGAAAAAATTGGTGCCGGCTAAACTTGCAATAGTTATATAATAGCCTTTTGAGTTTTTTAGCGCTTCTACCGATGCTTTTAAAGTATGAAAAACTCCGTTAAGGTTAGTATCAATCATTTGATGCCAGTCGGTTTCGGATAATTCATCAACCGGAGCAAAATGTCCAAGCCCCGCATTGGCCACAACAACATCGACCTTTTCCCATTTTTGTATAATTTGTGCAACAGCATTGTGTTCATCAGCAAGTTTTGTGACATCACTCTTAAGGGCCAATACATTGGGTCCGGCTCCTAATTGTTCCAAAGCAAGCTCTAAACCTGATTGGTTTCTGCCGCTTATAGCAACTTTCATACCTGAGTCCAGCAATTTCTTTGCTATACCAAATCCTATCCCTTTGGAGCCACCTGTGATATAGGCAACTTTGTCTTTTAAATCTGTCATATTAATTGAAATTTCTTTAATTAATTTTATACAATAGCTAAGATATTCAAAAGCGCCGAACACTATAACAAAAACCCTCCTTACAATATTTTGAAGGAGGGTTTTGTGGAGAATACCGGAGTCGAACCGGTGACCTCTTGCATGCCATGCAAGCGCTCTAGCCAGCTGAGCTAATCCCCCGTCTTATAAGGAAGGGCAAAGGAACTACTTTTTGAATAAGTTTCAAAATCCTTCGAATAAAATTTATCTTCTAATCTTTCTTAACACTTAGAACCAAAACAGGAATGCGCACAGAGAACTCAGATTTAAGAATCGCATTTTTCTCCCACAAATTTTTGAAAAATCCACGTTTTCTTCTGAATACACAAAGTAAATCCGGATTTGTGGACTGAAAATGTTCTAAAACTCCTAAATAGGTCGTAGGATTCTCGGTAACCGTTAGACGAGAACACAAATCCATAAGAGAGGTATTTATTTTGAGATCTTCATCCGAATAACCGGGAGTCTTTACAAGAAGTAAATTTATTTTTGATTTAAATTTTTTCTTTATGAGTTTTAATGGCTCAAGGATTCTCCTTTGAGTTAGAATACCGGATTTAAATGCCGTTAGAATATTCTTAATTGGCTTAAAAATAGTCCCTCTTGGTACGATTAAAGTTGGAATATCTGTTCTTTTTACAATTCTCCCTGTTGTATGTCCCAGATATAATTCTTCTTTAATATCATTGCACCTGGGAGCAATAATAATAAGATCTATACCAAGTTCCTTGTCAATTTCCTTTAGTCCGTCTATTATATCACCATTGTAAGTAGCAATCTTCATCTCAATTCCCCTGGAATCTACTTTTTCAATAACTTCCTTAATATGCTTCTTACTACTTTCCGCCACTTTCTCTGATATATTTTTCAAATCTCCTGCACGTGCTTTGGCTGAAAATACTTCCATGACATATATTCTTGAAGAAAATTCCGATGCAAAGTCAACAGCATATTGTAAAGTCTCATGAGCATTTGGGGAAGTTCCGATGGGTACCAGTATGTTATTCATAAGGTTTGGTATTATTAATTTAAATTTACAACTTATTCGATCAAATATTCATGATTAGGTGTGCAAAGATACTCGAAATCCCTGACATTCTTAAGCTTACGAAAGCCTGCGCTAAACATATGGAAAAAATCGGGATATTTCAATGGAATGAGGAATACCCTTCCAAGGAGGCTTTTGAAAAAGATATTTCCAGAAATGAATTATTTGTTCTTAAATCAGAGAATAATATTATAGGCTGCATAACCATTACACCAATTATGGATGTGGAATATACCCATGTAAAATGGCTTACGCCCAACGAAAATAACATCTATATTCACAGGCTTGCCGTAAAACCAGAATATCAGGGGAAGGGCCATGCACAACAGTTAATGGATTTTGCTGAAAATTATGCCCGTGATAACGGGTATATCTCCATACGATTAGATACATTTAGCAAAAATAAAAGGAATCAAAAATTTTATGAGCAACGATACTATCAAAAGCTTGAAAATATCTATTTCCCCAAACAAAGTGATTATCCGTTCTTCTGTTATGAACTTGTTTTGTAATCCATTCTATTTTTGAAAACAGTTGTAAGTCTCAAAACAATAAATAGCCTGGCCATTCCTGCTACTATAGCTGGGATTGCCGAACCAGTTTTATCTATTACTGATACTGCTATTGTTGGTAATATTCAAACCTACGGTCTGGAGTCTCTTGCAGCAGTTGGAATTGTTGGTTCCTTTTTATCTATGCTGATTTGGATACTTGGTCAAACCAGAAGTGCAATATCAGCAATAATCTCCCAATATTTAGGCGCAGGAAAGCTAGATGATGTTAAGAATTTACCTGCCCAGGCAATATTCTTTAATGTAACACTCAGTGTTTTAGTTCTGCTTTCTACCATATTTATTGTAGAGGAGATTTTTGAATTATTGAATGCGTCGGGAAGAATATTAGAATTCTGTGTAACGTATTATTCTATTCGTGTTTGGGGCTTTCCTTTAACACTTTTCGTATTTGCGGTTATGGGAATTTTCAGAGGATTACAAAACACATTTTGGCCTATGCTCATAGCAATTACAGGGGCATTTTTAAACATCGTATTAGACTTTATACTTGTTTATGGAGTATCCGATATAATTCCTGCCTTAAACCTGGAGGGCGCTGCATGGGCAAGCCTTATTTCACAAGGGGTTATGGCTATAATGGCATTTGTTCTCCTACAGTTAAAAACCAATATAAATCTAATCCCCAGATTTCCGATAAACAAGGAGTTGGGGCGCCTGGCGGTAATGAGTTTTAATCTTTTTATCCGTGCGATTGCACTCAATATTGCTCTTTTGCTTGCTGTCCGAGAAGCAGCAGCGCTGGGCGATAGATATATCGGAGCACATACGATAGCTATAAATCTTTGGCTTTTTGCTGCTTTTTTTATAGACGGTTATGGTGCTGCCGGTAATATAATGGGTGGTAAATTACTTGGAGCCAAAGATTACAATACCTTATGGAAATTGGCCCAAAAAATCTCGTTATATGGCGGAATGGTAAGTTTATTTTTAATGATTAACGGTTTTTTATTCTACAAACCAATTGGGCGCCTTTTTTCCAATGATCCTATTGTTCTGGAGTCTTTCTATTCAATTTTCTTTATCCTTATCCTGGGATTACCTATGAATTCGATAGCCTTTGTTTTTGATGGTTTGTTCAAAGGTTTGGGTGAAATGAAATTTCTCAGAAATGTTCTGTTGACAGCTACTTTTTTAGGTTTTATTCCATTATTATATATAAGTAAAGTCTTCGGTTTTGGTCTAGCAGGAATTTGGATTGCGCTCGCAATGTGGATGGTCATCAGAGGTGGTGCCCTAGTATGGAAGTTCCGTAGAAAATTTCGCCCACTATTACAAAAGGTTTAATTTTACAAAAAAACAACTCAAATGGGCACGAACAGACCCGCAGGAAGTCTTTATACCAAAATTGAAAACGGAACGGCTACTATAGAATTTGGCCATCCCGCCAGTAATTCGTTCGTTACAGAACTTTTGGTCAGATTAACTGATGAACTTATAAAAATTTCCTCAAATAAGGATGTCTCAGTAGTGGTATTAAAATCTGAAGGAGAAAGGGCTTTTTGCGCAGGGGCCTCTTTTGATGAATTGCTTGCCATCTCTAACCCGGAAGAAGGAACAAAGTTTTTTAGTGGTTTTGCTAATGTAATCAATGCCATGCGAGAATGTGCGCAACCAATTATTGGTAGAATTCAGGGGAAAGCAGTGGGTGGCGGAGTCGGCCTTATCGCCGCATGCGACTATGTCTTTGCTTCTGAAGCCGCCGCTGTAAGGCTTTCCGAACTATCTATAGGAATAGCACCTCTGGTCATTGCACCTGCTGTCCAGCGTAAAATTGGAATAGCCGGTTTTACAGAATTGGCAATGTCACCTAAGGAATGGAAAAATGCTTATTGGGCTCAGGAAAAAGGACTTTATTCTAAGGTTTTTAATTCTATAAAAGAAATGGACAAAGAGTTAGATTATTTTATTTCGGCTATGGCATCTTATAGTCCAGAAGCCTTAAGAGCTATTAAAAAGATTCTTTGGGAAGGTACCACATCATGGAACCAATTATTGGTGAACAGAGCTGAGGTTTCAGGTAAATTAGCCCTTATGCCAGCCAGTAAGTCAATATTAAACAGCTTAAAAAAGTAATACAATGAAATTTTTAGAATTACTCAATGGTGATCTTCTTTTTCCAATGCTGGCCCTTTTGGTTGTAGCCATCTATCTTTATAATAGAATTAGAAACAGGAGAAAATTTAAAAAATAGGGTTACTTACTGTAATATTAATTTCAAATACCCATTACTCCTCTATAAAGATTTAATACATATAAATCAGATAATGAAAGGTAAACACAAAATAAGAATCACCAAACAGTTCACTTTTGAAACCGGACATGCGCTTTATGGTTATGATGGCAAATGCAGAAATGTTCATGGGCATAGTTACAAACTTTCAGTAACTGTAATTGGGGTACCCATTATTGATACCTCCAATGTGAAACTTGGAATGGTTATAGATTTTAGTGACCTAAAAAAAATAGTCAAAGAAGAAATTGTGGAACCTTTTGATCATGCTACGGTTTTTAATAAAAATACGCCTCATTTGGAATTAGCCAAAGAGTTAAAAGATCGTGGACATAAAGTAATACTAGCAGATTATCAGCCAACCAGTGAAAATATGGTCATAGATTTCGCTTCTAAAATTAAAGCCCGCTTGCCTGAAGAAATACAGTTACATTCAATTAAACTTCGCGAAACAGAAACTGCCTTTGCAGAATGGTACGCCAGTGATAACTAGGTTCCTTTATGTATATTTACACTAAATGAAAAGCATCTCTGTCCCAATAGGTAAAAAGGTATATTTTGCCAGCGATAACCATTTAGGTGCTCCAACACAGGAATTAAGTCTTCCCAGGGAAAAGAAATTTGTAGCATGGCTGGATGCAGTGAAGGGTAATGCTGCGGCTATTTTCTTGCTGGGTGATTTATTCGACTTCTGGTTTGAGTATAAAACCGTTGTTCCCAAAGGATTTACACGAACTTTGGGTAAACTTGCGGAAATTACAGACTCAGGCATTCCGATATACTACTTTGTGGGCAATCATGATCTCTGGATGAACGGGTATTTTGAAAAAGAACTCAACATCCCTGTTTTCCATAAACCTCAACAGTTCAAAATCAATAATACTACCTTTTTTATTGGTCACGGAGATGGATTAGGGCCTGGCGATAAAGGATATAAGCGAATGAAAAAACTTTTTACTAATCGTCTGGCTCAATGGTGCTTCCGTTGGTTACATCCTGATTTGGGAGTAAGGCTGGCACAATATTTCTCCATTAATAACAAACTAATTTCTGGAGAAGAAGATATTCACTTTTTGGGTGAAGAGAAAGAATGGCTCGTCCAATATTCCAAGAGGAAATTAAAAGAGAAACACTCTGATTACTTCATATTCGGCCACAGGCATTTACCTCTTGAAATCTCACTAAGTGAATCATCTTCCTACATCAACCTCGGTGACTGGATTTCCTATTATACCTATGGTGAATTCGATGGCACACACTTCTCGCTGGAAACTTTTGGAGGGTAAATTATGTTATCTTAAATCCTTGATTTTTAATTGTAAGCTTGCCGTACCATTCCAATGATTTTCCTCCAGAGTAAAAACAGCGCTAAATGGGTTTCCATTTTGTACAACCGAAAGTTTACTTCCTAAGTTAAATCCTATAGCCCCTACCTTGCCTGTACTATTTTGAGATACGGAAAGTTTAAGATGTTTGTTGCCCTCTCCAACTCCTTTGGCATATCCGGTATCCCTGAGATTTTCCGACATAAATACAGGTGTCATATTACCGGGGCCAAAAGGTGCAAATTGTTGTATTACACGCAAGAGTTTCGGACTTATCTGATCTAAATTCAGTTTTGCATCAATAATAATCTCCGGGGTTAAGAGATTTGGATCTATTGTTTCTGCAACTACGCTTTCAAATTGCGCCTTAAATATTTCGTATTGTTCTTCAACCATAGTAAGCCCGGCCGCATATTTATGCCCGCCAAACTGCTCAATAGAGTCTGCACATCGTTCTAAGGCATTGTAAACATCAAAACCCTTGACAGACCTTGCTGATGCTGCAAGTTTCTCACCACTTTTGGTGAAAACTAAGGTAGGCCTGTAATACGTTTCAGTAAGTCTGGAAGCAACTATTCCAATAACCCCTTTATGCCAGGTATCTTTATAAACCACAGAAGTAAATCTATTTTCCTCCTTATTTTGGAGGATCATAGTAAGCGCCTCATCCGTGATCTCCTTGTCCAATCCCTTTCTGTCAGTATTAAATTCTTCAATGTCTGAAGCATATTTAACTGCCTGCTCCATATTTTGCTCTGTTAATAAATTAACGGCATATTGACCATGTTTCATCCGTCCTGCTGCATTAATTCTTGGAGCAATTATAAAAACAACATCTCTTATGGTGAGTTTTTTCTTTTGGAGGTTATTAATTATTGCTTTAAATCCAATTCTTGGTGCTGTATTAATTACTTCAAGCCCAAAATAAGCGAATACCCTGTTTTCCCCTGTAATTGGTACAATATCGGCCCCAATAGCTGTAGCTACCAGATCAAGATATGGTATGAGATTATCAAAGCTATCCTCTCTATTAAAGTTTAGAGCTTGTATAAGTTTAAAACCAATACCACATCCACATAATTCATCATAAGGATAGGTACAATCCTCTCTTTTTGGATCCAAGACCGCGACTGCATCAGGAATTTTTTCTCCAGGCCTGTGGTGGTCACAGATGATAAAATCAATTCCCTTTTCACTTGCATAGGCTACCTTTTCTATGGCTTTTATGCCGCAATCCAATGCAATAATAAGCGTAAAACCATTGTCCTCTGCAAAGTCAATCCCTGTATATGATATGCCATAACCTTCACTGTACCTGTCCGGAATATAAGTTGCCACATTTGGGTATAGCGTCAGTAAATACGATGATAGTAAGGCTACCGCCGTGGTTCCGTCAACATCATAATCACCATAAACTAATATGTTTTCATTTGCCTGTATCGCATTTTCTATACGCTTCACGGCAAATTCCATGTCCTTCATGAGAAATGGGTCATGGAGGTCGGAGAGTTGTGGTCTAAAGAATTTTTTTGCTTCTTCATAAGAAGTGACACCGCGTTGCAGCAATAATTGTGCTATCAGCCTATCTACATTAAGTATTTTGGCCAAAGCTATTATTTGCTCTTCATCATGTTTCGGTTTTAAAGTCCAGCGCATTGTTCTACTTAATCAGTGTACTGTAAGATAAGATGAATTCATGCATCTTAAATGCAGGAATAGCAATTTTATTATTATTTTGATCAGAATATGACCCCCTTAGTACGGGTATCAATTATTATGGAATATTGTTTCAATTTTTAACTTAGCAAACTTCCTGAACATTTCCATTACTCCACAATATTTTTCAACCGAAAGATCCACAGCTCGTTGTAATTTTTTTTCGTTGAGGTTATTTCCCTTAAAGTGATACTCAATAGTAACAGCGTCATAATATTTGGGATGCTCATCTGTGAGGTTAGCAGAAGTGTCTATTCTGAATTCATCCACATCGAGCTTCATTTTTTTAATTAGCATAGCAACATCAAGACCGGAGCACCCGGCCAAAGCAGATAACATAAGTGCTTTAGGCTTTAGCCCTTTTCCTTCACCACCGGCATCAGGACCGGCATCTATTACTAAATTTAATCCGGAAGGATTACTACTCTCAAAGGCCATATTCCCCAGCCATTTAGTTGTAATTAGATTTGTTGTGCTCATAATTTTTCGTTTCTTGTGGAATACAAAAATACTATCGCTATGCCACTTGTACAACCTCTGGATCCCAATCATGATCCGCAAACCAAAGAACTGGCAGAATTTTTCAATGAAACCCTTGGTTTTTGCCCAAATTCTGTACTCACTATGCAACACAGACCGGAAATTTCTAAGGCCTTTATCAACCTAAACAAGGCAGTTATGGCCAATGAAGGAATGGTAACTTCTGCCCTTAAACGAATGATTGCATGGGTTAGTAGTAATGCTACAGGTTGCCGGTATTGTCAGGCCCATGCTATACGTGCCGCAGAACGCTACGGTGCAGAACAGGATCAATTGAATAATATTTGGGAGTACAGAACCCATGCTTCCTTTTCCGAAGCAGAACGCGCTGCTCTTGATTTTTCACTGGCCGCTTCACAGATTCCCAATGCTGTTGATGAAAAAATCAAAGAACAATTGTACAAATATTGGAATGAAGGTGAAATTGTTGAAATGTTAGGGGTAATTTCACTTTTTGGTTATCTAAACCGCTGGAACGATTCTATGGGAACAACGATTGAGAATGGAGCTGTAGAAAGCGGTGAGCTCTATTTGCGCAAATATGGATGGGAAAAGGGAAAACATAAATAAGTTGTCTTTCACACAGTAAATTTGATTTTATTTTAAGGGGGTTCCCAGAAGTTTATGGCTATTTTTTTCCTGCCACAACAATAACAAATTCTCCTTTTGGGGGTATCTTTTCAAAATGCGCCAGGAGTTCCGATGTTGTCCCTCTAAGGGTTTCTTCATACATCTTGGTAAGTTCTCTGGAAACCGAAATTGGTCTGCCAGGGCCAAAATAGGTTACAAATTGCGATAGCGTTTTTAGAAGCTTATGCGGTGACTCATAAAAAACCATAGTTCGGGATTCTTCTGCCAAAGTTTCCAGTCTGGTTTGTCTTCCTTTTTTTAATGGCAGGAAGCCTTCAAAGACAAAACGGTCGTTGGGAAGTCCGCTTATAACGAGAGCCGGAACAAAAGCAGTCGCTCCCGGCAGACATTCAATGTCAATCCCCTGTTCTACACAAGCCCGGCTAAGTAAAAAACCCGGATCGGAAATAGCGGGAGTACCGGCATCA
>CBDUGN010000055.1:0-18703 GCA_965366915.1 uncultured Eudoraea sp. | reverse complement strand
CATTAAGATCCATGCCCCGTTTAATGTGGCGGAATAAGTGTCAATGCCACTTAAGTCATCGGAGATTACAAGACTGAGATAACGATAGTTATTTAACCACTGCTTTTCCTTGAAATTCTTAGGGCGTATTTTTGGTGGAATAGTGTCCTGTGCAAGAGTATAAGTCCCCAGACTTCTCGTTCTGGTGGTAAAGCTTGCCCCTCTCTTAAACGTATTCATATAATTCGCTTTCTTTTTTTTGTCGAGGCGTGCTATAAACAATTTCTTACGTTCCTGAGGTGAGTACTTGGAGACATCAAAAGTAATTGTAAAGTTTTTGTGGGCCGGGATTCTATTGTTGTGAATAACCACTGTATCCTTCCCTTTTTGCAGGTCCATATAAAAATTGTCATAAAACGTATTTGCCGGAAAATAAACTTTAGCCGCACCAAGGTCGTAGTTATTTGGTTGTTTGGCGATAATAAAATAATCTGTTTTTACTTCCTCCTCTATAACCAGTGGTTGCTGTCTTTTGCCTTCCACAGGAATAACTAATTTTGTCATATTGTTATTCAGATCCTTAATCAGAATTTCAACTTTGTAATTCAGACCTTCCCTTACTGAAATTTTTCCCTCATTGTATATTTGTTTATATATTTCAAGACGATTGCCCGGAGCTATAAAACAGCGTTGAATTCGCTCGTTATATTTCCCAAAATGATCATAATCTATAAGCGTATTGATATATCGGGTTTCGTTAAACGAGAAGGATTCAAAATTAAAATCGGAGTAAATTTTTCCATTAACTAATTGTTGAATTGAATAGACTCCGTTCTTATTGGCCGCCAGATCTTGCCTGTCATAGGTGTTTATTCCAAAACCGATTGTACCGGCTGCATATATGTTTTCTGCCAGATAACTACCATCTTTTTGTTTGTTGAATTTAATTTGAATTTTTTTTGTGCTTCTGTTTACTTGTGCATCTTTAGATAACGGATAGGCAAATAAACTCAAAAGGATGGGATTGGTGGCATCCCTTACCTCTAATCCATAAAGAAGTGGATTCGTGGGTTTTTCTGATATACTGCTTCTTATTTCAAAATGCAGATGAGGTCCTGATGATCCTCCCGTATTACCACTATAAGCAATAACCTGATCTTTTGAGACCTTAATGTCGCCATAATCCGGGAACACCTCAACTTCATATGATTTTTTCTCATATTGAATCTTTTTAATAAAGGATTCTATTTCCGGGGAAAATTTTTGAAGATGTCCATAAACCGAGGTATAACCATTCGGATGGGCAATGTATATGACTTTCCCGTAGCCCCATAGTCCTATCTTAATTCTTGTTACTGTGCCATCTCCTATGGCATATACAGGTAATCCCTGTCTTTGTTGGGTTTTAATGTCAATGCCCGAATGAAAATGATTTGATCGCAACTCTCCAAATGTTCCGGCCAGGATTAAGGGTATATCCAAAGGAGCCCGGAAAGTATTTAGAGGGTACTTTTCCTGGCCCATAACGGAGAGAACGGAAAGAAGAAGGAAACTTAAAATGCGTATTCTCATAAGTGCTAAGTTGATGCGAATTTAATTAATACGAATTAAACTTCGAAAAAAGGTCTGCTAACAGCTAAAATTTTCTTTAATCTTTAGTTCTGTTTTTGGAATACGCCAAATCAGAGCATTTCCAGAATTACTTCAGGAATAATTGCAAAAACTATTGCGAAGTCGTTGAAGGTGTGTTAACTTTGTGTAAAACGTATTGTAATTTGCATATGAGCGAATTGGTTGAAATCGTTGATTCCTTGGAGAATAAAATTAGCAAGCTTCTGCATAAAATAGAATTGCTAAATCAGTCTAAAATTAGATTGGAGCAGGAGATTGTGACAATGAGAAATGAGGATGATACATTGAGAAATACCATTTTGGAGTGGGAAGAAAGATATAATTCTCTCAAGCTTGCAAATTCTATACTGGGCAGTGATAATAATAAAACTGAAGCAAAGCTCAAAATAAATACATTGATTAGAGAGTTGGACTACTGTATGGCCCAACTGGCTGAATAGTGTAACTAAGAAATATGGGAGAGAAGCTGAAAATAAAGCTCTCTATCGCTGATAGGGTATATCCTTTGACCATTGACCCAAGTCAGGAAGAAGGACTAAGAAAGGCTGCAAAAAATATAGAACAGCTTGCGAAAAAATTTGAGCAAAATTATGCCGTCAGAGACAAACAAGATGTATTGGCCATGTGTGCCTTGCAGTTTGCCTCCAAGATAGAACAACGAGGCATAGATAATTCAGAGGATACCAAAGAAGTTACGGAACGTTTAAAAGCGTTGGATCAGTTGGTAAACTCTAAGCTTGGTATAAAATAAGTTCTTTAACATAATACAAAGTTACTGCCCACATTGGTATTTAATTTTTGACGAACTCAACACTAATTTGTTTGAAAAGGGTGAGTTTAGGTTGTAAAAGCAAGCCTTCTTGTAAAGGATCCTTGATCAACCTGGTAGCCCTAAACCTGTTTATTGGAGTTTGTACAGAACTTCACCAATGTGGGTTTTTTGTTTAAAATTGGTTTATAAAATCAATTTGAGACCTGATCTCGATTTGTTTTTTACCCTTTTGGGTATCAATAATAATTGTTTTAAAGGCTTAGTACTTAGTAGGGGGCTAGCTTCATATTTAAGCGCTGCATTTATACTATAACATTGGGGCAGGTAAGTATTAATTATTAAAATAGGTTATGGATATTACAACAATTGCAATAGCAGCTTTGGTTGGTTTAGTTATAGGTTTGCTTGTTGCTAAGGCCTTGGAGAAAGGTAAAGCTTCAAAAACCATTGCAAATGCAAAGAAAGAAGCAAATTCTATCTTAAAAACCGCCAATATTGATGGCGAGAATATTAAAAAAGATAAGATTTTCCAGGCAAAGGAGAAGTTTTTAGAGCTAAAAGCGGAACATGAGAAAGTAATCATAAACAAAGACAAAAAGATTGCTGAAGCTGAAAAAAGAATACGTGACAAAGAATCGCAGATTAGCGGTGAACTTTCAAAGAACCGAAAGCTGAATGAACAGCTAGCAATAAAACTAAAGGATATAGAACACAAATCTGAGCTTTACGACAAAAAGCACTCTGAACTCGAAAAACTTCATAAAAGTCAGGTTCAACAGTTAGAAGTAATTTCGGGCTTATCTGCGGAAGATGCAAAAAGCCAGCTCCTTGAGTCTTTAAAGGAAACAGCCAAAACAGATGCTATGGCCTATTTGCAGACTACAATGGAAGATGCTAAACTTACTGCCCAGCAGGAAGCAAAGAAAATAGTCATAAATACCATACAGCGCATCGGTACAGAAGAGGCTGTTGAAAACTGCGTATCCGTATTCAACCTTGATTCTGATGATGTTAAAGGCCGTATTATTGGTAGGGAAGGAAGGAATATCAGGGCACTGGAAGCGGCTACAGGAGTAGAAATTATTGTTGATGATACGCCAGAGGCCATCATACTTTCCTGTTTTGATTCCGTTCGAAGAGAAGTAGCCCGATTATCCCTGCATAAGCTGGTTACAGATGGTAGAATTCATCCGGCCAGGATAGAGGAGATTGTGCGAAAAACTGAAAAGCAAATTGAACAGGAAATAGTTGAGGTTGGAAAACGTACGGTTATAGATTTGGGTATTCACGGACTACATCCTGAATTGATTAAAGCGGTCGGTAGGATGAAATATAGATCTTCCTACGGTCAGAACTTATTGCAACACTCAAGAGAGGTAGCAAAGCTTTGTGGTGTGATGTCCGCAGAATTAGGTTTAAATCCTAAAATAGCAAAACGAGCAGGTTTACTTCACGACATAGGTAAAGTGCCAAATACTGAAGCAGAAGTAGAAACACCTCATGCAATCTTAGGGATGCAATGGGCCGAAAAATTTGGTGAAAAACCAGATGTCTGTAATGCTATTGGAGCCCACCATGATGAAATTGAAATGAAAACCTTAATATCTCCAATCGTGCAGGTATGCGACGCTATAAGTGGAGCTCGTCCGGGAGCAAGAAGACAGGTGCTGGATTCCTATATTCAAAGGCTAAAAGATCTTGAAGATATCGCTTTTGCTTTTGGAGGTGTCCAAAAAGCCTATGCTATCCAGGCTGGAAGGGAATTGAGGGTTATTGTTGAAAGTGAGAAAGTGAGTGATGAAAAAGCGGCACAGCTATCTTTTGAAATCTCTCAGAAAATTCAGACAGACATGACCTATCCGGGACAGGTAAAAGTTACTGTTATACGGGAAACCCGTTCGGTTAATGTAGCCAAATAAGGAGTATCCCTATACAAACTGAAAAACGAGTTTGAAGCTCGTTTTTTTTTTTTCGAATATTTCCGGCTGTCCCTTAACCTGCTGCCCGCTAATAACGCCAATTGTTTTAATCAACGACAAACTTTAAACCGGCAGTAATAATTCCTGCACTTAAACCGGTATTTCTTTTGTAATAATTATATTTTAAATCAACACTTTTTAAACCTACTTTTAATTTGTGTTGTCTTAAAATTATGTTTGTATAATTTATTCCGAAACCAAATTGATTTGCATTATATTCAGAAAGGTCA
This sequence comes from uncultured Eudoraea sp., assembly GCA_965366915.1. GTDB lineage: Bacteria > Bacteroidota > Bacteroidia > Flavobacteriales > Flavobacteriaceae > Eudoraea. The sequence continues at coordinate 14,111 of CBDUGN010000055.1, read as the reverse complement.
TAGTCTGAAGTATAGTATATGGAAGTAGAAAGATGCTCGTTATAAGGCGCAAAATAATCTGCTGCCTTTTGGTTGTAAAATCGATACGAAGGATATAAAGTGAAGTTTTGAGCAATCTTTACGGGAATTTCAACACTTAATGTATTGGAATTTATGCCCCAATCATCAAAATAATATCTATAGTACGAACGTATTACCAGATATTCATTAATAAAAAAGTTGAGCCTGCCTCCCAGTGCAACTTTAAACCTGGAATCGGGTAAGCGTTCAATATCATCCGCCAGATGAAAGTTATCTATAAAAGAATCTGCTACATCACTAAAATAGACCCTTTGAAACGGTGTCGAAAGCAGACCTTGCTGAAGCACAAAATCGGCCAAAAAAGACCCCTGAATATTTTTCGAAAGGATTTGTGAAAGACCAATGCCCAAAGAATAAGAGTTGCGATTTTCATCCGTTAAAATGGCAAAAGAAGGGTTGTAATCGGGATTACCGGTTATTGTATTTTCTAAAAATAAAAAATCATTTAAACCTCTTCCACCAGGGGCAAAAGGGCGAAGTTCATAGGGGTAAATAAGCTTCCATTTATCAAGGAATACATTTGCATTAAAACCAAGTTCGGTATTTTTTTCATTAAACAATCTGGTATAACTACCACCAAAACCAAAAGAGGTATAGTCATACTCCGTTGAATACGAAAGTTTTGCGCTCCATATAGAATTTCTGTCATCTGAACTATGACTATAAATACCTGTAAGATTTAACCAGGTATCATCCCGCGAAGCGCCAGAGGCGGCGATAAATGGATCTGCAAAACCTTTATCAAATGGATTAATATTACTGGATGATGCAGAAGTATATGCTGAAATACCTGCATCTACTGTAAGCACGTCATCATCACTTACAGGTATTGATATTACCATAGTTCCCGTAATATCTGTTAATTCTTCAGTGCCAAGCCCCCCTGTTACTGCCGCGTTATTGCCATCCTGGGAATAGTAGCTGGATAACAGATCAATCTCAGCGGTTTCTAAAACCCGTTTTTTATAGCCATCGGTATTTTGCACAGAATTCTGAGCATTGCAAATGCGACAGACCATGAAGAGGCAAATAAAAAATAAGGACTTATTTATTGTCATACTTTTTCTTAAAAGAATAGTGAATTAAATAATGTAATCTGGTAAATTAATTGCATCCGCAACCTCCGCCTGTTTTGCCTCCATTTGCTCCAGCAGCAGCTTCCCGATAGGAATGAAAGACTGTAACGTTTCTGTCGCACAGTTTTTCCGATAACTCCATATCAGGATCATTGATATTCACCTTTTCATATCCCTTAACCGCCACGCAACTGTTTAAAACTATTGGGATACACACTATAAATGCAATTTTCTTGATCATATCCTGTCTATTTCAATATTATCGGAAGTAAACACCTTCCCTTTTTCATCAATTATTATACACTCAATTTTCGGCAATTGATTAATTCTGTTTAACCCTGTTTCAATACCCATTACAAAAACAGAAGTTGCAAGGGCATCTGCTAATTCTGCTTTTGGAGCAAAAACAGTAACACTTAAAATACCGGTAGAAGGATACCCTGTTCTCGGGTCTATTATATGGGCATATCGTGTGCCATTAAATTGTACAAATTTTTCATAGTTACCCGAAGTTACTACCGCACCATTAGTAATTGGCAAAATGGCTGCTGCTTTGGTTTTGTTTAGTGGATTCGTAATAGCTACGGTCCATTCCTTACCATTAGGTTGTCTGCCCCAGGTATTCATGTCTCCTGAAGCATTAATAATGCCGGCCTGTACTTTGTTTTCCTGCAATAAGGCTTTTGCTTTATCTGCTGCATATCCCTTTCCTATGGCTCCGAATCCTATTTTCATCCCCTTTTCTTTCAGGAAAACCGACCTATGCTCGGCATCAAGAATGATATTCTGAAATCCTACCTTAGAAACGGATGATTTAATTTCCTCGTTTGAAGGCATTTTCTTCATACTCCCATCAAATTTCCAGATTTTGTCCATAGACGCATAGCTTATATCAAAAGCTCCATCTGTTAAACTGGAAATATTTATAGCCCTGTCTATTAAGCTATATAATTCCTGGCTGACTTTAACCGGTTTTATTCCTGCATTTGAGTTGATTTCAGAAGTTTCGGAATCAGGGTTCCAGGAAGAAATGAGTTTTTCAATTCTTGAAATTTCATTAACGGCAAGGTTTATTACTCTGTTAGCCTCTGTTGAGTCTTTAACCACCACAGTAATTTGGAAACCGCTGCCCATCAGTTTTAAGCTTCGATGAAAAGATTGCTGAGCCCACAAAGGAACGGTGCTTAAAAAAAGAATCAAAAGAGTGGCTATAGGTTTCGTCATTTACCCAGAAAAAGATTCTAATAAATTGATATATTCTTTTACCGAGATATTTTTATATCCTGTTTGACCTATAAGTTTACCATCTTTATCAAGAACAACAACCAAAGGAAAATATCCATTGGGATTATAGATCTCTGCTAATTGCTCGTTTTTATTTTTTTGTTCAACCGGGAGCCTATTTTGCTTTTTACGGGGGAAATCTGCCAGTAACATCACAAAGTGATCGGAAGCATATTCCTGGAATTCTTCACTACTCCATATTTTCTTTTCAAGTTTTATACAAGGGGCACACCAATCTGAACCCTGAAATACTAAAATTATCGGTTTATTCCCGGCTTTAGACATTTCCTTGGCTACCGCGAGATCAGTTTGCCAATCCTGCGCAAATATTATTCCCGATCCAAGGAATATTATAAATAGAGCAATTATAATTTTCATATGTAACACTAACGGATATTTTAAAGATTTCGTATTAGTATTTTCAGAGTTTAAACTACCTTTTTCATTGGGTTTCAGTCATTTTTCGTTTTCAATCCAAAACCCTGATATTCCAATAATCTGGATAAAGAAAACTACTAATTTTACACTTCACCGGGGATTTGTCTCAATAATTCATCTGTACTAATGACGGTGGCGAATTCGTTGTGCAAACTGGCCAATTCAATCTCATGGATTATTTCAGCTGCGAATTTTGTGCCGTCGGGACCTACCTTGTCAAAGGTAGCCGTAGCGTCTGAAACCAAAAATGCGTTATATCCCAAATTCCCTGCCATTCTTGCGCTGCTCGATATGCAATGATCTGTAGTAAGTCCCACTATTACTACCTTTTTGACTGCCAACACATCCAATTGTTGTTTTAAATCTGTACCTATAAAAGCACTATTTACCTGTTTTTCTATTATTGTTTCATTCGCCAGGGGCTTTACAATATCTTTAAATTGGTTCCCTGGTTGGCCCTTAACAAGCGGGGAATCTGGATTAGTGGAGTTATGTTTAATATGAAAGATGGGAAACTTTTGATTTCTCCAGAAGTCCAGGATTCTTTTTGCGTTGGCTTCTGCCTGCAGATTATTTCTGTGGCCACCATAATAGTCAATATCATCCAGGCCTTTTTGAATATCGATAAGAAGTAATGCCGGTTTGCTCACTGTATTCGAATTTGTGAAAAAATATGACCTAACTATTCTTCAATTTTATAAAGAATAGGATTGAAAGCTTTAGACGCAACCATCACTTTGTCGCCAACATTCAGGGTTTGTACTTCAGATTTGTCGGCAATTACTTTAACGACATTGTTTTGTATTAAAACAGAAACAATTAAGACAACGTCCTGTGGTTCTATCTTCAAAATTTCTCCGATAAATTTAAATTTACCGCTAACATTTTCAGAAGCAAAGATCTCATTTGGATTACCTTGTTTCGCAATTTTACCTTTTTCAAGTACGAAAACCAGGTCAGACAACCTCATTATCTCACCTATATTGTGGCTTACCAATATTGTAGTTAAATCGTATTCCTTATGAATTCTTATGATATAATCCTGGAGTTTCAATCTGATCTTATAATCCAATGCGGCAAGTGGCTCGTCTAATAAGAGAAGCTTGGGTTTACGAACAAGTGCTCTTGCCAGGGCTACACGTTGTTGCTGACCTCCGGACAAGGTTTGCGGTTTTCTGTTTTGAAGATCACCGAGCTCCATCATCTCTATAAGTTCTGTTATCACCTTTTTATTCTGCCCTTTGTCAGACGCAAACTCAAGATTTTGTAGTACGCTCATATTTGGAAATAAGGCATAATCCTGAAAGACATAACCTATATTCCTCTTCTGAGGGGCTAAAAAGAAGTTGTTTTTAGTATCAGCCCAACTTACTTCATTTACTGTTATTTCTCCCTTATCCGGTTTTAACAGACCGGCCAGAATTCTTAACGTTGAGGTTTTTCCAGCACCAGATTCACCATACAGCGTTACCAATTCTCCTTTCTTAATCTGGCATTGAATATGAAGCTTCATTTCACCTCCAAAGGCGCTTAATTTTTTATGAATGTCAATTTTAATCATTTCCAAAAGCGCTTTAGATAACCCCCGTTTATTAAATAGACCATTAACAGGATACAAAAAGTAATTACAAATAGTACTGTAGCATAGAAATTAGCAGCACCATAGTTCATAGCTTCAACTTCGTCATATATGGCAATGGACGCGACTTTGGTGCTACCCGGAATACTGCCTCCTATCATAAGTACTACCCCAAATTCACCCACAGTATGGGCAAAAGCGAGAACAATTCCCGTTAATAATGAAGCTTTGCAATTGGGTAGGAGTACTTTGAACAATGTTGTCCATTTAGATTTTCCCATAACCTGTGAAGCTTCTGTCAGTGAATTTGGCAGAATACTCAGGCCAGACTGAATAGGGTGCACCATAAAGGGCAAACTATAGATTATAGAGGCAACAACCAGGCCACCAAAGGAGAATACCAGTTTAAGGCCAAGCCATTCATTTATCCAAGTGCCAAATGCATTGCCGGGGCTGAAGGCTATAAGGAAATAAAATCCCAATACTGTAGGCGGTAATACCAGGGGCATACTGATAAGAGTTTCTATAAAGGGTTTAGACCTGGATTTAGTATTTACCATCCAATATGCCAGGGGTACCGAAATAATTAAAAGAATTACCGTAGTAACAACAGCTAGTTTAAAAGTAATTAAGAGCGGGTCCCAATTCATTATTCAGATAGCATTATTTCATTAGTCTTGACCATAGCGTACACAGTTAGTTCTTCTTTTAGACTTAACTGATCTGCGGCATTGGTTGTAATAATTGAACTGATATCACCTGCCGGTGTAGTGATAATTATATTGCTTAATAATAAACCACGTTCAATACGCTTAATTTTACCCCTAATTTGGTTTTGAAGGCTTATTAAATGCTTTATATCCCTGCCAATAACAACTTCTGTTTCCTTAAATAATACCTTAACCAAATGGCCTTCACTAAGATAGGATGCAGTTTCGGGAGTTTCGATGATGATGGCCTTAAAAAATATTTCATCAGAAAGCGCTATGGTTACAAGTGACAAACTTCCGTTTACCTGAACTTCCTTAATATGACCTTTTAAACTATTCATCTACCGAATATCCGAAATCTTTTAATATAATTTTGGCATCATTGGAGAAAAGAAAATTATAAAATTTATTAGCCTGTTGATTTTTTCCATTAGATTGTTTTATGATCACTGCCCCCTGGGTAATTGGATTATAATCAGAGTCATTCACCAAAACCCATTTGCCCTTATCCTTCATTTCGGGCGCCAGAACCACGGATTGGGCTGTAAATCCAATTTCAGCTGATTTAGAATAAATAAATTGATTGGTTTGGCCAATACTTTCTCCATACACTAGTTTATTTTTAAGACTATCTAAAAGCCCGTACTTTTCAAGTACTTCCAAAGCTGCCTGTCCGTATGGTGCTGTTTTGGGATTTGCGAGCGCAATATGATTAATCGAAAAATCATTCAGTTTTCCTATAGAAACCGGCAGCCCGTCATCCATTGTCCATAATATTAATTTTCCATAGGCATAGATCTCTGGTGGAGCTGTGGTGAAACCTTTGTCATATAAGATTGAAGGGTATTTCATATCCGCCGACACAAAAATATCAAATGGCGCTCCCTGGGTAATTTGAGCCGTATGTTTACCCGAAGATCCAAAAATTAGTTGACAGGGAATACCCGTTTTTTCAGTAAATTTTTCTGTAATAGGTCCCAGAGCATATTGCATATTTGCCGAGGCGGCAATGGTAACTTTAGATGATTTCTTTGTTGCACTGTTACAGGCAAAAACAAGAGCTAGAAGGAGAATTGAAATACAGCTTAGGCCCTTTTTTTTAATTTGTATATTATCCTGGAATATTATCATATTATTAGCGATCACCAACTACTGATTTTATTAAACGAAGAATTTTAAAATTCCAACTCGGCATAGGCTACTTCTTTGGTGATCTCAGGGATATTACCTCGATATTCTTTTCCCCTAAGCCGGCTAACGGTATGCGCTTTAAGTTCGTCTTCCGGATATGATTGAATTAATTCCTGAATGGTTTTTTTGTCTAATTCGTCCTCAATATGCTCAAGCCATTTGTCTGCCAATTCATCGGGAAGTATTAAGGGCATCCGGGGCCCTGCTGCCTTTGGATTATTGTGGATCTTGGTCATCATAGCATTACCTTTTGTTGTAACAATAGAAAAGGTATTTATCACTTCCCCTGTTTCGGGATCTACCCATTCACTCCAGAGCCCTGCTAAGACCATTGGTTCATTATTTTTTCTGCTTACAAAAAAAGGATAGGTTTTACCGCCAAAATGATGATGTTCATAAAATCCATCTATATAAATAATACATCTCTTATTTTTGGCTGAATTACGAAAGGAAGGTTTTTCAAAAATGGTTTCTCCTCTGGCATTAAGGGTTTTGTTCCAGAGATTTTTTAATTGAGTTTTATCTTTTACCCAAAATGGTACCAGGCCCCAACTTGCAAGGGTTGGCTCATAAGGTGAATTATCAGGATATATAAATAATTTTGGGTGATTAAAGCCTGATACATGATAGAGGGGCAGATCAGACAATGGCGCTAGTTTTTCTATGATTTCTTCAATAGCCTGCTCGTTGCCATAATGCCTTGCCCTCTTTAACTGAGCTTCCAAACTTGCCTTGATGTCATAACACATATTTAAATTTAAGAAATAATGTTTAATAAAGTAGCTGTATTTGTATGTAAAGGGAACTTACTGTTAGCCGGGCAAAGGATATATGTTACTGTATTGTTACAAAGGCATATATACAAGCAACATCGACTGAATGACAAAAAATAAAATAAATGGAATTACGAAGTATCCCATTATATCTCTCGCCTGCAATTTGGTTCCTGCTGCCATAACCGGAAAAATTATAAGCAGGTAGAAAGGCTGAAGCGAATTACTCAGGCTTTCTCCATAGGCAATAGCCATTGATGCTCTTGCAATCATTTCGGTAACTTCAGATTCACCTAACCCTGCACCCAGATCTTTCACGACATTAATAATACCAGGACCAATTACGGCAAACTCTCCACCTGCCGAAGGAATGGCAAAATTCACCAAACCACCAGAAACATAGGCCAAAAATGGATAATTGGTCAGGGTGGCAATGGATACCTGAAGATCAGCAATTTTTGCGCCCAAACCGGTTGAAAGCATTATACCCATGATACCCGCATAAAATGGATATTGAAAAAGTATTCCTGAAATATTGCTGCTCGAACGTTTCATGGAGATACTATACCGTAGTGGAGTTTTATGCAGAAATAGGCCCAGGATTAAAAACGTAAATATGATAATGTTGAAATTCAGATCAAAACCATTAAGGTAGAAGTAATGGCCGATATAAATAAAGCCAAAAATTGAAATGGTGATCTGCAAAAAGGCACTATTATTCAAAATGTCTGAGACTGCCTTGAAAGGCAATTTGTAGGATTCCGCCTCTGCTTTTACCGAAGACTCTGTTGGCAAGTTATCCAGAATCAAGAGATCAGATAATTCCTTATTCTTATTGTCTTTTGGAATCAAAATTAGAAATAACAGTGGACCAAACACAACAAAGAGCAGGATCATTAAAATGTTCAGTGAGGATCCCAGTGTAAAAGAAGTTGGTATCAATTCAGAAAGAATTCCCGCTTCAATTAAAAAATTATTTTCGGTATTTAATAATAGCGCTATTGAACTGGAAGCCCCGGCAACCCAACTGCCCATACTAAAATATACGCAGGCTATTAGAAAAGGATAGTTTAACCCTTTTACTCTTGCGGCCAATTCTCTGGCTAAAATAGCCACAATTACGACCATTCCAAAACTGATCAAGGCCATCAAGGCACCAGAAACAAGTACAAACAAATAGACCTGCCCCGGAGTCTTTATGTAGCGCGTTATCCAATTTATCCCTTTTTCAACCGTTTCTGATTGGGCTATACTAGCTGCTGTTACAATGACAAGGATAATCTGCATCCCAAACGCCAATAAGGACCAAAAGCCATCATACCAGCCACTTAGCACGTTCATTAGCGAGGCATCGGTCCAAATAAGGGCCATAAGACCGGTGAACAAGGTGAGGAGCAATGCAAAAACATAGGCACTGGGCATATATTTAATAAAGAGATCCGTGAAAAGTTTGCCAAGTGCTGAAATCATACCAGTATTCCTCAGTAGTATTTAATTAATGCTTAGTTCAGAGAATAAATTAGTAAAATTCCTAATAGCTGTACATTTATTTTAGAATTAAAAAAATGTGCGATGGTCACTGAAGCACATCGCACATTAACAGTCTATCAGTTAGATTTGCGAACCCGAACCGGATATTCGGGTCGTTTAGGCATAACCGGAGGGTTATTTTTAAGTTGCTCCATTACCGTTTCAATAGCTTTTTCCAATTGGGGGTCCCCTCCTGAAATAACGTCTTTTGGCCATTGTTCAATCTCAATATCCGGCGCAACACCTTCGTTCTCTATCCGGTAGCCATCTTCATTCCAAAAGGCAAGATTAGGTGCCGTAACTGATCCTCCATCAATAAATTCAGGGTAACCTAATACACCAACAAGGCCACCCCAGGTGGTTTTTCCAATTATCGTTCCCAGTTTAAATTTTCTAAACATCCAGGGGAGATAGTCCCCTCCAGAGCCTGCTGTTTCATCAATAAGCATCACTTTAGGACCCTGTATTGAAGCACTGGGAGCTTTGAGATCATTACCATACCTTAAAGTCCAGGATGACTGATATGGCTTCTTTAGCATATCTATGTAATAATCTGCCAATTGCCCACCGCCATTATGTCGTTCATCAACAATTATGGCTTTTTTATTGGCCTGCGGGAAGAAGTAGCGTTTAAAATATTCATGTCCCGCTCCGGCCGTATTCGGTACGTAAACATAGGCTACCTGGCCATTCGTGGCCTTGTCAACTTTTTTAATATTTCCTTCAACCCAATCCCTGTTTCTAAGTGAACGTTCACTTTCTATTGGTACTACCTTCACTTTTCGAGAACCAGATCCGTCAGCAGATGCTGAAATCGTAAGCTCCACAATCTTGTTTTCAGTATTCTCAAAGAAACTATAAAGATTTTGATCTGCTGTAACTTCTTTGCTATTTACGGCTATTAAATATTCTCCTTCCACAACATTAACACCCGGTTCTGTTAAAGGCGAACGTAGTTCGGGAGTCCAGTTCAGACCTCCGTATATTTTTGCAAATCTATACCTGTTGTTAACCACTTCATAATCTGCCCCAAGCAGGCCTCCACCTATTTTATCAGGGTTATTCATGCGGTCACCCCGGCTACCAAATCTATGATGCCCAACAGCCAATTCACTGCACATCCACTGCATAATTCTGTAGAGATCACTTCTACACGTAACATCAGGCAGGAAACTTGCATATTTTTCTTTCATGGCATTCCAATCCGAACCATGCATTCCGGGGTCGTAAAAATAATCCCTGTTTACACGCCAGGTTTCGTTGAAGATATTGGACCATTCCTGTCGGGGATCAATTTTAACTTTAATGCTGCCAGTGTTTAATGTTCCATTTTCAGGTTTTTTACCCATCTCTGTTATTCCCCAGGTTTGCTCTTTTTGATATAACAATTTTTTACCGGAAGCAGCAATTTTATACCAATTTGCCTGCATGACTTCTTCATCTTCCCGCTCCTTCAAATCATACATTCTCAGAGACTGTGGATCACTGAAACTGCTATGTGGTTTACGTGACAAATAGAATAATTTTCCTTCTTCAGAGCAACTTAAACCAGAGTACATACCCGGAGATATGGGGAGGTCAATTATTCTATTGTTTATTTCCTCCCAATCTATCTTCAAAGGAGCTGGTGTTTCATTTTCCTTCTTATCATCTTTGTCTGTATCATCTTTTTCAGATTTTTCATCCTCTTCGTTATTTTCTTCATCATTTTCTTTAGCCAAAGGTGAAATAAGTTCTTTCTGCAGTGTTACCAGGTAGATAGAAGTGGTCATTTCCATATCCTGATTAGACTGATCAAACCAATTTACAATAGGACCGGCATCTGTAGAGGCAAGCATATAAATATATTTTCCACTTGGATCAAAGATAGGTTCACTAACGTTGGAAAGCCCATCGGAGAGTTCAAAAGATTTATTCTGAGCTACAGAATATACATAAGCCCTTTCAAAATTTGTATCCGTTATAAGAGTATAAGAGACCCATTTTGAATCATGCGACCAGGATCCAAAAAGCTCTCGGAAAGAACCCGGAATATAGAGCATGTCTGTTCCAATTTTGGTGATCTTGCCGCTGGATGTATCTGCCAAAAATAAATTTCGTCCATTGTCTACGAAACATAATTTCTTACTATCCGGTGACCAATGCAAGTAGGCGTAAAAACCAGATCCGCGAATAGGAAGCTTTTTTATAGCCCCGTTTTCCAATGTTCTGAGATGTAATTCGTATTCCCCTGAGGCATCTGAAAAATAAGCTATTTGTTTACCATTAGGGGACCATTGGGGGTATTTTTCATGAATCCCGGGAGTTTGACTAATGTTCTCTACATCTCCTTTTTCAGCAGGTACAGTAATAACTTCACCTCTAAAATCGAACACTGCCCTTGCACCGGAAGGCGAAATACCTGCACTGCGGATATAATTGGCTCCTGAAACATATCGTGGTCTTAACTCTAGCAAATCTGTGGCAATAGGAATAGTGACCTTTGTACTAACTGAGGAATTTGGATCATATAAATGAACATATCCGGCCTGCTCGTAAATCAATTCATCGTTATTTGTATTCAGGCTAATAACTGGAAAATCATCATAGTTTGTTAGTTGGGCAACAACTTTAGAATCCATGTTATAAGAAAATAGATTAAATTCACCATTACGGTCACTTCTGAAAAACACTTTGTTTCCTATCCATTGAGGATTCGTATCATTTCCTCCAGATGCGGGCTTGGCTATCTCCACAACCTCAAAGGTTTCGGTATCAAAAATCCAAATGCGGGATTGGGTACCGCCACGGTAATTTTTCCATTGGTTAAATACTTCATATAAAGGAGTGTAAGCGATATATTTGCCATCTTCAGAATAAGATGCGCTAAAAGCGGTAGGAACAGGTAGTTCCAAAGGCTGGCCACCTTCTATGGATACAGTATAAAGCTTGGCATGCCTGTTGGTATAGGTAGATCTTCGAGAGATGAAAAGCACGCTTTTACCATCAGGGGTAAAATCCCTGACCTGATCCCAACCTGGATGCCAGGTTAATCTTTTGGGAAGCCCCCCTTTTGAAGAAACAACAAAAACGTCTATGTTACCGTCATATTCCGCGCTAAATGCAATCATGGAACCGTCCGGTGAAAAAACAGGGTTAGATTCTACCCCCTCATCAATTGTAAGGCGCCTGGCATTAGAACCATTTTTATTGGCTATCCAAAGATCCTCTGCATAAACAAAGGCGATATTATTTTCACTAATTGCCGGACTTTTCATTAACCTGGTATCGATGGTATTTTGAGCATTAATTTGGTAAAACCCTAGCAATAGTAATATGAATGGTGTTAGGTATTTTTTATAGTGTATAGACATATGAATACTATTATTGATTAATATAAGTTACCGGAAGGTGATTTAGTAAAATGTTCAGTCTTTAAATATAAGGTGGTTTTTGATCTTATGTAATTTAGAATTTAAATATTTTAAAGAACTTTTAACGCGATGAAAAAGAACCTTGTTGGATTCTTAATTTGATACCTCAATAGTATTGATCCAATTCTCCAAAGTTGCTAAATATTCTGGATGTAATTTAGACCAATATGGAAAATCACTTTGCCCGATATCATACATAGAGTGGGAAGCACCTTGCAACAAAACAATTTTATATTTTTTGTTTTGGGCTTTCTTGAGCGCTTCGGCGATTATTTGATGACTGTCTTCAGGAATTATTTCATCTAAACTCCCCTGAACAATCAATACAGGCTGTTTAGTTTTTTCAAAATATGGAATAGGGGTAAAGTTTAGTTTTTTATCTATTTCGATCTCATCAAGCTTGGGAATCCATAGCATATTATACCAATCTTGTGATTTGATTGAGTTTATCTCTTTCTCAAGAGTTTCTTTGGAAATATTTCCTGCAATTGCTTCAAAAACTTTACGCTCAAAACTCGTTGCCTGCTCAATGTTTATGCCTAGATTCTTAGTATTTCTATTTTTCCAGTAGTTAAGATCGCTTTCCAATAGGGTAGAGCCGGGACAGCTTACGGCTATCCCATACTTAAGTTCTTTTAATTCATTTAAAATATATGGGATCTTGGTGGCTCCCTGACTGCTGCCTTTTATACCTATGCGATTAAGCGGAATGGATGTTTTTTCTGAAAACCGCTTAATAGCATTAATATCATCTGAAGCAAGTTCTTCAATGCTGGCCTTTGACCAGTTTCCTTCAGAGATCCCTGTTCCCTGTTTGTCATAAATAAAAGTAGTAAAACCTCGTTTGGCAAAAAGTTGAGCCTCTGCTCTCGAAGCACTTCTATCTGAATTACCCGAAGAAGTGACTATAATTAGACCCATATTATTGTCTTTGGCAGGATAAAAGATAGTGCCGTTCAACTTCAGACCATTAGATTCATAGCTAATATCCTCAGTTGATAACACTTTTTTACCGGCTAAAGTTTTATAAAGTGTATATTGAATATCAACCGTGTCTACTGTTAATGTTCCACGCAATTCAGAAGTGTTATTTTCCCATTTATTTTTAAACAAATAGGTATAAAAATCGCTTTGGAGTTTAAAATTTATTGAATCTCCATTAACTTCCACCCCCCTAAAAGGGATGCGATTTGCGTTTTGTTCAAGACTCGAAAAAAATACTTTCCAGTTTGTAGAATCCCGTTCTATATCAATTGCAATTGAATCTTCAAAATTTCCTTTTTTGAACAGACCACTATATTTCCCCGTAGGCTCAGGTAATTCAGTTTTCGATTTATTTGTACATGATACAATGGCCAGAATCAAGAATACATAAAAGTATTTTGTCATGAGTTAACTATGTTAAATTTATTTGCGGATAATTTTTTTGAGCCTTCTAAAGAATACACCATTGGCAGTTTATTTCCAAGATGTTTAATCCTGTATTTCCCCGGTTCATCTTCTATGGTGGATTTAAAACAATCGTAAGGCGAATAATCATATTCCTTTAAGGAGGTTACTTCAATACCATTCCTAACCAAACTAGTTATAACTTCTCCCAGACCATGATTCCACATTACGTATTCCAGGTTAATATCTGCATCCCTGTTAGCGTATGTCCCCGTTTCGGATTCTACAATTGGTCCTGAATTGAAATATCGATAAGCGATCCTGCTAAATTCATCATCGAACATCCAGACAACCGGATGAAACTCAACAAAAATAAGCCTGCCACCTTGTTTTAAAAACCTTGATACAACCGCCGCCCATTTGTTAAGATCAGGAAGCCAGCCTATAGTACCATAGGTAGTGTAAACTATATCAAATTCATCACTTAAATGATTTGGTAGATCGTAAAGATCACAGTTGATAAATTTAGCATCAAGATTTGTTTTCTGAGTTAATTCTCTGGCCCTTTGAATGGCGTGGTTAGAGAGATCTACTCCTGTAACATCTGCACCCATCCTGGCCAGCGAAAGTGTATCCAGTCCGAAATG
>CBDUGN010000054.1:0-18751 GCA_965366915.1 uncultured Eudoraea sp. | reverse complement strand
TTTCGCCCACCAAAAGGATCTCTTTACTCACTTCAAAACAGGCCTCTAATGTTGCGTCAGGATCAGGATTATCGGGCCCTGAAGGAGAATGATCCTTAGAACAGGAAGTCAAAAATGCTGCTAAAATGATCAGAAAGTAGATTTTCTTCATAAAAACAGATTTGGGATTCTATTTATAGAACGAAAATACCGACCTCTTTATTTCAAATTTTAACACTCATTCGATGAAATGCATAGGACTTAAAATGCTGATAATGAATAGAATAAAAAAATGAAGCTATTTGTTACTCATTTACCTGGCAAAGCAGGGTGTCCTCTTCTTTTACGACTTTAGTTAACCCTAATTTGTTAAGACCCTTTAGACCTTTATCCCAGGCCTTATTACTTAATCCGGCAGCTTCTTTCAGTTCGGCCAATGGCAAGGATTTATGGGTTTTTAAAATATTAAAAATCGTTTTTTCGTTTTCACTTAATTCCAGCGGTTTTTTTTCAGGCCGCATTTGAGGAAAGAACAACACTTCCTGAATAGAGGCATTATTTGTCAGTAACATTACCAGGCGGTCTACACCAATGCCAATCCCCGATGTGGGAGGCATTCCGTATTCCAGGGCCCTTATAAAATCCTGATCAATAAACATGGCTTCATCATCGCCTTTTTCAGACAGTTTTAACTGTTCTTCAAACCGTTCCCGCTGATCAATTGGATCGTTGAGCTCTGAGTAGGCATTCGCAATTTCCTTCCCATTAATCATAAGCTCAAAGCGCTCTGTTAAGGCCGGGTTAGATCGGTGCTCCTTAGTAAGGGGGCTCATTTCTTTGGGGTAGTCTATTATGAAAGTAGGTTGTATGTAGTGATGTTCACATGTTTCGCCAAAAATCTCATCAATGAGCTTGCCTACCCCCATACTTTCATCTACTTCTATATTCAGTTTTCTGGCCACATCCCTCAAAGCTTCTTCATCCATCCCTGAAACTTCATAACCTGTATGCTCCTTAATAGCCTCCAGGATTGGAATGCGCGGATAGGGAGCCTTGAAATCTATCTTCTTTTCACCCATGATAACTTTAGTAGAACCATTGGCATCTATGGCTACTTTTTCGAGCAGCTGTTCCGTAAGATCCATCATCCAATTGTAATCCTTGTAAGCCACGTAGAGCTCCATAATAGTGAATTCCGGATTATGGGTGCGGTCCATTCCCTCATTTCTGAAATCCTTTGAAAACTCGTATACCCCGTTAAAACCTCCTACAATTAGTCTTTTTAGATAAAGTTCATTGGCTATTCTGAGGTAAAGAGGGATATCCAGTGCATTATGGTGTGTAATAAAAGGTCTGGCAGCCGCTCCGCCAGGTATAGGCTGCAAAACAGGAGTTTCTACTTCCAGATAGCCTTTCTCATTTAAAAACTCCCGGATACTATTGGTTATTTTGGTTCGCTTAATAAATGTATCCCTCACAGCAGGATTAACGGCCAGATCTACATAGCGCTGGCGATAGCGCTGTTCAGGATCGTTAAATTCATCGTAGATATTGCCTTCTGCATCTTTTTTGGGAAGCGGTAAAGGTCTTATAGCTTTACTTAGGATCGTAAAATCTTTAACCATTACAGTTTTCTCACCAACTTTGGTTGTAAATAGTTCACCCTCTATTCCAATAATGTCGCCAATATCGAGCAGTTTTTTATATACTTCATTGTATTTTACCTTATCCTCTCCCGGGCAAATTTCATCCCGGTTAAAATAAACTTGTATGCGGCCCTCACTATCCTGCAATTCTGCGAATGAAGCTTTTCCCTGAATCCTTCTGGACATTAACCTGCCTGCAATTGTAACCTTTTTACCTTCTTTGTAATTCGTAGATATATTCACCGATGTGGTATCTACAGGAAACAAGGCGGCCGGATAAGGATTAATCCCCATTTCCCGAAGCCTATTCAGTTTTTCTCTTCGTACGATTTCTTGCTCAGACAGTTGCATAAATTGGTCATTAAAGCTGCAAATATAGGTACAATGAGCTAATCTTTCAATCCATTATATTCAATCTGTTGTGAAATTGGTTTTCAAGGTATAATCTAATTCATAATCATGATAAAAATCATAGATTCTATATCTAATCTTCTCTTCCTTTGCTCTTTAATTTCAAGAGGTGAATTTTTGTTGAGGGAATTATGATAAGTATTAGGGATTCCCCGGCGCTTTAAGAAGAAAAAACAGCAATAACATATAATCCAGTAAAAACAAAAATATTAAAAAAATGAAAAAAATCGTATTAAGTATTGTGGCATTGGTAGCTTTCTCTTTGCACTTGAGTAGTCAGGAAATTGCGCCATACATTGAAATAGGCAAATCCAATAAAAATATTCAACAGGTATCTGATGACATACTTTCGGTCTTAAATGAAAATTCATTTTCTGTTTTAGGAACTTATAATCCTTCAAACAAGAAATCCCTGAAAGTAATAGTTTTTACCAGGCCCGATATAAAGAATACAGTTGTAAAAGTTGCGGATAGAGGAGCTTTGGCTGCAGCATTCAAGGTTGGTTTGGTTCAGAAAAATGATGTAGTTACCATCTCATATACAAATCCGGATTATTTTTTTAGGGCATATTTGAGGGATAGTTATGGCCAGTATAAATCTACTTTCGATAATTTCAGTGAGGATCTAAGAACAACTTTTGAAGTTGTAGGAAAGGACTTCACCTCCTTTGGTGGTGGAATAGAAGCAGATAAATTGAAAAAATACCACTATAAAATAATGATGCCGTATTTCACGGATCCTATTACACTAAATGAATTTTCGTCATTTGAAGAAGGACTCAAAGTAATTGAGAACAACCTTAAAGCTAAAAAGGGTGAAACATTACAAGTATATAAAATTCTTTATAGTAATGAAAAAGTGGCAGTATTTGGTGTTGGGTTAAGAAACCAGGAAGAAGGTGAGGCCCATTTCTTGCCAATAATTGGAGAAGACCATATTGCTGCTATGCCCTATGAAATTATCCTACAGGGTAAAACCGCAACTATGCTACACGGGAAATACCGTATTGCATTACATTGGCCAGATTTGACAATGGGTACTTTTATGAAAATTATGAGTACACCGGGTGATATAGAAGATGCTTTGAAAGGACTCTCTGAACTATCAGAAGCTGATAAAAATTCTTTGTAATCTCATAGCCTTATTATTTAATTGTTATTGATTCATTAACTTTTCAGGCCCTGTTACTGCAGGGCCTGTTTTATACAAATGAATTTTCAATTTAATTGTGCCCCGGATTGTAACAATCGGTGATAAATTGCGTCCAATAATTACACTTCCCACGCAACAAAGCGGGGGATCATAAAACCTATGCTATGAGCTTTTGGAGAGTTTTGCTGGCCATTATTTTTCCGCCCTTATCAGTCCTTGGTAAAGGTTGCGGATCTTTTCTTATTGTGCTGCTTTTAACCTTTTGCGGATGGGTTCCCGGGGTAATAGCTGCCCTTGTGATCCTTAATAATCCCAGCTGAAGGTTGTATCTTTGCCTGTGATGAATAAGAAAGTTGCTATTCAGGATTTAGGCTTAAAGGACTACAAAGAAACCTGGGACTACCAGGAATTGTTGTTTCAGCAAACCGTTGATCTTAAAATTAAAAACAGGCGGGAGGAAACCCTTCTGGAGACGCCTAATCATTTCCTGTTTGTGGAACATCCACATGTATATACTTTGGGAAAAAGCGGGGATATGTCTAACCTGTTGGTAGACGAAAAACAACTTTCGGCCAGGGGCGCAAAATTCTATAAGATAAACAGGGGCGGGGATATTACCTATCACGGCCCTGGCCAGATCGTGGGTTATCCCATCCTGGATCTGGATAATTTCTTTACCGACATTCATAAATACTTGCGTTTTCTGGAAGAAATGGTCATCCGAACCCTGGCTGAATACGGATTAAATGCGGAGCGTTCAGATGGAGAGACCGGGGTATGGCTCGATGTAGGTACTCCCTTCGCAAGAAAGATTTGCGCCATGGGGGTCCGGGCAAGCAGATGGGTAACCATGCATGGTTTTGCTTTAAATGTAAATGCCGACCTGGGGTATTTTGATTTGATGATTCCTTGTGGGATAAAGGGTAAGGCGGTTACTTCATTGAATGTGGAATTGGGTCAAAAAGAAGTACCCATGGGTGAGGTAAAACAAAAACTGCTAAAACATTTTGCAGCGTTATTTCATGCACAAATCACTAAAGAAAAAACCGGGGTCTAAGCCCCGGTTTTTAAATTTTGAAATACTATTTACTAAGGCTGGTAAGTACCATACTTGACATTAATTTACCATTTTTATTAAAAGTTTCCTGCTTAACCATACCTATATCTTCTGCAAGCCAAAGGCGCGATGGGAAATTTTGACTGGCCATCATCATTTTAGACTGGTTTTCACTATAAATAACATAGCATTCAAAAGTACCTGCAGGTGTAGTAACTGTTTCCTTTTTTTCAACCTTTCTATTTATCATATCTACCTGAGAATTCATATTGATGCCACTCATACTCATTTTCATAATAACGTTGGCATCCGGTAATTCCATGCCTACTTCCAGATCATTGGGAAGCTCAATATCCGTTCCGGAAACTTCCATCTCCATTTCACTAAATTGCTCAAGCATTTGATTAGACATTAGAGATTCATAATCTATTGTAACTGTATTACCTGAGCAGGAATAGGTAAATTCTGAAGTAAGCACTTCCTTGCCCTTTTCATCCATATATTTCATAACCATTGTGGCAGAAGATGTACTGCCTTCATCAATTACGTCGGAAACTGAATAACTGATAGTTCCCTGAGTTTTACCCTTACCATTATAGGAAGTGTACTCTAAAGTAGTACCCTCTTCCATAGGGTAGTATTTACTGCAATTTTGTCCTGTTACCGGTAATGCCAATAAAAGGGTCAGTCCGATAAATAAAAGTTTTAGTTTCATTATTTAGATTTTTATAAATTCTACTCTTCTGTTCTGGGCTTTACCATCAACCGTACCGTTATCACCTACCGGTTCAGATTCTCCTTTGCCATCTGTTGTAAGTCTCCCCGAATCAATGTTGTATATGTTGACCAATGCATTTTTTACCGCCTCGGCTCTGGCTTCAGATAATTTCATATTAGTAGTGGCCTCGCCGTCAGAATCAGTATGCCCTACAATGTTCAGGTTCATACCGCCTTCCTGCTGCAATACCTGTGAGATCTGCCTGATAATCCCCATGGACTGTGGCTGGATATTCGCGGAGCCTGAGTCGAACAAGATGCCATTGGTGGATACTTTACCCTCAGAAATTAATGTTCTTCTTAAATCCAGACCCCCTTCAGCCACCTTTAGATTGGTGATGAACAACCGTTCTTTACCATCCTTAAAATTGTTCATGTGAAATTTCAGTGTATTCAGGACACCTCCCTGCGGTACAATTCTTGGAATGTCGATATATTTTTCTTCATTGACCCATAACCTGTAGCGTTGCTTGTTCACTGCAATGGAAATATGGGGTCGATTGAGTACTTCATCCCTGAGATCAGCCTGTACCGTACTATAGATTTCCCTTTTACCATTAATGTGATTTTCCATAGTTATTCCTACGGCCGAATATTGGCAGAACGGAAGGTGTGCTTGCACAAAATTGTTTCCTTCCTTGAATTTGTCATCATCACTTAAGTCTATTCTTAATTTGGCGGTTGAAGAAGTCTTTCTATCTAATCCAATGGTCATTAGGTCAAATTCTATAGTATATTCTTCAGGTAATTTTGGCACATCGGGAATAAAATATACACCATAGCCTGATATCAGTTCTATCCATTTTTCTGATGAATCATCAACAGTAACTAACTCGCCACCCCCATTTGTATTCCATTTAGAAGGGAAATCACCTACAAATTCATTTGAGAAATCGTCGAAGAATAAAAGTTTGTCTCCAGGTACATAATCAAACTTGCTATAAACCTGTATGGTTTTAGGTCCACTTGCTCCTGTAGCAGATGGGTTGCCGGCATCACCCCCGCCATCATCAGGAGTTTGTCCTTGAGGAATAGGGAAGCCGTCCTGGTTGGTGGGAGCTTTACCTTGATTACCTTTACTGCCGGGTTCCAAAATACTGTCTAAAACAGCGTCTGTTTTCTCCTGGGTTTCCTTTTCGACTCTGCGTTCAACCGTGCGCTCAGCCGCCCTTTCAGCCGCCTTGCCCAATTTCTTTAATAATTGAGCACTGGCATTGGGAGTTACAAACAGGAATAAAACTAGAAAAGGGATAATACGAAAATGTTGGACTTGTGTTCTCATGATTGAAGTAGTCTTTGATCCATCTTAAAAGTACGATTATTTGGGCAAATAAGCAGGAGTTTAACCGGTCTTATTACCTCAATAAAAATTTACAAAGGCCTAATTATTAGAACTTTGGTTAAGAAAATTAAATAAAAATGATTTAGTTTCCATGAGAATTGTATACACGGTGTACTTTACTGTATAAATGGTCTGCTGATTGGGCTTAGTTTATTTTGTAGAGTACAAGCGCATTTTCCTGGTCTTTACATACAAATTCAATCTTTCGGTCATTGTCAATATCATCCAGATCTATCATAGAATACCCAAATACCGGGAAGTTTTCTATGGGTAGCGCATTGCTATCAAACAGATACACCTTTTGACTTTGAATGTCTGTCACACTAACGTATATTTTATCATGAACATAAAATATTTGAGGATGGGTATAAACGCCTAAATCCAGTGTTACATTCTTTCCTTTAATGCTCAGAACATTTTCATTATTGGTAACCAGAGTTTTGCTTGTGGCATCCAGTCCGTGATCTTCAGCATAGTTAAGTTTTGTCTTTGAAACTTTACCTTTGGTGTCAATGGAGTAAAGCATCCCATTTTTATCTGTTACGATAAAATTATTTTTATATAAATACGGTCTGTTTGAGGAAAAATCTATTTTCTCATTTACGTTAACCCGCGACCTCCCTACACGATTCATAATTTTAAGGTCGCCATTTTCCAGCATAAAAACCAAATAGTCTTTGTTGCCAATTCTGATATGTTTGGGAGCAGATAGCACCTGGCTGGCTGTTTCGGTATATTTAAACCCTCTAACAATTTTGCCTTTTGAATTATACATAAAAACTTTTGATCCCTGGGTAATCACAAAGCGGTAATTTTTTTTGCCTTCATAATCAAAAACGGCCAGTTCATTTAAGTTCCCGCCAGGAAAGTTTATGGTAAAAGGGGCTACTTCTTTGCCATTTCTATCTAAAATCAGAAATTCATTCCCTGTAGTAAAAGCTAGTTGTAATCGTCCGTTTTTATAGAGGTCTACCTGACTTATCTTGCCTTGTATTTTTCCTTTTAATTGCTTTTTCCAAAGTATTTTACCTTGGGTGGATATTAAATACAAATTGTTCTCCTGGTCCTGTACTACAATTTCTTTTTTGCTGGTCCTGTGATTCTTTACAAATTGGGGATTGGTTGCTAAATCGCTATCTAATTCTACCCGGAAGAGTGCAGAAATAGAATTCCTTACTTTCTCTTTATACTTCTTTTGAATGAGTATATTGGTGTGATAAAAATTTGCATCAGCAACAATTTGTCCGGCAAAAATATAATTGGAAGCCGGGGTTTTGTTAAAATCAGCTAATAGTTCCTTTGTGCAATGCATTTTCAGGATACCTTCCATCCCTTTTTCATTGGCCATGAAAACAATGCTGGATTCGTCTGCGAGGACTTTTCTTGCTGTTTCATATAACATACTTTTGTCGAAAGTTGTACCACTGCTATTATCCTGAATTATTCCCTGCAGGACCTCAAGCTCTTCGGAAAAAATAAAGGTATTGTCCGATATGGTATAATAATTAGCTTTAAACTCCTTTAGCAGAGGATTAAAGTAATCATAAAGAAATTTGTTGTTCGTAAGTTTAAAAGTTTCACGACCCATATAGATGGTATTGTTGCTGCTCTTATCCTCCAGAAACCGGGTAATATTTTCTGCTCCGTAAGTACTTAATATAACCGCCTTTTTGTTTTCAATAAACATAACGCCAATTTCTTCGACGGTATTGAATACGCTGTCTCTTTTAAACGCGGCCTTTAGATAGTCTTTCTGGTTTTGGGCAAAAACATCATAATTATCAAAAGAAAACGAAATAAATGCATCTGTTTTTGCAGGCATTTTCACACTCAAATCGCCAGGCGAAGGCCTTGTATTCTTAAACAGGCTCAGAAAGTTTTTGGTTAAATCATTAGTGATTGATATCCCATTCAATTGCAGGAAGTCCTGAGAAGGTTCTATATCAAAGGTGACCCAATCTGCAAAACCTGAAAATTGTATTGTAGAATCTTTTTTAAGAACATAATCATCCATCCAATTGCTCTGTTCAAGATTTAGGTATATGGAGGCAGATTTATCAATATTTGAAGTTTCAAAGAGTGAATTAAGAACAGGATCAATTTCCGAAATATTAGTGTTACTAATAGCGGCATCAATTAATCTAAGTGATGACCCCAGTATTATTTGCTCATTTAGTTCAATGCTAAAAAAAGTGCTTTGCCCTGTTTCATATCTATTATAGCTTCTGCCTTCAAAGGTGACGGATTCAACAGTAGGACTTTTTTCTTTGTCTGGATTAACAAAACTCAGGGGTTTATCCGAAATATATATAAATTCTGATTTAAGAGAATCTATTTCCGTAAAAGCAAGTATGCCGCTCGTATCACTTTGAATATTTTCTAATGCTTTTATCCTTCCCAGGATATGGTCATAATTTGTCGTTGAAGCCAAAGGTTTTAGGAAGTCATTGTTTTTAAGTTCGCTTTTTAGTTTTGTAAGATTATTAATTTTAATGATGACCGAAGCATTTTGTGGGAGATAGTGTAGAAGGGGAGTTGTGGATTCTTTTTGTTTTTGGCAGGAAAGGAAGGTGAAGACAACAAGGGTGAAAACTAATTTTAATCTCATGTACAATACTTTGTGACAAATTTAAAACTTTATCTATTCTTATCTATGCCATAATCAAGGAAGTTAGCGAT
Source organism: uncultured Eudoraea sp. (assembly GCA_965366915.1). Taxonomy (GTDB): domain Bacteria; phylum Bacteroidota; class Bacteroidia; order Flavobacteriales; family Flavobacteriaceae; genus Eudoraea. Next base: position 9,707 of record CBDUGN010000054.1, on the reverse strand, counting down.
GTTATTAATGAAATGGCAAATTGGGATATAACTGATGTGGAAAATCTGCAAGGCTTATATTATAGGTTCAACTTTAATTGATCTGGCCGTAATTTAAAGCTCCTTCTGTGATATTTGGTAATTCCGTATTGCATAATTGTCTCTCTGTGTTCCTGGGTGCCATAGCCTTTGTTTTGTTTCCAATTGTACATCGGAAATTCTTCATGTATTTTTTCCATATAGGCATCTCTGTAGGTTTTAGCCAATATTGATGCCGCGGCAATACTCTGAAATTTGGTATCTCCTTTAATAATGCATTCGTAAGGAATTTCATTAAATGGTTTAAATCTGTTGCCATCAACTATTATAAAGTTAGGAACCGTGGACAGCTTATTAATAGCTTTGTGCATTGCAAGAATTGAAGCATTGAGAATATTAATGTCATCGATAACATTTGTTTGAATATGTGCTACACTAAAACATATAGCGTTAGCTTCTATAAAAGGACGCAGCCTGTTTCTTGTGACTACAGATAATTTCTTGGAATCATTAAGTGATTTTTCGGTAAATGAAGATGGTAAAATCACTGCGGCGGCAGTAACTGGTCCAGCCAGACAACCTCTTCCGGCTTCATCTGTTCCTGCCTCAAATTCATTCTCCTTGTAGTATTTTAACATTTGCCGGACCTATTTAGCATCAAAATTCAGGAAAAATTTAAAAATACTACTTTATTAACTTAAAAAATTTAACATAAGTCAATCATTTCTACATTATTATAAGAATACCATAATAATTGGGATTATTTTAACATAAAAGTACGGCTAACCTACATATTTCTTGTGTAGTTAACATTTTATTAGGATTTTTGTCGTGACTAATTCAAAAATTGTATATAAATGAGATCAAAGTTAACCTGGATGTTAACACCGCTCTTGGTGCTTTTCATCACTTTCTCTTATGGACAGGAGAAAACGATTTCGGGTAATGTGACGGACCAAAACGGTTTGCCACTTCCTGGAGTATCTATTGTGGTTGTCACTACAACTACAGGAACACAAACAGATTTTGACGGTAATTATTCTATTCAGGCGAATGAAGGAGACGTTCTTCGCTTTAGTTATATAGGACAAAAGACCGTGAACAGAACAATTGGCGCAGCCACTACTATTAATATCCAAATGGAAGAAGATGCTCAGGCATTGGAAGAAGTAGTTGTTACTGCCCTTGGTATTCAAAAGACTACCAGAACCCTGGGATACGGCACAGATGTCGTAAAAGGGGAAGAACTGGTGAAAGCAAGAGAAACTAACATTGTTAACTCTTTACAGGGTAAAGTTACTGGTGTACAGATTACGAACACTGGTGGTAACCTTGGTGGGTCTTCTAAGATTATTATTCGTGGTGTATCTTCTCTTAGCGGGGCGAACAATCCGCTTTGGGTTGTGGATGGGGTTTTAATTAACAACTCGCAGACTCCTACCGGAAGTCGAATAACTGGTAACAGGGATTTCTCCAATGGCGCTGCAGTAATTAACCCGGATGATGTTGAAGACATCAACATACTAAAAGGTGCAGCCGCTACCGCACTTTATGGTTCCCGTGCTGCTGCAGGGGCTATCATTGTAACTACCAAAAAAGGTAAAGGCGACGGTGCTGGAGCAACTGTATCATTCAATTCCTCCACGAGGTTCGACAATTTATTCAGGATTCCGGATTATCAGCAGGAATACGCAATGGGTACCAATGGTCAATATGATTCTGGTAGCGTTGGATTTGACTGGGGCCCCAGAATTGTAGGCCAAACAGTTCCTAATGCGCCAGTTACTAATGAACCGGGACAATTGAGAGCCGTGAAGGACAATGGAATCAACGACTTTTTTAAAACTGGTATAACAAGGATAAACAATTTTGCTATAGGTGATGCCAGTGAAAAAATGGATTACAGACTAAGTGCTACATCTTTAAACCAAAATGGAATATTGCCAGGATCTAGTTTGGACAGAATAACCATTGGTTTAAATGCAGGGGTAAGACACAGTGAAAAATTGGAATCCAGATTTAGTGTTCAGTATACCACCACTAAAACCAGGGGTACTGGAGCTACAGGAGCAAATGATCCAAACATTATTTCTTTAAGCAATTCTTTTAGTAGTACTCTTGATCAGCGCTTATTTACTCCATGGATAGATGAGTCTGGTAATCAAATAAACCAAATTGTTGATAACCAGGGCGTATTATCCAATAACCCTCTTTGGTTAAGAAACGAGAACAAGAATGATAGAGACGAGGACAGGGTATTTGGTAACGCACAGATTACCTGGAAACCTTTGAGAAATTTTAGTATTTTAGGTAGGGCAGGTATTGACCTTCAGGATGATAGACGTTTACTTACAAACCGAAAAGGGACTATACAACGTCTTTTTGGTGACTTTGATTCGGACGAATTAAGAAGAAAGGAGATTACTACGGATTTAATTTTTACATACGCCAACGATTTTTCAGAAGATTGGTCTTTAACTGTTTTTGGTGGTTTTCAGTATAATGAAAGGACATTTCAAAGACAACGTATCCAAGGTGTTGACCTTTTAATCCCAGAATTGTTTAGCCCTGCAAATGCAGCACAGGCAATTCCGGCGAGAGATTTTAATAAAAGGTCATTGTTTGGTATCTATGGTTCTGCAGAAGTAGGGTATAAAAATTGGGCAACGTTGACCTTAACAGGCAGAAATGATACTTCATCTACCTTGCCTAAGGATAACAACTCTTATTTTTACCCTTCAGCCAGTTTAGCATTTGTATTTACCGATGCCTTTGGTATCTCGGGTGATGTCTTGAGTTTTGGTAAATTAAGAGCAAGTTGGGCGAAAGTAGGTAATGATACTACACCATATTTACTGAACTTTAATTTTAATCCTGTAACCACGGCAACAGGACAGTATAGTCTGAATAACAATTTTCCATTTAATGGAGCATTGGCTTATTCTGCTTCAAATACTATTCCTCCAAGTAATTTAGTTCCGGAGGAACAAACTTCTTACGAATTTGGATTGGATCTTAAATTCTTTAACGGAAGGTTAAATTTGGATGCGGCTTACTTTAATAATCAAAATGAGAACCAAATCCTAAACATTCCAATTCCGGAATCTACAGGTTTCGCATTCAGAACAACAAATGTAGGTAGGGTAGATCAGAAAGGATTTGAAATATCTCTTGATGCCCTTGCAGTTCAGAGTAGAAATGGTGATTTTGCATGGAATACTGCAATCAACTACTCTAAGGTAGATTCAGAAGTGGTTTCCTTGACTGACGGTCTTGAACGTGTTGTTATTGCTTCTGGCTTTAATAGTGTTCAGGTTGTTGCTGTTCCCGGAGAAGAATTCCAATTGTTTGCTATTCCTCATCTGAAGGATGAAGAAACAGGCAGACCAATTATAGACCCCAACACTGGTAGAAGACAAGCAGGTGAAGCTACAACTTTAGGTTCTGTGCTTCCTGATTGGACAGGTGGTTGGGTAAATAACTTCAGCTATAAAGGCTTAAGTTTAAACGCTACTGTGGATGTAAGATGGGGCGGTGTTATGAAATCCTCAACTGTTGAAGGTTTACAGACAGGTGGTTTGGTTACAGAAACCCTGCAAAACAGGGAAGGAACTTTTATAGACACAGAAGGCGTCATTGTAACACAAGACGGTGATGGCAATATTACTGATCGAAGGGATAACGATGTTCCTTTGTTAAATGCTCAGGATTTCTGGACTTCTTTAAATGATAACAGTGTTGCAGAACCATATATCTACGATGCAACTTATGTTAAATTAAGGGAAGTTGGAATATCTTATACATTTTCTTCTAAATTACTTGGAGATAGTTTTATTAAAGGCTTGACACTTGGACTTGAGGGAAGAAATCTTGCCCTACTTTATTCAAAAGTACCACACATTGACCCTGAAGCTACATTGTTTGGTTCTGGTGCGGATGGTTTTGGAATTGAAAGAGCCAGTGTTCCATCTACAAGAAGTGTAGGTTTTAACATAAGGATGACATTCTAATAAAAAAAATATAAGACATGAAAAGACTAAAATTAATATTACTATGTTTTGTGTTTATATCGGGTACTTTTTCATCCTGTGATGAGAAATTAGATATAAATACAGATCCTTTGGCAGCCACGAGTGCTGATCCAAATGCTGTACTGCCCTTTGTTTTTGTGCAGTATTCTTCTAGAAAAGTAACAGAATTAGGGACCAGGATATGCGATGTATCACAATATATATCAAACACATTTAACAGCCCTAAAAATGGAAGTACCAGTATTTTCCTTACCGGAAATACATGGGGTATGATGTATAATCAGATATTGGGTAACCTTTCTCTGGTTAAAGCCGATGCAGAGGCAGCTGGTCCTACCAGTAACAACGTTAATGCAATAGCCACTATTCTTAGTGCTCATATTTATTTTGAGTTGACCAGTATTTGGGAAGATGTTCCTTATTCTGAAGCACTTAACGGACAGGATTTTCCTGCGCCGAATTTTGACAGGCAGGAAGACGTGCTAAACGCTGTAGTTGGTTTATATGACGAAGCTATAGCGCTAATAGATAACAGACAGCTTGACGGTGAGTTTGCAATACAAACAACTGCCGATCAGTACTATGGAGGGGATATGGCTAAATGGAGAATTCTGGCAAATTCCTTAAAATTACGTGCTTTAATGTTATTGCGAAATGGCGGAGCTAGTGTAGATTCACAAATCAATGCTACTTTAGCGCAGCCGTTAATGTCGAGCAATGATGAAGCGGCATACCTGATTTATTCTGGTGCGCCAGGTGCTCAAAATGCCATGAAGACCATTATTACTGCATTCTTTGGACCTGACAATGAAAGTCAGAATGTATTTGGACCCGGACCACCAATTGACGAACTATTAAGAGATTCCGGAGATCCAAGATACGACCTATGGGTAGCAAGAAATGACTTGCCAGCACCAGAACTTGCGTTCTTTCCGGATAATTCTACTTCTGTGTTAAGTAACAATATCATTAGATTTGATCTGCCTGATATGTTAATGTTACCATCAGAAATTGATCTTTATAAAGCAGAATTAGCTCTTGAAGGTTTTGCTGCTGCAGGATCTGCAGATGCCAATTACAGAGCAGGTATAACAAACTCGCTCAGATGGTGGGGACAAGATATTCCCGGAGTATTGGCAACAATTACAGAAGCTGATATTACAGGTTATGTTAGTAGTCTGCCAGCTCCTGGTATTGTGGATGTTTACGAGCAACAATATCTTGCAGCGTTCCTACAGCCGGTAATGGCCTGGACTCATGTAAGAAGAAATCAAGTTCCTGTGCTTGATGCACCACCTGCATCTACAATTGGTACGACTTTGAGAAGATTTAACTATCCTCCGGATGAAGTTACCAGTAATCCAAATACACCGGCTAATTTACCGACAGAAACACCAATGTGGTTTGAAAACTAATAAAAACGTAAAAAAGATGAAAAAAATAGTATATATAGCATCCGCGTTGGTACTTGTTTTAACTGGATGTAGTGAAGAATATGATCTAAATGACCGAGGGCTTTCGGTTGAAGAATTGCCCGGATATGTGGCTTTCGATTCACCTGGTACAAATGTGAACCCTGGGCCAGTTGATGTGACCGAAGATGAAGGTACCTTAGAGTTAAATGTTGAAGTGCCTACAGGGACATTAACCACAGTAACGGTTAATTACTCTTTCAGTGGTACAGCTGTCTTTGGTACAGATTTTATTGTAGATGGTGCAACCAGTGCAGGCGGGACTTTGGATATTGATTTACCAACAAGCCCGGCTGTTGACGGAAGGCCTATTAACGATGATATCATTGTGGAACTTTTACAAGATGATGTTGCCGATGGCGACAAAACACTAATAGTTACTTTGGATTCAGCTTCCAATGCTGAAGGTGCATTGGCAGTAGGGCGTGGAGGTACAGATTTTTTGAGATCTACGACCGTTAATATCATAGATATTGACTAGAGCGTAATAGTGAAATAATTAGTGATACAAAAGGGTCGCAATGTAAATTGCGACCCTTTTTTTATTCCCTACCTGAAAATGAGATTTATATCAAATACATTTGAGATTTGAGCCGACATTATGCAAATACGGCTATGATATTGCAAATTACAGGTTGAGAAGAGTTCAATGCTTCTTTAAAATTTAGGTACCCAACAGTTTCCTGGCTAAAAGTATTTCTCTCCTTAGCTTGCCTAAAGGGGTTATCAAATAATACGTACCAAAAATTTTATTAGGTATTGTAAGGTATAATCGTATGTGTTGTGTTTTAGATGCTGCAATACCCAACTGCCTGTCAATTTTAATGGTGTTCAGATATAACCTAGGCAGCTTAGATTGCCATAAATTGTAGTTTTAAATAGCGCGACTTTTAACCAGTAGCTTATTCTACTCTAAATTCAAATATTTCAGAGGTAGACGTATTATTTTGGCTATCTGTAGTTACCACTCGCCAGTAATATGTAGATCCGGAAGTTATAGAAGTATCTAGATTGCTTTCTTCCGTTGACCCTATTTCTGTAGTTGGGTCAGTTTCTGTTCCAAAGAAAACAGTGTAACCTACTATATCATCATCAATATCACTTGTGGCCCATTGTAAATTCACAGTTGTAGCAGCAGGGATTGTAGATCCTCTTACCGGGTTTATGGCTTCAGCAGGAAATGGCGCATAGTTCTCAATTCCCGGTCCCTGATTGTAAAACTTCGCTTTTGCACTAGAAGCAGTTTCATTCGTTCCATTTGCCTTTGATACCACAAACCATTCATACGGCGTGCCCCTGTCAATTGTTATGGTGGCATCGTTAGTTGTAGCGTTTGTTTTTGTGGAAGTGTTCGTATTTATATTTCTCAGGTTAACTTCATAGGAATCCGTATTTTCCGAAGCATTCCACTGAAATGTAACCGCGCTTTTTGTTTCATCCGTATTGGAAATTACCCCCTCATTACATTCGGTATTATCCTCAGGAAAAACCAAAGTGGCTGCCGAAGGAGCAGCAACTACTGGTGGGGGAGGCGTATCTTCTGTACTGGAAGAATTGCCGCCACATGCGGTTAGTAATAACAATGTAATTGCTGAAAAAACTCTGTTTGTTATTTTCATTTTCTTATGATCTTATAATTCAATAATGTATTTTCTGTTTTTACATTAAGTAAATAAATACCTTTGGCTAACGCATCGACGTTAAACCTCACTTCGTTTTCTGTAACGTTAAACGCCTTGCTGAACACTTTTAAACCGCTTATAGTAAACAGGCTTAATTCTACCGGTTTTGTCCTGCTTGAATTCCCTAAATAAACAGTAAGATCACCACCTGACACCGGATTTGGATAAATAAATAGCTCTGTGGTTAAGACAATGGTTTCTTCATAAACTCCCTGGCAATCCTTGTCTGTCTTTACAGAGAGTGTATTTTCAACTCCGGAAAGAGGAAGCGTAATAGAACTTTCGGAAGTTTCATATCTACTGCCATTAAGGGTAATAAAATAGTTCTTTCCACCGCTGAAATTTAGAATCACTTCATTGTTAAGGGAACTAATTTTTGAAGAAACAGAAAGTGGCTCTGGTTCGGATATGGTTATATCAAAACAGTTTTCATAACCGGCTTGTCCTTCTACTGTAAGGCATACCGTGTAACTGCCAGCTGCCAGGTTTTCAAAAACAGTAGTCTCAGAAAAATTATTTGAGATATCTATTCCTCCGCCCGAAAGAGTGGCCGTATAATTTAGGGAAGTCTCTGCCTCAATCGCTACACTTCCGTTATTGCTCGAAATACATGATTCCCCAATGGCCAATACCCTGAAATTTGAGCCAGGTAATGAAAATATGGCACATCCGCTAACATCTACAACCGAGTCGGCCGGGGTATTCGGACAGGCATCTATAGTATCCGGGACTCCGTCATTGTCATTATCTTCATCACAAACATCCCCAATACCATCGTTATCAATGTCTGCCTGATCTGCATTGGCTACAAGCGGACAATTATCATTACTGTCTAAAATTCCATCATCATCATCATCCGTATCGCAAACATCCCCTTCCCCATCTCCATCGGTATCGAGTTGATTAGAATTAGATATCAAAGGACAGTTATCATCTACATCCAAAATACCATCGTTGTCATCATCTTCATCATCCTGGAAACCATCAACAACAAAATCATCAATTATTACTCCTTCCCTGGTCACTGCAGGATCTGACTGGAATACCAGACGGAAAATAACATTACTTTCACCGGTCAAATCAGTTTCACCTAAAGCCGCGTTGGCTACAAAGTCGTAGGCATATTCCTGGAATTCGCCAATCTGGCCATCCGGAATTTCCCCTGTCCATTGGGCACCCGGACAATTCTGACAATCGTCATCAGTTCCTGATGAATCATTAGTTCTATCACTATTGTACCAATTGGGTTCACTATTAATGTTTCCTAATATGTTCCAGTTAACTCCTGAATCTGTAGAATACTCAACATATACAATATCAAAATTAAGCTCAAGGTCGTAAGCCATTTTAAATTTAAGTACCGGGGCTACTATGTTTGAAAGCTCATAGCAATTACTGACCAAAAACCCTTTTGTATTGTCCGGGTGATTGCCGCTAAGTGTGGTGCCATATACCTGTGTTCCGGATGCTGCTGCACCTAGTTTTGTCCCTGTTGGAACCCCTCTTTCCCAAAGGACGTCATCTGTTCTGTCATTAAAAGACAAGAGTTCTTCTTCTGGTGTTTCGAAGGTGTTTACCAATCCACCCAAACCAAAAGGATTGATGTAAAAAGTGCTTTTAATAGTATTGTTATCTGCAAATGCATCATTTGTAATGGTAACTTCTGCATTTAAGGTTACCGAACCAAGAATATTTATATTTTGTGAGGGCAATGTAATAGTGGTTTCAGCATCACTAACCAAATTACCTGTCCACTGAAAAGTTTGGTCTCCACCATCATTTAGGCTGTAAACCACATCAATTGCAGTAATGTCGTTAACACCTTTATTCTTGACTACTATTTCAGGCGCAAATTCCCCGCATAGAACCGTACCGGGAACGGGGGTAATGGATATTAGCTCTATATCATCATCGGGAATTTTGATAGGGATAGGGGACTGCCATACTCCCCTTCCATAGGTAGAAGCGGTTAGTATTCCATCAACCAGATTTATATCCAGATCACTCACAGCGACACTGGGTAATCCTGTAAAATAGTCTTCCCATTCTGTTAGCGTGTCATCCAATCTGTAGACACCCAAACTAGTTGCAACATAGATAGGATTATCTACATTTCTACCCTGATGCACTATGGCAAAGTAGGCCTGGTCCGTAGGTAAATTGAGTGTGATGTCAACTACCGTTCCTGCAGTCCCGTCTACTTCTACCGGAACTTTAAAAACGCCTCTTAAATCCTGTTGTTGATTTTGTGCGAAACCAACTCTATTGGAGGTGGTTACGTAGATAAAAGACCCGTCTGTAGTGTTGATTGCAATATCTGAGATACCTGAGTCAAATACATTGAACTCCGTAAAGGTTGTACCCCCGTCATCACTTCTAAAGACCGTGCTTCCTTCCGCGGCATATAAAACCAATGGATTGTTAGGATCTACCTCCAAATCGTCTATGGGAGTAGTTCCAAGATCATCGGATAGCCTATCCCAGGCATTCCCATTTAATTTGTA
>CBDUGN010000053.1:0-19075 GCA_965366915.1 uncultured Eudoraea sp. | reverse complement strand
AAGCTGCTGCCAAAATTGCCAATGCACATGACTTTATAATGGAATTGCCTCTGGGTTATGACACTAATATTGGAGACAGCGGTAATAAACTAAGTGGTGGCCAGAAACAACGTCTCTCCATTGCAAGGGCTGTTTTAAAGAACCCTCCGGTTATGATTATGGATGAGGCAACCTCTGCCCTGGACACTGAAAGCGAAAGGCTGGTGCAAGATGCACTGGAAAAAATGATGCGCAACCGTACTTCCATTGTTATCGCTCACAGATTATCCACAATACAAAATGCAGATACCATTGTCGTATTACAAAAAGGAAAGATTGTAGAACTCGGGTCGCATAAAGAATTGCTAAAAACAAGCGGTGTTTATAAAAACCTGGTGGATATGCAAACGCTGGGTGTAATATAAATTACAAATTTGATTAAACCTTTTAGTTTCAACGCAGTCTTAAATAAATAAGTATTTGCTTTGATCGCCGAAGAAACCTTAATAGAAAATTTAAAGCAGAAAGATACCCAGGCTAAGGCCTTTGAGGTACTGATTAACACGTATAAAGAACGTCTTTACTGGCATATCAGGCGAATTGTGCTCAATCATGACGATACGGACGATGTGTTACAAAATACTTTTATTAAGATCTTTAGAAATATTGATAAATTCAAAGGCGATAGTAAGTTATATTCCTGGATGTACAGAATTGCTACAAATGAAGCACTTACATTTCTTAAGGTAAAGTCTAAAAAATTAGGTGTTGACAATGAAGAACTACAGGAAAGAATGGCCAATAATTTGCAGGCAGATGTGTACTTTGAAGGTGATGAAATACAATTGAAACTGCAAAAAGCGATTGCACTACTGCCGGAAAAACAAAAATTGGTTTTTAATATGAAGTATTTTGAAGAACTAAAATACGAGGAAATATCGGAGATACTAGAAACCTCGGTAGGTGGGCTAAAAGCATCCTACCATTTAGCTGTCAAAAAAATTGAAGCCAGTTTAAAAGGAGAAGAATAAAAGAAGTAATGCTTATTTAATATATTTAGGTTTAAAGTAAATAAAGAATATAAAAGTTAAATGATTGCAATCAGGGATTATTAAACCTTTTATGACATTGAGAGTCAAACAGTAAGGATGGGTAAAAAAAGTAAAAATAGTGGATTTAAGACCCCAAAGGGCTACTTTGAAGGTTTTACAGATGATCTTTTGGACAAAATGTCAAAAGAGACTTCAAGTCTTCCTAATGAAGATGGATTTGCTGTACCGGAAGGCTATTTTGACAATCTGAATAAAAAGGTCTTAGACAAAGTAACCGAAAAGGAATCAAAAGTTGTCAGGCTCAAACCCTATAGGAAATACTTTTATGTAGCAGCCTCAGTAGCGGCAATTTTGATATTGGTTCTTAGCATTCAACAGAGGGGTCAAAGTAGTTTTACTTTCGATGATCTGGCTAGAACAGACATTGAAAATTACCTTGAAGAAAACGAACTGGGGTTAAGCAGTTACGAACTGGCGGAGGTGCTACTAACAGAAGAATTGGAAGTAAATGATATCCTTAATAGTGAACTGGATGATGAAAACATCATTGATTACCTTGAGGATAACATTGATGATATTGATGAATTAAATTTGGAGATCGATGAATAAATTCGACAAAATATGGGTATTTGCAACACTGTTTCTTACCGCTACAATAGCGTCGGGTCAGGGCAGGCCGGGAATGGATAAAATTAAATCGCTTAAAGTTGCATTTATAACAGAGCGGGTAGGTCTAACAAGTAATGAAGCGACTATGTTTTGGCCGGTTTATAATGCGCATGAGGAAGCATTGGCTCAAATACGTAGAAAGGAACGCGTGGATATCAGGAGCAAGATGATGGATTTTGAGAACTTAAGTGAAACTGATGCAAATAGACTTTTAGATCAACTTATTGAGCTGGAGAGAGAGAAACAAGAGCTTAATATTGAATTCTTGTCCAATATTCGTGAGGTTATTTCACCTAAAAAAACCTTTCAGTTAATTAAGGCGGAAGAAGATTTTAAGAAACGACTGTTGAGACAAATTCAGCAAAGGAGACAGGGAGGCGGATAAATTATAGGGGCATATTAAATTCTTGAGGAAACCAAATGGTTTCCTTTTTTTATGCATAAAATCAATATTGGAACCTTTTCTTCCAATAATCCATAGTTTTTTTAAAAGAAAATTAATCTTTAATTAAACCTTTACTTTAATTGATAGTCTTAGCTATATAATCAATAAAAAAAGAAGTTATGAAAAGTTTAAAACTATTGGTAATCACTATTTTATTAGTTGGTGCAACTTCAGCGGTAACGGCTCAGCGTACTGTTAAAGTTTATCCCAGACATGGTACCGTTGTTACAACATTATACCAACCACGACTTGTGGTTCACAAAGGAGTAAATTTTCATTTTTCCAATGGTGTTTGGTATAAAGCAAGGGGGAGAAAATATGTTGTGTGTGCGGCTCCTGTTGGAATTAAGGTGAGAAAACTTCCGGTTGGAAATAAGGTAGTTGTATATAGTGGCAAGAAGTATTATACGTACAATGGAGTTTTTTATAAGAAAAAAGGTCGTAACTATATTGTAGTGAATGTATAGTTAGGATAGTTTTGATTTGGTTACCACGTCAAGTGGTTAAGTTGTTGGTGAATAAATAGGGAAGTTCTTAAGCTTCCCTTTTTATTTGAAAGTAAGTTTAGCAATGCGATTTTTTCCTGCTGCATAGGCCACAGAGTCATTCTGGAATCGCATGGTATAAAACCCTTCTTTCGAAATAGTCTTCCAATTCATCCCCAGATCATTGGAATATGAGATTCCTGTAAATCCTATGGCCACAATCTCCTTCCCTTCAGAATTAGGAACAAATTGGATACAACTCTTATAGCCGGGTTCCTGATTATTAGCAAGCAGTTGCCAGTTTTTGCCACCATCATGGCTGATTGCCTTATTGGCCTTGCGTTTCTCCGGGTCTGTGTAGTCGCCTCCGATGGCAATTCCCAGGGAGTTATCATAGAAATCCATAGAATAAATTCCCTGAGTAGGTTTATCCTTAAGGATAGGGGTTTGAAATACCTCCCAGGATAACCCTTTATCACTAGTGTAATATACACGGGCTTGGGTGGTTCCTATCCATGCTTTATTTCCCTGAACTACAATATTAGTATTACTTGCAGCAAAAGCTCCTTCCCCTTCAGGCGCCCCGGGCAATTGGGTGCAAGAAAGTTTGTTCCAGCTATAACCACCGTCTCTTGTGATAATAATAGAAAGGCAACCGGCCATACTATCACCTATGGCTATACCCTCTTTATCATTCCAAAAAGCCATAGAATCATAAAAAACGTCCTCCCCTTCTTCTGTGTAAACCAGTTCCATGCTTCCTTTATCGCCTGTTTTATATAACAGAGCAGGGTTTGCAACTGAAAGCATAAAAAAATCGGTAGACGTATGTGCTATTGCCCGAAATTCCGGAAGAATACTGTCATACTTCTGGATATTTGTTCTTACGGTTTTCGTTTTAAGGTCAATTGTACCAAAAACACCTTTATTGGCTGCAAAGCCCAAACTGCCATCCATAAGTTCAATGGCCCGTATACTTAGCGAATCCTCATAAAGTACTTCAACCTTAACCCCTGTAAAATCCGGTCTTTCAATGGATTGCTTGCAGGAATAAATTATAAATAAAATGGTGATCAAGATAATATTGCGCATGCGTAAATGTAGTTATAAAACCGGATTTATAACCGGTAGAATAAAAATGATCATCCTTAAATTCTCCGGTACTTCCCTAAATATTTTGACCGCATTTACAGATTTAACAAAATCAAAAATCAATGCTTAGTTGTTGAAATGTAATAGATTGGTTAAAAATTAAAAGCAATACCTTTGCCACCTAATTTTTACAGATGCGGTTACATAGAAATTTGGTGTTTGCGGTTGTAGATGCACTAAACCTTATATTTAATGAAGGAGAATATGCCGATAAGGTAGTAGAAAAAACTTTGAAGCAAGACAAACGATGGGGCTCCCGAGATAGGGGTTTTATTGCCGAAACCACCTATGATATAGTCCGCTGGAAACGACTTTATTCAGAAATTGCTGAAGTTGGTGCTCCCTATTCCAGACCTAACTTATTTCGGTTATTTGCCGTTTGGGCAGTACTCAGGGGCATTCAATTACCAGATTGGAAGCAAATTGAACACACTCCGGCAAGGCGAATTAAAGGTAGGTTTGATGAACTTTCCAAAATAAGAAAATACAGAGAATCGATTCCGGACTGGATAGAAGAGTTGGGTGCAGATTCATTGGGAGAAGAATTATGGACAAAGGAAATTGCAGCATTAAACAAGCAGGCACAGGTAATCCTCAGGACCAATACACTTAAAACAACTAAAACCAAATTAAGGACTATTCTAATCGATGAAGGTATTGAGACAGACCTAATTGAAGGTTCTCAGGATGCACTAATGCTAAAAGAACGAACTAATGTCTTTAAAACGAAGGCCTTCGCTGATGGCTTTTTTGAAGTTCAGGATGCCTCCTCTCAAAAGGTTGGAACTTTTACACAGGTAGAACCGGGATTTCGGGTAATAGATGCATGTGCCGGAGCAGGCGGCAAAACTTTGCATTTGGCTGCAATTATGAAAAATAAAGGGCAGCTGATTGCACTTGATATTTATGAAAATAAATTAAAGGAACTTAAAAGAAGAGCTAAAAGGGCTGGGGCACATAATATTGAAACAAGGTTAATAAGCAGCAGTAAAGTTTACAAAAAATTATACGCCAGTGCAGATAGAGTGCTTATAGATGCGCCTTGCACAGGTCTGGGGGTACTAAAACGCAATCCGGATGCCAAGTGGAAATTGCAGCCAGAATTTCTGACCAGGATTACCAATGTGCAGCAGGAAATATTGAAAACCTACAGTAAAATGGTCAAAGAAAATGGCAAACTTATTTATGTTACCTGTTCAATTTTACCACAGGAGAATAAAGAGCAGGTGGAACAATTTTTAGATTCCGATGAGGGGAAAGTATTCTCCCTGGAAAAAGAAGTGAATATTTATGCTTCCGAAAGTGGATTTGATGGATTTTACATGGCAAGACTGACACGAAAGTAATGAACAATTTCGTTTGAAAACTGTTTATTATTCTCTTAAAAAAAACCGTATTTATAATGTAAATTTGTGCTTTGGTAATCCTAATATGTAAAACGTTCCATGATTCATTTCTTTGGAGACCTCCGCACAAAAGTATTCGCAGTACAAACTAACCAAGCACTTACTGATAAAGACATTGAGAAACTTGGTTGGTTATTTGGAAATCAACCCTATTTAAATGTGGCGTCTATAGACGCCTTTTTTGTTGGACCTCGGGCAGCTATGATTACTCCCTGGAGTACAAATGCTACCGAGATCACCCAAAATATGGGTATTACCGGGATTATCAGAATAGAAGAATTTAATTCCGTGGATGAAGATGACATAGATTTTGATCCTATGCTCTCACAAAAATACAAGGGATTAAATCAGGAGATATATACTATTGAAGTAGAACCACATCCTATCCTCCAAATTGAAAATATTTCTAAATACAATAAAGAAGAAGGGTTGGCGCTGAGCCAGGATGAAGTAGAATATCTCGAGGGCTTATCAAAAAAAATAGGCCGGTATTTAACAGATTCTGAGGTTTTTGGTTTCAGTCAGGTAAATTCTGAACATTGCAGGCACAAGATTTTTAACGGGACGTTTGTCATTGATGGAAAAGAAATGCCATCCTCACTTTTCAAGTTAATAAAGAAAACAGCCCAGGAAAATCCGAATGAAATTGTATCGGCATATAAAGACAATGTGGCTTTTGTAAAAGGACCTAGAGTAATTCAATTCGCTCCGGAAACTTCTGATAAACCAGACTACTATCAGGAAAGTGAGTTTGAATCTGTTATTTCACTAAAAGCCGAGACCCACAACTTCCCAACTACCGTAGAACCTTTTAATGGAGCAGCAACGGGTTCAGGAGGTGAGATTCGGGATCGATTGGCAGGAGGAAAAGGCTCGTTGCCCGTTGCTGGAACAGCAGTATATATGACCTCATATTCACGCCTTGAGAAAAACAGGTCATGGGAGAATGGAATGCAGGAAAGGCCTTGGTTATACCAAACGCCGATGGATATTCTTATAAAAGCTTCAAACGGTGCTTCTGATTTTGGCAACAAATTTGGGCAACCATTAATATCAGGATCTTTATTGACTTTTGAGCATGAAGAACATTCCAGAAAATTGGGCTATGATAAGGTTATTATGCTTGCAGGTGGTATTGGCTATGGCAAAGCAAACCAGGCCCTAAAAGGAACTCCAAAAAAAGGAGATAAAATAGTGATACTTGGGGGTGACAATTACCGCATAGGAATGGGTGGCGCCGCAGTTTCAAGTGCCGATACGGGCGAATTTAGTTCTGCCATAGAATTAAATGCCGTACAACGGTCTAACCCGGAAATGCAAAAACGCGCTGCCAATGCAATACGGGGTCTTGTAGAAAGCAAGGAGAATCCTATAGTTTCTATCCATGACCACGGTGCCGGCGGGCATTTAAACTGCTTATCCGAATTAGTGGAAGAGACTGGAGGTAAAATTGATCTGGACAAGCTCCCTATTGGTGACCCTACACTTTCTGCCAAGGAAATTATAGGGAATGAATCTCAGGAACGCATGGGGTTGGTGATGGGTACTGAAAATATGGATTTATTGCATAGAATTGCCGACAGGGAACGCTCTCCTATTTATGATGTAGGGGATGTTACCGGTGACAATAGATTCACCTTTGAATCCGAAACAAAAGGAATTAAGCCAATGGACCTTGAACTTTCCGACATGTTTGGCAGCTCTCCTAAAACGATCATGGATGATATTACGGTTGACAGGAAATATCAGGAAACAGCTTATAACATAGAATTTTTTCATGACTATCTGGAACAAGTGCTTCAGCTCGAAGCCGTTGGCTGTAAGGATTGGTTAACAAATAAAGTAGACCGATGTGTTGGTGGCAAGGTAGCCAAACAACAATGTACCGGAACTTTGCAATTACCCCTGAATAATTGTGGTGTGATGGCTTTGGATTTTAAGGGCAGAGAAGGTATTGCGACTTCAATTGGCCATTCCCCTATAAGCGGATTAATTGATCCGGTAGCAGGAAGCAGGAACAGTATTGCCGAAGCCCTTTCAAATATTGTCTGGGCACCTCTAAAAGATGGCTTAAAATCGGTTGCACTCTCTGCTAACTGGATGTGGCCCTGCAGAAATGAAGGAGAAGATGCCAGGTTGTATGAAGCAGTTAAAGCCATATCAGACTTTGCTATTGAACTTGGGATCAATGTCCCCACGGGCAAGGATTCATTATCTATGAAACAAAAATACAAGGATGAAGAAGTTATTGCTCCGGGAACCGTTATAATTTCAGCAGCGGCAAATTGCTCGGATGTTACAAAGGTAGTAGAACCTGTATTTCAAAGTAATGCCGGAAGTATTTATTATGTTAACATCTCTCAGGATGTATATGAGCTGGGTGGGTCTTCTTTTGCTCAAATCCTAAATAGAATTGGTGATAAAGCCCCTACAATAAAGGAATCGACTTATGTCGTAAATGTATTCAATACCTTCCAGGATTTAATAAAAGCCGGACAAATTGTCGCTGGCCATGATATATCTTCAGGAGGTTTGATTACCACGCTTTTAGAAATGTGTTTTGCAGATATCAATTTAGGTGCATCTCTGGATTTAAGCGAACTGGGTGAAAAAGACACTATAAAATTGTTATTTGCTGAAAATTCTGGATTGGTCTTTCAATCGAAAGATGATTCGGTAGAATCAAAAATGGCGAAGGCGGGAATAGTTTTTAAGAAAATAGGAGAAGTTATCCGGCAACCGGAATTGAGTCTAAAAAATCAAGAAATTGAACTGACTTTAAATATTGACCATTTACGCGATATCTGGTATAAAACGTCTTATCTCTTAGACGACAGGCAGACCTCTAATAATCTTGCTAAGTCGAGATATGAAAATTACAAGAAACAACCGCTGATTTTCAACTTCCCTCGAACTTTTGAAAATAATTATCCCAAAAGAGGTACAGAAAACGGACCGCGTCCGAAGGCAGCCATTTTAAGAGAAAAAGGAAGTAATTCTGAACGTGAAATGGCCAATGCAATGTACCTCGCCGGATTTGATGTCAAGGACGTACATATGACTGATCTTATAGCGGGAAGGGAAACTCTGGAGGACATTCAATTCATTGGTGCTGTAGGCGGCTTCTCAAATTCTGACGTTTTGGGAAGTGCCAAGGGCTGGGCAGGTGCCTTTAAATATAATGAAAAGGCAAGGCAATCACTTTTAAACTTTTTTGACAGGTCTGATACTTTGTCCGTAGGGATATGCAACGGGTGTCAGCTCTTTATGGAATTAGAATTAGTAAATCCCGAACATGAAGTTCACGGTAAAATGACCTTTAATGATTCGCATAAGCATGAAAGCAGCTTCACTTCGGTGAAAATTGAAACTAACAATTCGGTCATGCTTTCATCACTTTCAGGAACTACACTGGGAGTATGGATATCACATGGAGAAGGGAAGTTTAGTCTCCCATTAGCAGAAGAAAACTATAATATTGTAGCTAAATATGGTTATGTTGACTATCCCTCTAATCCCAATGGAAGCAATTTTAATACCGCTATGATGTGCGATAAAACCGGAAGGCATTTGGTGACCATGCCTCATATAGAACGTTCCATTTTTCCATGGAACTGGGCCTATTACCCCAAGGACAGGAACGATCACATATCACCATGGTTAGAAGCGTTTATGAATGCCAGAAAATGGATTGAGAAACAGAACGAGGGAGCATGATTATTCGCAGGGCCAAACAAGCTGATTTATCGGCGATCGTAGAACTCTTAGCTAATGACGAATTAGGCAGGTTAAGGGAAAACTTTAAAAATCCTCTGCCTAAGCTGTATTTAAAAGCATTTGATAAGATTAATTCAGACCAAAATCAGGAATTGGTGGTAATGGCAAGCAAATCTGGTTCAATAATAGGCACTTTACAACTAAGTTTTATACAATATCTAACCTACCTGGGCGGAATAAGAGCACAGATAGAAGCAGTAAGGGTTCATGAAAATTACAGGAATAAAGGGATTGGACAGGAACTCATAGAATGGGCTATAGAACGCTCCAAACAAAAAGGAGCGCACGTAGTGCAACTTACAACAGATAAAAAAAGAAAGTCAGCCTTAAAATTTTATGAAAAACTTGGCTTTATTGCATCTCATGAGGGCATGAAACTTCATTTGCTCTAAATTATGAACTCACCCATTAATAATTCCTTTTATTGCAGGGTTATAAAATATTAAGGTCTTTTTTTAGCAATACTACTTTATAATACCATTCCCTTTTCTTATTTTGCAATTACGATTCAGAAACTTAGTATGCAAAATATAACCCGTCTTTTTGATTTCCCATATTATCAATTGGAAAAATTTAACCTCGACAAATCCCTAAACACCAAATATGATGGAAAGTGGATTGCCACATCTACTCAAGAATATATTGACACGGCTAATGCTGTGAGCAGGGCGTTATTGCGGTTAGGAGTAAAACCCAATGATAAGATTGCATTGATTTCCATGACTAATCGTACTGAGTGGAATATAATGGATATAGGAATTTTACAATTGGGTGCGCAGAATGTACCTATTTATCCAACAATTTCTGAAGAGGATTATGCTTACGTGCTTAACCATTCTGAATGTGTTTATTGCTTTGTCTCTTGCAAGGAAGTTTATGAAAAAGTTAAGGCAGTGAAATCTAAAGTTCCATCATTAAAGGAAATATTTTCCTTTGATGAACTTGGGAATTGCCAGAACTGGAAAGAAATATTGGAACTAGGTAAAGACAAGTCCAATCAGATTGAAGTTGAAAAGCTAAAGGACTCCGTAAAACCTGAAGACCTGGCCACCTTAATTTATACTTCTGGGACCACAGGAAGGCCAAAAGGAGTTATGCTCTCCCATAATAACATCGTGAGCAATACTCTGGAAAGTTCATTCAGATTACCCATTGAAGACGGCGCCGTTAAAGCCCTTAGTTTCTTGCCGGTTTGTCATATTTATGAACGCATGCTGATGTATTTGTATCAGTATAGGGGTGTTTCTATCTATTTTGCCGAATCATTGGAAACAATTAGTGAAAATCTAAAAGAAGTTGAACCCCATGTAATGACGGCTGTTCCCAGACTAATTGAAAAGGTCTACGACAAGATAATCGCAAAAGGAGCGGACTTAAAAGGGATTAAGAAATTCCTATTTTTTTGGGCGGTAAAAGTTGGACTTAGATACGAACCGTATGGCCAAAACGGATGGTGGTATGAAAAACAACTTAATATGGCCCGTAAATTAATTTTTAGTAAATGGAAAGCAGGTCTTGGAGGAAATCTTGACCTCATTGCATCGGGAAGTGCAGCTTTACAACCCAGATTGGCAAGAATCTTTAACGCAGCTGAAATGGGACTTATGGAAGGGTATGGACTCACAGAAACATCGCCGGTAATCTCCGTTAATGATATGCGAAATAATGGTTTCAAGATAGGAACCGTAGGTAAACCTATAGGGCGAACTGAAGTTAAAATTGAGGCCGATGGTGAGATTTGCGTAAAAGGGCCACAGGTAATGATGGGCTATTACAGAGATGCTGAGAAAACCGCTGAAGTACTAAAGGATGGTTTTTTTCACACAGGGGACATTGGCGAATTAGATGCGGATGGTTTTCTAAGGATTACAGATCGCAAAAAAGAAATGTTTAAAACTTCAGGTGGGAAATATGTAGCACCTCAGGTATTGGAAAACAGATTTAAGCAATCCAGATTTATTGAACAGATAATGGTTGTAGGGGAAGGCGAAAAAATGCCCTCAGCACTTATTCAACCCAATTTTGAATTTTTAGGGGAATGGGCCATAAGACATAATATTAAACTGGGAACCAATGTCGAAAATGTGGTTAATCCAAAAGTTTTGATGAGATTCCAGGAAGAAGTTGATCATGCCAATGAAAAGTTTGCTAAATGGGAAAAAATAAAACAATTTAGACTTACCCCCGATGTTTGGAGTGTAGACGGAGGCCACCTCACTCCTACTATGAAACTTCGCCGAAAGATTATTAAAGAAAAGTACAAAGACCTCTACAATCAGATTTACGGACGCGACTAGCAAATGCTCCCTCTTTCGGTAAGAAGTACTACTCAATTTTTCCAATTTTACTTTTTAAAAACAACAGACTATTCTTAAAAATTTATTATGCATGCATAATAAATTTTTATATCTTTGAAGAATAATTTAAGATTCCATGAAGGATATTACAATAGATTATGCCTTACGTGCTACCTGGCAATCCGTTGCCAGAATGTACAATGAGGAAGCCAAACATTTTGGAACAACAATGGCCGTTGGTTTTACACTGTTAAGTATAGATCCTAAAACCGGCACACCTTCTACATCACTTGGTCCTAAAATGGGAATGGAGGCCACTAGCCTTTCGCGTATTCTAAAGAGCATGGAGGAAAAAGGGCTCATTACACGAAAACCTAATCCGGATGATGGCCGTGGCGTTCTAATATATCTTACCTCTTTTGGTCTTGAAAAACGTGAAGATTCGAAAGACGTTGTTTTACGGTTTAATGAAGTAGTAAGACAGAATGTTAGTGAGGAGGAACTTAACAACTTTTTTAAGGTTATGGAAACCATAAACGGTCTTATTTCCGAGAAAAAAATATACAGTAGGAATACAAAATTAAATAATAATCATCATCAATGAATAAGCATATTAAAAAAGTAGCTGTCATAGGTTCCGGTATTATGGGCAGCGGAATTGCCTGTCACTTTGCAAATATTGGAGTTGAAGTCCTCTTATTAGATATTGTTCCCAGGGAACTTAACGAAAAAGAAAAATCGAAAGGACTTACACTTAAAGACAAGGTTGTAAGAAATAGAATTGTCAACGATTCTTTAGGCAACGCATTAAAATCGAAACCATCGCCTATTTATCATTCAAAATTCGCCAGTAGAATTACGACGGGCAATCTTGAAGATGATATTTCCAAAGTAGGACAGGTTGATTGGATTATTGAGGTTGTTGTGGAACGCCTTGACATAAAGAAAATGGTTTTTGAAAACCTTGAAAAACACCGAAGCCCCGGAACACTAATCACATCTAACACCTCTGGTATTCCCATTAAATTTATGAGCGAAGGGAGAAGTGATGATTTTCAGGAACATTTTTGTGGTACTCACTTCTTTAATCCGGCGCGCTATCTTAAACTTTTTGAAATTATTCCGGGCCCAAAAACGAATCAAGCTGTACTGGACTTTTTAAATAGTTATGGCGAAAAATTTCTTGGAAAAACATCTGTTGTTGCAAAGGATACACCTGCTTTTATTGGTAATAGAATTGGAATTTTTAGCATTCAAAGCTTATTTCACATGGTTAAAGAGCTTGGGCTCACAGTGGAAGAAGTAGATAAGCTAACCGGGCCGGTAATAGGCAGGCCAAAATCTGCAACGTTCAGAACCGTAGATGTGGTAGGGCTCGACACTTTGGTACATGTGGCAAACGGAATCTACGATAATTGCAAGGATGATGAACGACATGAATTATTTAAGTTGCCTGAATTTATCAAGACCATGTCGGAAAACAAATGGCTGGGAAGTAAAACTGGCCAGGGCTTCTATAAAAAGGTAAAGTCTAAAGACGGGAAAAGTGAAATTCTTAGCCTGGATCTGGAAACGATGGATTACAGGCCAAAAAAGAGAGCAAATTTCGCCACACTGGAAATTACCAAACCCATAGATAAAGTTATTGATCGTTTTAAAGTATTGGTATACGGTAAGGACAAAGCAGGTGACTTTTACCGCAAAAGCTTCGCGGCACTTTTTGCGTACGTTTCGCACCGCATTCCCGAGATAACCGATGAACTATATAAAATTGATGACGCCATGAAAGCTGGTTTTGGGTGGGAACACGGGCCATTTCAGATATGGGATGCTATTGGTTTGGAAAACGGGCTCAAAATGATGGCAGATGAGGGTCATAGCCCTGCAGCATGGATTAAGGAACTTAGGGACTCAGGGAGCTCTTCATTCTACAGCATAAAAGATGGGGCCACTTATTTTTATGATATTCCCCGGAAAACCATGGCTAAAGTGCCAGGCCAAGATGCATTCATTATTTTGGATAACATAAGAAAATCTAAGGAAGTTTTTAAAAATAGTGGGGTTGTCATAGAAGATCTTGGTGATGGAATACTAAATGTAGAATTCCAATCTAAGATGAATACTATTGGCGGAGATGTATTGGCAGGTTTAAATAAAGCTGTAGACCTTGCCGAAAAGGATTTTCAAGGACTCGTTATAGGTAATCAGGCAGCTAACTTTTCCGTAGGAGCCAATATTGGAATGATATTTATGATGGCAGTGGAACAGGAGTACGATGAATTGAATATGGCAATTAAATACTTCCAGGATACGATGATGCGTATGCGATATTCTTCTATCCCAACAGTCTCTGCTCCTCATGGAATGTGCCTTGGTGGAGGATGCGAGCTATCACTTCATGCCGACAAGGTTGTTGCAGCTGCCGAAACTTATATTGGATTGGTTGAATTCGGCGTTGGAGTCATTCCGGGAGGTGGAGGTTCTAAAGAAATGGCGTTACGGGCATCTGACACATTCAGAAAAAATGATGTAGAATTAAATGTACTACAGGAATATTTTCTAACCATTGGAATGGCCAAAGTATCTACATCAGCATATGAAGCATATGACCTGGGAATCCTTCAAAAAGGAAAAGACATTGTCGTTGTAAACAAAGATCGTCAGATAGCAACAGCCAAGTCACATGCAAAACTCTTAGCTCAAGCAGGTTATACGCAACCCATCAAAAGAAAAGATGTAAAGGTTTTGGGTAAACAGGCTCTTGGTATGTTCCTTGTAGGCACGGATTCAATGGAAGCAGGACACTATATAAGTGAACACGATAAAAAAATTGCTGATAAATTAGCATATGTAATGGCCGGAGGAGATTTATCTGAAGCAACTCTTGTCAGTGAACAATACTTATTGGATTTGGAACGAGAGGCTTTCTTATCGCTCTGTACAGAGAGAAAGACATTGGAACGAATTCAGCACATGTTAAAAACAGGTAAACCACTAAGAAATTAAAAAAATGAAAACAGCATATATCGTTAAAGCATATAGAACAGCAGTTGGTAAAGCGCCAAGAGGATTGTTCCGTTTTAAAAGACCTGATGAGTTGGCGGCAGAAACCATCGCTTATATGATGAAAGAGTTGCCACAATTGGATAAAAAAAGAATTGATGATGTTATTGTGGGCAATGCAATGCCGGAAGCCGAGCAAGGACTGAATATGGCTCGTCTGATATCTTTAATGGGTTTAGAAATAGATGATGTTCCCGGGGTTACGGTAAATCGATATTGTGCCTCTGGTCTGGAAACCATAGGTATTGCCACCGCAAAGATTCAGGCAGGCATGGCGGATTGTATCATAGCCGGAGGATCGGAAAGCATGAGTTATATCCCAATGGGAGGATACAAACCAACCCCCGATTACGAAATCGCTAAGGAAGGACATGAAGATTATTACTGGGGTATGGGATTAACCGCAGAGGCAGTTGCAAAACAATTTAAGGTTTCAAGAGATGATCAGGATGATTTTGCGTACAACTCCCATATGAAAGCATTAAAAGCGCAAGAGGAAAATAAGTTTCAGGAACAAATTGTCCCTATTGAAGTAGAACACACTTTTGTTAATCCGGCTGGTAAAAAAGAAACAAAAACTTACACCGTAAATAAAGATGAAGGACCAAGGGCAGACACATCCAAAGAAGTTCTTGCCAAGTTGAGACCTGTATTTGCAGCGGATGGTAGTGTTACTGCAGGCAATTCTTCACAAATGAGCGATGGTGCAGCCTTTGTAATGGTGATGAGTGAAGCAATGGTTAAGGAATTAAAATTAGAGCCAATTGCCCGTTTGGTAAATTATGCCGCTGCAGGAGTAGAACCGCGTATCATGGGAATTGGTCCAGTAAAAGCAATCCCAAAGGCATTAAAACAAGCCGGTTTAAAGCAGGATGATATTTCACTAATAGAGCTTAATGAGGCTTTTGCATCTCAATCTCTGGCTGTACTAAGGGAGTTAAATCTTAATCAGGATCTTGTAAATGTAAATGGAGGAGCCATTGCACTTGGCCATCCCCTAGGTTGTACCGGAGCTAAACTTTCTGTGCAGTTATTTGATGAAATGCGAAAGCGCGAGATGAAAGGTAAATACGGAATGGTCACTATGTGTGTGGGAACAGGCCAGGGCGCAGCCGGGATTTATGAGTTTTTAAATTAATAACATAAAAAGTATATAGAATGAGTACCGAAACAATAAACAAGGATATCTTACGTGGCGGTCAGTTTTTAGTTAAAAAAACAAATTGCGAAGATATTTTTACGCTGGAAGATCTGACCGAAGAGCAAAAAATGATGCGCGAAAGTACCAAGGATTTTGTAGATCGTGAGCTCTGGGCGCATTGGGAAAAATTTGAAAACAAGGATTATGCCTATACTGAAGAGTGCATGCGTAAAGCCGGAGAATTAGGATTGTTAAGTGTTGCTGTTCCCGAAGCGTACGGAGGTTTGGGCATGGGATTTGTCTCTACAATGTTGGTATGTGATTATATTTCCGGTGCTACCGGTTCATTTAGCACGGCCTTTGGAGCACATACCGGTATAGGTACTATGCCAATAACGCTATATGGTTCAGAAGAGCAAAAAAAGAAATATGTGCCCAAACTGGCATCAGGTGAATGGTTTGGAGCTTACTGTCTTACTGAACCAGGTGCTGGATCAGATGCAAATTCCGGGAAAACCAAGGCTGTCTTATCCAAGGATGGAAAGTATTATCACATAAGTGGCCAAAAAATGTGGATTTCCAATGCTGGCTTCTGTAAGTTGTTTATTGTTTTTGCCAGAATTGAAGATGATAAAAACATTACAGGTTTTATTGTTGAAAATGATCCGTCAAATGGTATCTCTCTGGGCGATGAAGAAAAAAAGTTAGGCATTCACTCCTCCTCCACAAGACAAGTATTTTTTAGTGATACGAAAGTACCCGTTGAAAATATGCTTTCTGAGCGAGGAAATGGATTTAAGATCGCAATGAACGCCTTGAATATTGGAAGAATAAAGTTAGCTGCAGCTTGCCTTGAAGCTCAAAGGAGAGTGCTCGGTGAGGCTGTTAATTATGCCAATGAAAGGATTCAATTTAAAACGCCAATCATAAATTTCGGAGCTATTAAAGGAAAGATTGCTCAAATGGCCGTGAATGCTTATGCAGGAGAATCTGCCTGCTACAGGGCGGCCAAGAATATTGAAGACAGGATAGCCATACGTATTGCTGAGGGTAATTCGCACCAGGAGGCCGAACTTAAAGGTGTAGAAGAATATGCCATAGAATGTTCAATACTCAAGGTAGCGGTTTCTGAAGATGTCCAACAAACCTCAGATGAAGGTATCCAGATCTTTGGTGGAATGGGCTTTAGTGCTGATACGCCTATGGAAAAGGCCTGGAGAGATGCCCGTATAGCACGTATTTATGAAGGAACCAACGAAATAAACAGGATGTTAGCGGTTGGTATGCTGGTTAAAAAAGCAATGAAAGGCCACGTAGACTTATTGGGACCAGCAACTAAGGTGGCTGATGAGCTTATGGGAATACCCTCTTTTGATACTCCGGATTATTCTAAGCTCTTTTCCGAAGAGAACGATATGATTGCACGTCTTAAGAAGGTATTTCTGATGGTCGCCGGAAGTGCGGTGCAAAAATTTGGTACGGATCTGGAAAAACACCAACAAGTGTTACTGGCTGCTTCAGACATATTAATAGAAATATACATGGCCGAATCTACCATTCTTAGAACGGAGAAAAATGCCCAAAGATTCGGGGAAGAAAATCAAGCCACTCAAATTGCAATGTCCAGGCTTTATCTGTACAATGCAGTGGATACAATAATACAAAAAGGTAAAGAAGCAATAGTCTCATTTACAGAGGGCGATGAACAACGAATGATGCTTATGGGATTAAAGCGATTTACAAAATACACCAATCAGCCAAATGTTGCTGCACTTAGAGAACAAATTGCGGACAAGGTAGCTTCAGATAACAGTTACACTTTTGACTAAGTGAATTCAATTTATTTTTAAATAGAAAAACCGCTCAATTGAGCGGTTTTTTACATTTAACAACCTGGTATTTACTTTTATAGGATCAAATTCCTGGAATTTAGAACACCATAGGTTTCAGAGTAGTTTAACATCTGCTCTTCAAAACTTTCAGGTTGCATCAAATTAACTTCAATAATTTCACCTTCTTCATTAGTAGTCGGGATCAGTACAGGATTTACAAAACCACTATAGGGCGCAGTCTTAAATTGTACATTTCTATCCAGCACTTCAGCATGCAAAGCCTGATCAACTTTAACCCCATACCCTTCTACTAATTCCTGGGCAGCTTTGAAGTCACCTTCAGACTTTATCCTTTGAGTTTCACGTAATAATTCTCCAAATAATTCACGTAAAGCCTCATAATCATTGATATTGTAATATGTTTTACCATCCCTGTTCAATTTTTCTATAACATTGTCTGCTTTACCTTTTTCAAATACCCAGGCAGACACCCACTGTCTGTTCACCATATGATCTTCTTCTACATCATCCCCTAATTCAATTCGTACCAATTGCGTAATCAGACCATTTCTTATATACCCATCGTATGAGGCTTTAGCAGTTTCTTCCCAGTTTTCTACCAGACCCAATTCCTCCAGCTTAGGATCCATAACAAAATAAAGGCCAACCAGGTCTGCTCTACCCTCTTCTATAGTAGATCTATAATTCTTTAATGTCTCCTTGGGTTGACCAACCCCCGGATTTATTTGTCCTGAAGCATGACCTATTACCTCATGCAATGCTGTATGTAATTTATCTGCCAGTTTACCATATTTTTCTTCAAGCCTGATCTCCTCTTCATCATTGGCAAATTCTTTTAATCTACCACTCCCTCCGGCATTACTATATGCATCAACTATATTTCCCAATGACACAGACTTACTTCCATGTTGCTGGCGTATCCAATTATTATTAGGGAGATTTACCCCGATTGGTGTACTTGGGGAGGCATCACCGGCCTCTCCGGCAACATTTACGGTCTTATAAGAAACCCCGACCACATTGTCCTTTTTATGCTCTTCCATAAGGGGTGAATTATCTTCAAACCATTGGGCATTTTCCGAGAGCACAGCCATTTTTCTGGACATGTCAAAATCGTTTATCTGAATTATGCTCTCATACGATCCTCTATAACCCTTAGGATCATTATAAACTTCTATAAAGCCATTTATCCAATCGATATTCCCTTCGGTTGAAGTTGCCCATTCTATAGCATAGGCATCCCATACGTCAAGACTTCCAGTTTTGTAATACTCAATTAGCAATCCTAAAGTTTTGGCTTGTTTTTCATTTTCAGCTACAGCCTGTGCTTTCTCCAGCCATTTGATTATTTCGTCTATAGCCGTACCATACAATCCTCCCGATTTCCATACCTTTTCAACCAATTTGCCATTCTCCTTCACTAGAGTAGAATTCAAACCAGTTTCTATTGGCTTGCCTTCCGGGCCTTTATATGCCGTCTTGTAGAATTCATCCACATCCGTATCCGTAATATCCGGAGCATAAAAATTAACGGCTGAGGAGGCCACATTATCCACGCCTTTCTTTTTATTCACCTTTTTGCTATCCGCTTCATTAAAAATAACTTCAAAAGGCTCTCCTTTCAGTTCTGTATCTGTTTCTGCAAGTAAATAATTTAAATATTCCTTAGAAAAATCGGGTTTTATTTTATCATTCGAATAATGATGATGAATGCCATTTGAAAACCATACTCGTTTTAAATACACTACAAATGCGT
>CBDUGN010000052.1:0-19124 GCA_965366915.1 uncultured Eudoraea sp. | reverse complement strand
GATTATTTGCAACTAATGACTGCGGGTGGAAGCCAAAAGGGTGGAAATAGAGAACAGGAGATTTCTACAATTTCGAGAAACTTAAAGGCACTGGCAAAAGAATTAAATGTTCCGGTAATTGCTTTATCTCAGCTGTCAAGGGCTGTAGAAACCAGAGGAGGTAGCAAAAGGCCTATTTTGTCTGATCTACGGGAATCTGGCGCTATTGAGCAGGATGCGGATATCGTTTCCTTCATTTATCGACCGGAATATTATAAAATTGATGAGTGGGATGATGAAGAGCGAACACCAACTCAGGGCCAGGCAGAGTTTATTGTAGCTAAACACAGGAATGGCGGATTAGATAATATTAGGTTAAAGTTCATTGCACAACTGGGTAAATTTGATAACTTGGATGACTTTGATTCACCATTTGAGTTTCAGTCAAAGATGAATATAGATGGGGATAATCCTTTCATTACCAAAAACCTTCCTAATACGGAAGAAGCTTTTGGAAGCACAATGAATGATGATTCTGATTTAGACCCGGATGATAATGATGTACCTTTTTAAAACCTGCTTATTCAAATTCAGAAAGCCTGAGACTACAACTTTTCTGATACTAATTCTATATCTTTTTATAGCTTCTTTTCAGGCCAAAGCCTCTACAATCCTAATTCCAATGGATGCGGAGAGTCAGGAAAACCATCTAAAAGCTTACGGTATTACATACTGGGTATTAACCAAACAACAAAAAGTTCAATGGCTTCTTAACTATAGGGGAGGTTCATTTTTATTGCCTGATGGTGAAAGTATCCGGAAAGAGTGCCAGATTCGTGGCGTTAGTTTCGAAATCCTGTCGGACGGACAGACACAATCCATTCTGGATGAAATAAGCAGTCCGTCCAGGAATCAAGAGGCAGTAATTCTCGAGAAAGCCCCAAAGATTGCGGTATACTCACCAAAGAACAATCAACCATGGGATGATGCCGTAACGATGGCGTTGACTTTTGCTGAAATTCCTTATATAACCATTTATGATGAAGAAGTGCTTGATAATAAGCTTGTTTTGTATGATTGGCTTCATTTGCACCATGAAGATTTTACCGGACAATACGGTAAGTTTTATGGGGCTTACAGAGCTGCTCCCTGGTATATTGAAGGTAAACGGGAAGCGGAGGCCTTAGCGGCAAAGCTCGGATTCAATAAGGTTTCAGAGGAAAAAAGAGCTGTTGCACTCAAAATAAGGAATTATGTAATAGGCGGAGGATTCATGTTTGCAATGTGCTCTGCAACAGATAGTTTCGATATTTCACTCGCCGCCGACGGCGTTGATATTTGTGAGCCAATGTTTGATGGGGATCCTTCGGATGCCAATTATCAAAGCAGGCTGAACTTTAAAAAAACCTTTGCCTTTACAAACTTTACATTGGAACGAAATCCATTGCGATATGAATTTTCTTCCATTGATATGACAAGTAAACGGAATAATGTTGCACGAGAGACAGATTATTTTAGTTTAATGGATTTTTCAGCAAAGTGGGATCCTGTCCCAACTATGCTATGCCAGAATCACACTTCGCTGGTAAAAGGATTTATGGGCCAGACGACTGCTTTTGAAAGAAATGAAATAAAACCTACCGTACTGGTTTTAGGTGAAAACAAAATAAACGGAGAAGCCCGCTATATACATGGTATAAAAGGGAAGGGATTTTTTACATTCTACGGAGGGCACGATCCGGAGGACTACCAGCATAGGGTAGGGGATCCCAAAACTGAGTTGGAACTTCATCCAAATTCTCCTGGCTACCGACTAATTTTAAACAATGTTTTGTTTCCGGCGGCACGCAAGAAGAAACAAAAGACTTAGTTTTTATCTTTTATAAGTTTTTTAAGGATACGCTCTACTCCAAAATTATCATTGCTCAACGTAGTGTAATTAGCAGATTTTAAGACATTTGGGTGTGAATTAGCCATAGCAAAACTGTATTTTGCCAGGGCGAGCATTTCCAGGTCGTTGTTGTAGTCTCCAAATACAAGAGTTTCTTCGGGACCAATACCGTGTTGCTCCTGTATCTTCTTTAATGCAAAACCTTTATGTGCATTTATATGTGATAAATCTACCCAGTTTTCGCCAGATACTTTTACCATAAGTTTTCCCTCAAGGTGCTTCACGGACGGGTATATATGTTTTTCAGAACCTCCATAGTGATATACAGCAATTTTCATCACTTCTTCATTTTCAAACTTTTGCAAATCTTCTATAATTGAATATTTGGTATAGTACTCTTTTAATGTATTGATAAATCTTGGAGATTCACCTAGAATATATGCATTGTGTTTTCCACATAAAACAGGATGGGCTCCTTCAATCTTTTCTAAAATGCTCAGGATAGCATTTTTTGAAATTGAATCTAAAGGGGTTGAAATAAGTTCCTGATCATTGTGTATGGCCAATCCGCCATTCTCTGCGATTATAATTATTTCATTTTCGATTTGACTCAGTTTATCAGCAATACTGTTGTATTGGCGGCCGCTGGCCGCTACAAAAAGGATTTCCCTTTTTCTCAATTCCCTATATAATTCGAAAAAAAGAGGACTTACTTCATGTCTGGAATTTAAAAGTGTTCCATCCATATCCGTAACTACCATTTTTATTGCAGATAAATTCATATTTCGGGTTGTTGTGGGCAAAGGTATTTTTTATGTTTAAATTACTAGTAACTTTCACAAAGTTTTACATAATATAAATGGCAATGAAGATCTATCAAAAAGAAATACGATTAAAACCTTATAAGCGAGGTTTTCATTTAATTACGGAGACTATTATGGATGATTTTCCAGAAATAAGGGGAATTAAGATGGGGTTCCTGAATGTGTTCATAAAGCACACCTCTGCAAGCTTAACTATTAATGAAAATGCTGACCCCACAGTGCGTTCAGATTTTGAAGCACATATGAATACTATGGTACCAGAAGATGCTCCTTATTATGTACATACTTTTGAAGGCTCAGATGATATGCCTGCTCATATTAAAGCATCTTTAATGGGGTCTTCAATTCAAATTCCAATAAGCAGCGGACGTTTAAGTCTGGGTATTTGGCAGGGAATATATTTATGCGAACATAGAAATAGCGCTTCGGGGCGTAGTTTGATCCTTAGCTGTTTTGGAAGCTAATTCTTTTAATTATACCATAAAAAAAGCCCTGATGGTTTTCATCAGGGCTTTAAAGCGAGAATTCTTTTTACTATTTAACCTTATCTACAATGGCTTTAAAGGCATCGGGATGGTTCATTGCCAAATCTGCAAGGACTTTTCTGTTAAGTTCTATCTTATTGGCTTTTACTTTACCCATAAATTGTGAATAAGACATTCCATGTTGTCTTGCACCTGCATTAATACGTGTAATCCATAGTGCACGGAAATTTCTTTTCTTATTTCTACGATCTCTATAAGCATATTGCATTGCTTTTTCAACCGCATTTTTGGCTACTGTCCAGACGTTTTTACGTCTTCCAAAGTAACCTTTGGCTTGCTTCATTACCTTTTTTCTTCTGGCTCTGGAAGCTACTGAATTTACTGATCTTGGCATTTTTTTACATTTGTTTTTGTAGCAGGCGGTTTAAAGAATAATTCTGAAACACTTTTATTGGCCCAACTCCATGGTTAATACTAATTACCCAAAGGACGGTCTATTTTAAACCTAATTGTCCTTTAATATTTGCAACATCAGAGTCATGTACCAATGTCGAATGTGTTAGCTTAAGCTTTCGCTTTTTAGATTTCTTGGTCAAAATATGACTCTTAAAAGCGTGCTTTCTTTTAATTTTACCAGAGCCTGTAAGCTTAAAACGCTTTTTGGCACTGGATTTTGTTTTCATCTTAGGCATTTTTTCCTATTTGTTTATTTATCTCGCTTCTTTTTTCCTTATTTTTTCGTCTTAGGCGCTATGAACATTGTCATTCGCTTTCCTTCAAGCCTTGGCATCTGCTCCACCTTGCCAAATTCTTCCAGTTCCTGCGCCAGTTTCAACAAGAGAATTTCCCCCTTGTCCTTATATACTATAGATCTGCCCTTAAAAAAAACATAAGCCTTTAATTTAGCTCCATCCTTCAGAAACTTTTCAGCATGTTTCTTTTTAAATTCATAATCGTGATCATCCGTATTGGGGCCAAATCTAATTTCTTTTATAATTACTTTGGTGGCTTTCGATTTCATGACCTTTTCTCGCTTTTTTTGCTCGTAAAGGAATTTCTTGTAATCAATTATCTTACACACCGGAGGATCTGCTTTTGGTGAAATTTCCACCAAATCCAGACCTTGTTCTTCTGCCTGAGCAATTGCTTTCGCAATGGGATATATTCCCACTTCAACGTTATCACCAACCAAGCGAATACTTGGTGCGGTAATTTTTTCATTGATATTATGAGGGTTCTTGTTTTCCCTCCTGGGTTGGGGCCTAAATCTTCTTCGTATTGCTATGGCGTATATATTTAATTAAACTTAATTATTTAAACGACTTTAATGTACTACTTATTTCCTTTTCGACCAAGTTTGCAAATTCTTTTAGACTTAGCATACCCAGGTCTTCTCCTCCGTGCTTACGAACCGAAATAGTATTATGTTCCTCTTCATTTTCACCTACGATAAGCATAAACGGTATTTTATTCATTTCTGCCTCCCGTATTTTCTTACCTACAGTCTCGTTCCTAACATCAACGAGCGCGCGAATTTCGTGATTTTCCAATGAATTTAAAACTTTTTCGGCATATTTTTCATGTTTCTCACTAACCGGCAACAGAATAGCCTGATCCGGGGTAAGCCATAATGGGAAATTTCCTCCGGTGTGTTCGAGTAACAAGGCTACAAATCGTTCCATGCTACCAAAAGGAGCTCTGTGAATCATTACAGGTCTGTGTTCCTCATTATCACTGCCTTTATAGGTTAGATCAAAGCGTTCCGGGAGGTTATAGTCGACCTGAATTGTACCCAATTGCCAATTTCTGCCAAGGGCATCTTTGACCATGAAATCTAATTTAGGTCCGTAGAAGGCAGCTTCACCTTTTTCAATAACGAAATTTAAATTTTTTTCTTCAGCTGCATTAAGGATTGCGTTTTCCGCTTTTTCCCAGTTTTCTATAGAACCAATATATTTTTCGGGCTTTTCCGGATCTCTTAAGGAAACTTGGGCCGTAAAATCTTCAAAGCCCAATGAACCTAAAACATAAAGAGAAAGGTCAATTACATTTATAAATTCCTGATGTAACTGGTCAGGTGTGCAGAATATATGAGCATCATCTTGTGTAAAACCCCTGACCCGTGTAAGTCCATGAAGTTCCCCACTTTGTTCGTAACGATAAACCGTGCCAAATTCGGCAAATCGTTTTGGAAGTTCCCTATAGCTCAACGGTTTGGAATTGAATATTTCGCAATGGTGTGGACAATTCATTGGTTTTAATAAAAACTCCTCATCTTCCTTGGGCGTATGAATAGGTTGAAAACTGTCTTCCCCATATTTGTCATAATGTCCGGAAGTAACATACAATTCTTTTTGTCCGATATGCGGAGTAATCACCATTTCGTAACCGGCCTTTTTTTGAGCGTTCTTTAGAAAATTTTCAAGACGCTCTCTTAAAGCAGCACCTTTTGGAAGCCATAATGGCAAACCTTGTCCTACTTTTTGAGAAAAAGTAAATAATTCCAATTCTTTACCTAATTTCCTATGATCTCTTTTCTTGGCTTCTTCGAGTAATTCAAGATATTCTGTGAGTTCTTTTTGCTTTGGAAAAGAAATGCCATAGACGCGTGTGAGTTGTGTTTTATTCTCATCACCCCGCCAGTAAGCTCCTGCAACATTCATTATTTTAATGGCCTTTACAATACCCGTATTAGGTATATGGCCGCCCCTGCATAAATCAGTGAAGGTGTCATGATCGCAAAAGGTAATGGTGCCATCCTCAAGATTTTCTATTAGCTCTACCTTGTATTCATTGTGCTGATCTTTATAAAATTGCAGGGCATCCTTTTTGGCAACGGAACGCATTTTAAAGTCGTGTTTTCCACGGGCAATTTCCAGTGCTTTTTGTTCAATGGCCGGAAAATCTTTTTCAGAAATTGAATGCTCCCCAAAATCAACATCGTAATAAAACCCATTTTCAATTGCAGGGCCAATTGTAAGTTTTATTCCCGGGTATAACTCTTCCAGGGCCTGGGCTATAATATGTGAGGAGGAGTGCCAAAATGCTTTTTTTCCTTCTGTACTGCTCCAGGTGTAAAGAACAAGTTTGCCATCCTCATTCAATGAAGAAACGGTTTCCACGACCGTATCATTAAATTTTGCAGAAATAACATTCCTGGCTAAACCTTCGCTGATGCTTTTAGCAACATCTAAGGGAGTTATGCCTTTTTCATACTCTTTAACTGACCCGTCTGGGAGTGTTATTTTAATCATATACCGGTATGAGGATTTAAGTTTGCAAAGATAGCATCTTAGGAATATGAAGGCAAAATATCCCCAAATGATTTTTATAAGATTTAAAAACCATTATATTTTAATGATTAGTTATTTATTCCCGGTAAAAATACCTTCCATCAGAACTTTAATACTATAAAAACCCATAACTATTGCAGCAATCGCTAATATAAAACCAACAATGAGAACGGGTATATAAAATGAATGTTCGGTATTTTTGAACGCCTGAAACAATACAACAGGAGCTGTAAACATGAGCACCAGTGTATAGGCAAGGTATTTCACCCCTTTAATTAGTAATTCCTTGTTCGTTTTCATAATCGGCTTCTACCAGATTGATCTGGTTAAAAATAAGAATATTAAGGTATATTTATACAGAGGAGGGTTTAGTAATTAGCGAAATATGTTTCTGTAAGAAACAAAATCAATAACTGGTCAGTCTAATTGGATTATTAAAATCATAAATAATTAAAGTGTATGAATTTTCTTCTGGTACCGGATAAATTTAAGGGATCTCTTAGCGCAAAACAAGTTATAGCGGCAATTAGCAGGTCAGTTTCAGAGATTTATCCGCAGGCAGGCATATACAGTGTTGCCGCATCCGATGGAGGCGATGGATTTCTTGACTCGGTGAGGTCCTATATGGAAGTGGAAACCATAAAAGTTGATACAACAGGGCCATTAGGAAGAAAAATTACTACGGAATATTTAGTAAACCCCCAAACCGCTGATGCGTATATTGAACTTGCTAAAGCTTCAGGACTGGAATTATTGAGTGCTGAGCAACGCAATCCTCTGCTAACATCAACGATGGGTACAGGGATTCAAATTAAAGGCGCCATTCAACGCGGCGCTAATAAAATATATATTGGCCTGGGGGGCAGTGCAACTAACGATGCAGGTCTGGGAATAGCAGCGGCATGTGGTTTTTCATTCCTTGATGAATTTGGGAATTCACTAAAACCGATAGGCAAAAATTTATCAAAGATTAGTACCATAAAAACATCGGACTTCCTGAAAGATTACCAAAATTTGGAGATTTATGCAATTAACGATGTAGACAATCCCTTATTCGGGCCTGCGGGTGCAGCTTGCGTTTATGCGGCCCAGAAAGGTGCGACCAAAGAAGATATAGAATTCCTGGACAAAGGGTTGAAACATTTGCATACAATTGTAAAAGAGGAAATGGGAAAGGATTATGCCAATATACCCGGCTCCGGGGCTGCAGGTGGTGCGGCTTATGGTTTAAAGACCTTTTTAAGTGCGAAGTTTATTGGTGGTACTGATTTCGTATTCAAACTTGCCAGAATTGATAAACTTTTAGAATCAAATTCAATAGATTTCATTATTACAGGGGAAGGTAAAATTGACGAGCAGACCTTAAGAGGAAAATTAATACACGGGGTATGCCAGCTAGGTAAAAGTTACAATATTCCGGTTCTTGTCGTTTGCGGAGTATCTGAGATAAACAATAAACACCTTATGGAGATGGGCAATGTTGAGGTAATAGAAATTCGTGATCCTTCAAAGCCTCTTTCTTATAGCATAGAAAATGCTTCGGATTTAATTGAATTAGCTACAGCTAGGTTTTTTAAGAATCGAATCATATGAAAAGTATTTGCTTAATGGGCGGGCTTCAATAGCTATGATATAATTCAAACATACTTACCTTACTGAATGACCAGTGTATCCTTATATTCCTGAACAATTGCAAAATATCCCAGGGGAAATACGTTGGGTTGACCAACATTGTCGGATATATCTATATTGTCTATGTCGGTAATGTCAAACACATTACCCCTGACCGTTGCCACGGGGGTTGAAAAAATTCCGGCATTATTTGTGGTTTGCTCAATGAGGAGATCCATGTAATTATAAAAATTCTGATCTGCCCCCATTAGTCCAATCTCTATTTCTGTATTTGGTTCAAATAATTGATCATAGAAGTATGAAAAACTAAATTGCTGTCCTTTGTAAAATTTGTCTTCTGTAACCAGAAATTCACTAAAGCCAAAGTCAATAAGATAAAAACTATCCCTGTCA
Organism: uncultured Eudoraea sp.; assembly: GCA_965366915.1. Lineage (GTDB taxonomy): Bacteria > Bacteroidota > Bacteroidia > Flavobacteriales > Flavobacteriaceae > Eudoraea. Next base: position 10,627 of record CBDUGN010000052.1, on the reverse strand, counting down.
GGATCATCTGTAAACGTTACTATTACTTCTGTTTCATCATCGCCGAACAGTGTTCCATCTCCTTGAATCAAAGAATCTATTGGAACTGATGGCACATATTCTGTCATAGCCAGATATAGTCTGCCCTCATGCCTGATCAATAGGTTGAAGACCAGGTCCCTGTCTAAGATGCTGGTAGGTATTCTCTGATCTGATGAAAAGTTGGGATCAGGAGTATAAATGCCGGATCCTGGTATTTCTTCAGCCAAATTGGAAAAACCTGAATTTATAATTATTCCATCTTCATACTCATCATATTGAATTATGACACTTTCTGCTGAAGTTGGGGTATTGTTATTAAAAAAATCGCTGCTCAAAGATAACTTAACCTCCACAGGAATATAGGGTTCATCTATGTCAACCCGTATCAGGGCATCTACTACTAACCTTGGTTCTTCAGTTGGAAGTTCCACGTCTATGACATCTTCACAGGCAACATTTAGCACTAAAAACGCTAAGAGGTAGATGTATTTTTTCATAGTACGGCTTAAAATTTAAAATTATAGGTTACAGAAGGGACAATACCAAAAATAGAAGTACGCACGGCTTCATTGACTCCTGTATCCTGATTTTGTCTGAAATTAATAGATGCAGCATTCATGCGATTATAAACATTATAAAGACTGAATACCCACTCTGACTTCCAGTTTCTCCCTTCATTTTTCCTTGGGGTTAAAGTTGCTGATATATCTAATCTATGATAGTCGGGCAATCGCTCCTCGTTTCGCAATCCATAATAAGGAACTACAATTCCCTGAAACTCAAACTGCCCAACCGGGTAGTTGGTGGGCTGTCCTGTCTGATATACAAAATTACTATTGAAAGTCCATTTCTTATTTAGATCATAACTTCCGTATACCGAAATATCATGTGTTTTGTCAAAAGGAGTACTATACCATTCCCCGAGATTAATACCTGTTTCTAAATTAGACCTGCCAGTATCTTCAACAGGAGCTCTGCCGGGAGTTCTTTGTTCTGAACGGGATAATGTATAGGCAAGCCATCCCTGAAATTTACCCTGATTTTTTCTAAACAGCAGTTCGAGGCCATATGCCCGCGCAGAACCGTTTAAAATTACCTGTTCAATAGCATTATTGGCTATTAAGTTTGCCCCATCTATATAATCTATTCTATTTTGAATGTCTTTATAAAAAACTTCAGTCTCAAAGGAATAATCGCCTTTTTTTATGTTTCTAAAATATCCAAGTGCGTATTGATCCAACAACTGAGGCTTAACAAAAGGGCCGCTGGGTGTCCAGACATCCAAAGGAGTAGGGGAACTGGTATTTGAAAGTAAGTGAAGGTATTGGGCCAGTCTTGTATAACTGGCTTTAAAAGAATTATCCGGGTTAAGGGTATACGCTAACGAAATACGTGGTTCCAAATTTGCGAATGTAGCTAAAGTTTCACCTATTGGGTTTACGGTTCCAATGGGTTCTGCTTCCCTGTAGATAAGAAGAAAGGGGTCAAAAATAACCGGCTTGTTATTTTCATAAACATTCAATTCATCCTGCCCAAGTCTCATAAAATAACTAAATCTTAAGCCATATTGTAAGCTTAGGTTTTCTGTTATATCCTGTTCTACGCCCAAATAGGCCGCAAATTCATTGGCATATTTTTCAATAAGTTGTTCTTCCACAATTCCGGATTCCGGACTGTTTGGAACTATTTTTCCGGGATTGAATTTATAGTAGATATTATTTAACCCATAATTAAGCTGCAATTTCTCACTTAGATAATGTTTAAAGTCATACTTGACATTAAAATTCTTAATTCCGGAATTCCATTTAAATCCTACAAAATCGAGTTCCAGACCATAATAATAATCAGAATAGATTAATGAGAGGTTTGAGAATAATTTGTTAGAAAAAAGGTGGTTCCAACGAAAGTTAACCACACTATTGCCATAGGTATTTACAAAATTATTTGAGATACTAAAGACATCACGACCGAAATAACCCGAAAGATAAATACTATTTCTTTCATTTATTTTATAATTTAATTTGGTGTTGAGATCATAGAAATAGGCTTTATTTTGATTATCAAACAGAGGAAGAAATAGATGCGCATATGAGGCTCTGCCACCTATTAAAAAGGCTGCTTTATCTTTTACAATTGGGCCTTCTGCCAATAGCCTGCTAGCAACTGCACCTATGCCGCCAGTCATATGAAATTTATTGCTATTCCCTTCTTTCTGAAATATTTCAAGAACAGAAGAAACACGTCCCCCATATCGCGAAGGAATACCCCCTTTAAACAATTTAACATCCTTTATAGCATCCGGGTTAAAAACGGAGAAAAACCCAAACAAATGAGACGAGTTAAAAATAGTGGCTTCGTCCAGCAATATGAGGTTCTGATCTGCAGCCCCGCCCCGGACGTTAAAACCTGAAGAGGCTTCTCCGGCACTGGTAACGCCAGGTAAAAGGAGTAGTGATTTTATTACATCGGCTTCACCCAAAATCACAGGAATTTTCTTAATGGTCTGCACAGAAAGCGTATTTACGCTCATTTGTGGTTTTCGAATATTGATTTTTTCCACATCTTCAGTTACTACAACTTCGTCTAGTTGTTCAGCCTCTTCAAACATTTCAAAATTTAGTCTGAGGTCCTCTGTAAGTGATATAGTTTGCACTATGTCCTTATATCCCAAATAACTCAGTCTGATTTGATAATCTCCTTCGGGCAGGGTTAGGGAGTAAAAACCATAATCATTTGTGGTAACACCTGTATTAAGATCAGGTACCAGTAAAGTAACCCCTATCAAAGTTTCATTACTTGATGCTTCTGTAATTGTTCCACTCAGGGTAAATCTTTGTTGTGAAAAGAGCGCAATCGAGGATAGGAGAAAAAAAGCAATTACGAATTGTCGTAATGGTTGGTTCATTTAAGCAATTTTCAGTAAAAATATGGATTAAGAACATAATCAAATCATTGTTAACAGTATTTTAAAACAAAGAAACCCCAGCCAAATTTGCCGGGGTTAATAATTATATTAATAGATTATATCAAATTTGTTTTAATAAGAGATTTAAGGTTTCACTGGGCCGCATAGCACTGCTCATAAGTACGGGATCTGGTTTATAGTAGCCTCCTATATCCTGTGGCGTTCCTTGTGCATTAATCAATTCTTCCTCAATTTTTAGGCAATTTTTTTCAAGTGAATTGTAGAGTGCAGTAAAAGTTGTTTTGAGTTCTTGATCTTCTTCCTGTTCGGCAAGCGCCTTTGCCCAATATAATCCTAAGAAAAAATGACTTCCTCTGGTATCTAACTCACCTACTTTTCTTGACGGCGATTTATCGTTATCTAAAAATTCTTCAGTGGCCCTATCAAGTGTTTTGGCTAAGACCAAAGCTTTGTGGTTATTATTTTTATTTCCATAAAAGTCGAGAGATACACTTAGTGCTAAGAATTCGCCTAATGAATCCCATCTCAGGTGACCTTCTTCCAGGAATTGTTCCACATGTTTTGGAGCAGAACCTCCCGCACCTGTTTCAAATAATCCGCCCCCATTCATTAAGGGCACAATAGAAAGCATTTTTGCACTGGTACCAACTTCGAGAATAGGAAAAAGGTCTGTCAAATAATCTCTCAATACATTCCCAGATACCGAGATGGTATCTTTACCTTCAATAATCCGATTTAGTGTAAAGTTTGTAGCCTCTAAAGGCGACAGAATTCTGATATCCAAACCTGAAATATCATTTTCAGGAAGATATTTGTTTACTTTTTTAATCAGTTCTGCATCATGAGCACGCTCCTTATCCAACCAAAATACAGCAGGGGTATTTGAAGTTCTTGCTCTGCTTACAGCAAGTTTTACCCAATCCTGAATTGGCGCATCTTTAACCTGACACATTCTCCATATATCGCCTTCTTGAACCTTATGATTTAAAAGTTCCTTGCCGGTGTGATTGTCAATAATGCTTACAATACCATCCTTTGCAATTTCGAAGGTTTTGTCATGTGATCCGTATTCTTCTGCCTTCTGGGCCATTAGGCCAACATTAGGTACGGTTCCCATTGTGCGGGGATCAAATGCTCCGTTCTTTTTGCAAAAATCTATAGTAGCCTGATATATTCCGGCGTAGCTGCTATCAGGGATAATGGCTTTGGTGTCCTGTAGTTTTCCTTCCTTATTCCACATTTGACCAGAAGTACGGATCATAGCAGGCATGGATGCATCAATAATGATGTCGCTTGGAACATGAAGGTTAGTAATTCCTTTTTCGGAATTTACCATAGCAAGATCTGGGCCATCATTCAGCGCATGCATAATATCCTCCTCAATTTCTGTTCTTTTACTCTCGGGCAGGGTTTGTAATTTCTCGAATAACATTTCGAGGCCATCATTGGAACTAATACCAACTTCCTCAAATAGTCCTGAATACTTGTTAAATACATCAGCAAAATAAACCTCCATAACATGACCAAAAATAATAGGGTCAGAGACTTTCATCATAGTTGCCTTGAGATGAACTGAGAATAAAACTCCTTTTTTCTTGGCATCTGCCAGTTGTTCTTTTAAGAACTCAAGAAGTGCAGATTTGCTAAGGACGGTTGCATCAATTATCTCACCTTGCAATAAGGAAATCTTTTCTTTTAATGTACTTACCGAACCATCAGTTGCCTTTAAAACTATATTAACATCACTGGCTTTTTCAATAGTCAGTGATTTTTCATTGGATTTAAAGTCACCATGTCCCATTGTAGCAACATGTGTTTTTGAATTTGAATGCCAGGCACCCATGGAATGCGGATTTTTCTTCGCATAATTCTTTATAGGTACCGGAGCTCTTCGATCGGAATTGCCTTCTCGTAATACCGGATTTACTGCACTACCTTTGACACGATCGTATCTGGACTTAATCTCAAAATCTTTTTCATTTTTGGGTTCATCAGGATAATCAGGTAATTTATACCCTTTATTCTGAAGCTCCTCAATTACCTCTTTTAATTGAGGAACTGATGCACTAATATTAGGAAGCTTTATAATGTTTGCTTCAGGGGTTTTTGCCAGGTTACCCAATTCAGTCAGGTCATCCGGGATTTGCTGATTAGCTTCTAAATAATCTGGGAAGATTGCCAATATCCTACCTGCTAATGAGATGTCTTTTAATTCAATGACTAGACCCGATGTTTTAGTATATGCTTTTACAATTGGTAAAAAGGATTGGGTGGCCAAAGCAGGCGCTTCATCAGTTTTGGTATAGATAATTTTTGGCATAAAGTAAATTAGATTTATTTAAAGCGCAGCAAATATACAATATTAAGGTTGCAATAAACGTCAGATTATTAAACTTTAGTTGAGATTTCTATGCGCATATTGCTTAAAAATGTTTCCTAGAATTATTTACAAAGGGAGGGTATAAAAACAAAAGCCATATCGCTGTACAAGTACACAGATATGGCTTTCTAGAAATAGCCAGCAAACTTTTTGTTCTGTACCGAAGTGCAGTACCGCAATCAATGATTGCATTTGACTAACTATATCAACGTTTGAAACTTTCTTTGTTCTCAATTTTTCAACCAAGCAACACATGAAGGTATCTTCTTATCGTCTTAATTCACTTATCTTAAACATAAAACCTAAGCTCTATATTTAACGCAAACGAACTCACATAACATAGGAAGACTACAGCCCTCCTTCATTATGCTCATCTTTAATTAAAATCTGGTAATAAATTACCCTAAATTAATTTTAAGATTAAACAATAATATAAAGAACGTCAACTTTATAATGGCTCTAATGATTTACCCTAGACAGGTATACCCCTTAAACCATGATATAAATATAAATCATTTTTGAGAATAATTCAAAATTTATAAGGATTTAAAAATCAACAGGTTATGAACGTGTTTTATGAACAATTGTTCATAACTATCAATTACAAAATCTGAGCCATAAAGGGTATTCATGAAGTCAATTAAATATAAATCGGCCTCAGAAGGAGGCCGATTACTAAATGCTATATAAAGGCTAAGTCTATGGTGCAGATTCGCCACCTTGAGGCTTAGACCTTTTTAATTGTCGTTGAATCTTTTTTATGGCAGATTCAATAGATTTTTCAGGTTCAATAATATTGTATTCTCCCCAGAAATCGGGATCTGAAAATCCAACAGCGGCATCGCTAAGTATAATAGATGATTTTAGTCTGTCCTTAGATTTAGGAACTTCACCGGAAATATTCTTTTCCCAGTCCGTTACCGCCATTTCACAGCTCATGCTATAAACGGAATTAAAAAGCTTTTTATCCCAGTTGATTTTAAACTCTAACAGCGCATTGCTATATCCATAATACCATTTTCCATCTTTTTCCCTATAATCTACCCTATAGGCAATATCTGTTGGATATACCTTGGCATTCCTGGGTTTCTTCCTGACAAACATTTTACTGGCCAGTTCCTTATTTGTAATATTTAAAGAATAAATAGCGCTGGTAAGTATCTTTTTTTCAGCATCAATAAATAATTGTCCTTTATAAAGCGGGTCATAAATATCCGGACGTTGTTTAAAACTAACTACATAAATCAATTTGTCATTAATCCGGGTAGACCTTTCAAAAGTAAAATTATAGTCTTCCATCGTAGCTTCATTAAAGATATATTCCGGGTATTTCATGATATCTACATAAAGTGCATTAAATGGACCTCCTTGCAGTTTTAGCGCCACGGTATCTAATTTGCTATAATCTGTACTCTTTCTGGCCTTATAAAGCTGCACAGCATCTTTTTGCCCTGTAGTATAAGGAGATTTATATATGTTTACAACGGCTTCGGAAAGCGATACATTTCTCTTTCTTTTTTTAATAGTTTCTCTGTAAAACGCCGTCATAAGCGTGGGATCGTCAAAGTAATTTTCGCCTTTCTTTCTAAGCGTTTCCCTAACAAGGGCCCTGGCACTTTTTGGGATAACAACATTTACCTCATCCAATTTAGTTATTGAGATCATTAATGAAATCTTATTATTGTTTTCCTTTAATTGCCCTAAAGGAATTACAGAAGATTTATAACCCAAAAAGGCTATAACAATATTTCCCTGTTTGATATTTGTAGGAATTTTTAACAGAAATTTACCTTCTGTATTTGTTATGGTGCTAATATTAGTTCCTTCCAAAGTAAGTGTGGCAAACACCAGGGGTTTATTAGTTTGAGCGTCGACAACCTCTCCTCTGAATTGATTGTATGATGTTACTTCCTGAGCCTCTTCCTGGAAGAAAGTAGCTGCGTGGATATTTGCTGGCATTCCCAGTAACATAGTAATTCCAGCGAATGTTGATAAAAGTAAATTTTTGAATTTACGGTATATATTACGTCTCATGTTGTAGATTTTTTATAACAATTGGTTGCAAAAATACAACCCATTTCTCTCTAATTTAATGATTTTGATCATCTTAATTTGTTAATATATCATAAATTTTATTAAAGATTGCTAACCGTTTAATTCCCATTAAAAAAATAATTTGAGGGCAGAAATGTGTCTATTTAATGTTTTTTTGAAGACTTTACCAAGGCTTTTACCTATGAAGCGTAACCCGAAATCTGTAACACCAGCTAATTCTATGAAATTATCAATATTGTGGTACTGGATTTCCCCTTTTTGAGACCTCCTTTTTTAATTCTTCCCCTACCAGAAAATCGGGCCACTTCCGAGGTACTTTTGAGCTATTGGCAGATAATAATCCTTAATCTCATCGAGATCATAGGTCTTATTGCATTTGGTATAGAGATCATATTTATTGAAATCCTTTATCCAATTTAAATATTCTTTGTCTTTGGCACAGAGTAAAGAGGCATAACTTCCTCCGCTATGCCATGGATAAAAAGAATGATATCTGATCATTACCATTCCGGCTTGCGGAATTAAGTTGCCATTATGGTTTTTTAATACCTGATATAGATATTCATCATGGCCCCAGGCCAAAGTAAGATTATCCAGACCACAATGTTTATTATATATTCCTAATTCTGAATTATATCTGGAATCACTCATATCCGGATTAAGCTCATTGAATTCAGGGTAAACACAAGATTCTGGTAGTGCACATCCAACAACAAAAACATCACCAACCATTCCCCATTGTTCATTCTGGCTTGTTCCATCTTCATCGCTTCCCCATAGAAACATAACTTTACCTAAATCGTGTATAAGGCCAACCAATTGCATCCAGTCCGGCCGATGGTCCGCCCTAATAGCTTCTGCACTTTGAATAAGGTGTTGCACATTAGGGAGATCCAAATCAGGATCACTCACATCTATTAAGTCATTTAAATGGCTCATAGCCTCCCAGAGATCCATGGGTTTGTCAAACTTTAAATACTTTCTTTGCATCCGTTGAACATATTCAAAGGTTTGTCTTTGCCGCATTTTGCGATAATGTTCTCGCACAGCAGCATTTACATCTGTATCATTATAATTTCTAAATACTTTTTCCATACTAGACATTTCCTAGTAAAAGGTACAAAATAATGGTGAATACTACCAAAAATAGGCTAAAAGGCCCCGCAAATTTCCATGGCTTAAGGTTCAATATTCCGGCATCTTTAATTACAAAAGTCTTCTTATCTGGATAAAACCTTGATATTAATAGCATTATGCCAATATTAAGTACGAATTCTATTCCCCAAATGTGAACAAAATGCAGATCTACTTCCAGGATAAAGTAGCTTAAAATATAGAAGAACAAGCCAAAGAATAAGCCGGCCTTAGCTCCGGTAGCAGAAACCTTAGGCAATAAAAAACCTGCAATAATTACGCTTGCAATTGGGATGAAAAATATGCCGTTAAGTTGTTGCAAGAGTTGATAAAGACCTTCGGGTGCATTGGCTACAAAGGGTGCTATGCCAATGGCGAAGAATGCAAGTATGGCTGAGGTCCATTTACCAATATTTACAAGTCTTCTCTCGGCTGCATTTTTTTGGATATATCTTTTAAATATACCCAGGCTAAAAACTGTCGCGGCGCTATTCAATGCACTGTTGAATGTAGTAAGTATTGCCCCCATCATTACGGCGACAAAGAAACCTGTTAACCATGCAGGTAAGACCATTTTCACCAGATTGGGATATACACTGTCCGGATTATCATAAAATTCTTCCCCAAAATAATAAAACCCAATAAGGCCCGGAAGCACAATTACAAGAGGAACCAGAATTTTCAATAGACCGGTAAACAATAACCCTTTTTGGGCTTCTTTAAGGCTAACTGCCCCAAGTACTCTTTGGATAATTGACTGGTGCATGGTCCAGAAATAAATCTGGTTTAACATCAGTCCGGTAAAAATTACTTCAAAGGGTAAGATTGCAGATCTCGATCCGGGCCCAATACCCGTTTCTCTGCTAATAACATTAAATTTACCGGGGTTTTTTTTGAAAACCAGGCTTATGCCTTCCGCCAGATTTCCATCACCTATACTCCAAAGGGCCAAAATAGGAACAAGCAAACCGGCCACAAGCAGACCAAATCCGTTTATTGTGTCAGTGTAAGCTACCATCTTAAGTCCACCAAATATGGCGTATACAGCTCCAATTCCTCCAACACTAATTATGGTAATCCAAATACCTTCTTTTTGGCTTACATTCAGTAGTTCGGATATTTCAAATATAGCTTCAATATTTAATGCCCCGGTATATAGCACTATAGGCAAAAGCGTAGCTACAAATGATATAATAAGCAATAATGCAACAAGGGTTCTCGTAAGGCCATCAAAACGTTTTTCCAAAAATTCCGGAATGGTTGTCAGACCCATTTTTAAGTAACGTGGTGCAAAATACAAAGCAGCAATTACCAGAGCTAAGGCCGAAGTCACCTCCCATGCTACTATAATGGCCCCATTTTTATAAGCAGAGCCATTCATTCCTACAAGGTGCTCTGTAGAAATATTTGTCAAAAGCAAAGATCCGGCAATGACAACTCCTGTAAGTGATCTGCCTCCCAGAAAATAGCCGTCTTTGGTATTTAATTTATCCCGCCGGAGTTTCCAGGTAGCATAAAGGGCAACAAACCCGGTGAAGAGTATAAAGGTGATTAATGTCATTGCTTTAAAAATAAACAATAGCATTTAAATGCAAATGCCCCCTTCTAATAAAATAGTATGAAGGAACAACAATTATCTTATTATTGAGTGAATACTTTCAGAGAATTAGAACATATATTATAAGAGGTATCTCTCGTTATTCATGAATAATTACTCTGTACGCCTGACACCAGTAAATACATTTACTTTCGAATCTATCGGATTGCCGGCTGCTCTTCTTAATACTACGATCTGACCACAATGCCAGACCGCATCCTCAATAGGACCGTTTATCTGATTCCAGAATGGATTATTAAATGTGCCTGATTTGGTCTTAAAGATTACCGGATGTTCATTGAGATCTTTGGCATCAATAAAAATTTCCCTGGCTTTTTTGAAATTTAATAAAGTTTGCTTTCGTTTTTCCTGGTAAGTAAGAACTTCTTCCCCGGACTCTGTTCTATCATTTACCTCCTTTACAGCAGAGTTGTATACGACGCGAGATAAGTTATAAAGATGATCTAAGGTTTCATCAATAGTTCTATTGCTTTCCGAAGGCTTATAGGCCAGG
>CBDUGN010000051.1:0-19638 GCA_965366915.1 uncultured Eudoraea sp. | reverse complement strand
ACTTAACCAAAACTACTGCCCAGCTAAGCGGGTGCAAATATAGAGCACTTTTTTTAATTAAAAATAAATTTCAAGTATTTTTATGAAATAATTTTTGCCTCAATTTTTAACGTACTTATTACTAGCTTTTTGCTATAAGAGTGAAAGCAAAAAAAGGCTTATAAAGTTACTTTATTTTAACGTTATCTGCAACTATTTTTTTTCCTTTTTTCTCTTAGCCCATTTATTAGTTAATGAAGCATAATCATAATCCAATACAGATTCCTGTCGCACCAGCTGGCTAGCGGCAAAAGCTCTTTGTAAGATGTCTTCAATAAGGTAGTCTTGGTGTATACTTTCGGGGTGGTATTCTTCTTTTAAACTTATCTTGAACATTTTTGCTGTGGTATTGTACCAAAAAGCACGCCACCCACTTCGTAAATCTTTAACCAGATCATAGGTCGTATTTCCGGTTTGCCTGTAGATCAGTTTAACTAAAATCTGTCCTTCAGTACGAGTCAACTTTTTTAATTCTTCAGAAAACTCTTCTTCAATATATTTTTGTATTTTTTTTGTATACTTTTTCTTTTTCCGCTTTCTTTTAATTTTCAACAAACTATCATTAAGTTCCTCCAACCTTTCGGAAGCCATTTTTGCATAGGGGTATACTTTAAAGGTCTTTCTTCGCAGGATATAATATTTTAGCTTATCCTGATAAGATGAAAAATTCAATTTACCAAATATATATACCTCTTCAAGGGCAATTGATTGTTGAAAAATTGAATCACCCTCAATGATTATCATTTTTTCAGCGATAGAATCGAGAGGCCTTTCTTTTATCTGCGAAAATCCAATAGCGCCAAGAAAAAATATCAGAATAAGATGTAAGTACTTGTTCACTTAATTTTTATTTCAAATTTCTTGCCAAAATTAATGATAAACATTGGACCTCATTACTAAATAAAAGTGAATATTGTTAAGTTTGTATTCAAATTATAAATACATGAGCCAAAAGAAGATTATCACCAAAAAATCATTGACTTTTTTTGAACAATACCTTAACAACGCCTCACCTACTGGTTATGAATGGGAAGGTCAAAAATTGTGGATGAATTATGTGAAGCCCTATGTAGACACTTTTATTACCGACACCTACGGGACCGCGGTTGGCGTAATTAATCCTGAAGCAGAATACAGAGTTGTTATTGAAGGACATTCCGATGAGATTTCCTGGTATGTAAACTACATTACGGATAACGGACTCCTTTACGTTATTCGCAACGGTGGTAGCGATCATCAAATAGCTCCTTCAAAATGGGTAAATATTCATACCAAAAACGGAATTGTAAAAGGCATCTTCGGGTGGCCTGCCATACATACGCGTGACCGTGCGAAAGAAGAACCTCCTAAGTTAGATAATATCTTTATTGATGTAGGAGCCAAGGATAAAGAAGAAGTTGAAAAAATGGGTGTCCATGTGGGCTGTGTAATTACCTATCCGGATGAATTTCAGGTTTTGAATAAGGAAAAGTACGTCTGCCGTGCAATAGATAATAGAGCAGGTGGATTCATGATAGCTGAAGTTGCCAGACTTTTACATGAGAATAAAAAGAAATTACCTTTTGGTCTTTATATAACAAATGCCGTACAGGAAGAAATTGGTCTGAGAGGCGCGGAAATGATTACACAAACTATACGCCCGAATGCTGCGATTATTACTGATGTATGTCATGATACAACTACACCAATGATCGATAAGAAAAAGCAAGGCCATACTGAATTAGGATCGGGACCTGTAATTTCCTATGCTCCGGCCGTCCAGAATAAACTTAGAGAACGAATTATTGAAACGGCCGAAGCCAAAAAAATACCATTTCAGCGCATGGCAGCATCCAGATCGACCGGGACGGATACGGATGCGTTTGCCTATAGCAATGGAGGAGTTGCCTCCGCTCTAATTTCTCTCCCTTTAAGATATATGCATACTACTGTAGAAACTGTGCACAGGGATGATATAGAAAATGTTATTCGATTAATTTATGAAACTCTGTTAACCATTAAATCCGGAGAGACATTCAGTTATTTCGATTAACTTGGCTTATGTGATAATTTTTGATTAATCAGAACATGGATGAACTCGTAGACCGCCTGGATGAGCAAGGGAACTATACAGGACAGACCATTTTAAAATCTGATGCACATCGGCATGGTATCTTTCACCCCACGGTACATATTTGGTTTTTTACTAAAAGAGGGGAAGTTCTGATACAGCAAAGAGGGGGATTCAAAGATACACACCCGCTACTCTGGGATGTCTCCGTTGCAGGACATATAGGTGCCGGTGAAGACATTTGCAGTGCGGCCATACGAGAGGTGAAGGAAGAAATTGGATTAACTATAGTAAAAGAAGATCTTATTAAGATTGGGGTATTCAAATCGACACAGCAGCAAAGAAAAAATCTTATTGATAATGAATATCACCACACATTTCTATGTGAATTAAAGGTTCCTTTCAATACTCTCAAAAAACAGGATAGTGAGGTTGAAGCCTTAACTATGATACCTTTGATTAAGTTTGCCGACGAAGTTTGGGGACTGGCCAATACTGCAAAATATGTTCCGCATAGCACGGAATATTACAAAACAATTATAAAATCAATTAAGGAACAGCTTTAAATCCACGAGAAATCTTCCTATATCCGAGAAATCATAGGTAGTCTGATCTCCTTTGGACATGTCTTTAACTACAAAAGAATTATTTGCCAATTCACGATCACCAATAATTACAACAAAAGGTACATTCCTCTTATTTGCGTACTTCATTTGCTTCTGCATCTTGGAAGAATCCGGATAAAGATCAGTCTTAATTCCTTCTTCACGGAGCTTTGCAATTAATTTTAAGGAAGCCATAGCCTCCCGCTCCCCAAAATTCAGGAATAACACGTCTAATGCCCGGCCGATGTTATCAGGAAAGAGGCCCAGCTCCTCCATAACCAGATATATCCGATCCAGACCGAAGGAAATTCCAATACCGCTCACATCCTTAAGTCCAAAAATCCCCGTAAGATCATCATAACGACCTCCTCCACCTATGGATCCCATACTTATTTCTGAAGGTGGCGCTACTTCAAAAATTGCTCCTGTATAATAATTTAATCCTCTTGCCAGCGTGACATCTATACTTACTTTAGTTGAATTTAATCCCAATTTATCTAATGCATCTAAAATAAAGGCAAGGTCTTCAACCCCTTTGTGTCCTTCTTCAGAATCTTTCAAAAAGTTTTTAAGTTGTTCTAATTGCTCAGAATTTGTGCCGCTAAGTGAAAAGAGTGGTTCTGCTATTTTGATTGCTTTAGAAGAAATCCCTTTGTTCAGCATTTCATTCATTACCCCGTCTTTCCCAATCTTATCCAGTTTATCAAGTGCTATGGTAAAGTCCACCAGATGTTGTTTTTCGCCAATTACCTCTGCAATGCCTGATAGTATTTTCCGATTATTCAGCTTTATTATAGCATTATTCAGACCCAGATCTGTAAAAACGGCATCATACAGTTGAATGAATTCTACTTCCTGAATCAGCGATTTTGTTCCAACTACATCGGCATCACACTGATAAAATTCCCGGAACCTGCCTTTCTGAGGCCGGTCTGCTCGCCATACCGGTTGAATTTGATACCTTTTAAATGGAAAATCCAATTCATTCTGATGCATTACCACATATCTCGCAAAGGGCACTGTCAGATCGTATCTCAGTGCTTTATCAGCAATTTTAGGAGTAAGGGATTTTGAGTTTCTGGCGTTATAGGTTGCGTCATCTACCTTATTTATGAAATCACCTGAATTCAAAATTTTAAAAATTAACCTATCACCCTCATCACCATACTTCCCGATAAGTGTATCTAGATTCTCAAATGATGGTGTTTCAATGGGCTGGAAACCAAAATTTTTGAAATGTTTTTGTATCGTTTGAATTATATAATTTCGTTTTTCGATCTCAGGAGGCGAAAAATCTCTGGTTCCTTTTGGTATGGATGGTTTGTGTGCCATAAATTATGCTAACTGCTGCAAATATAATTGTTTGTGCAAACCTGTATTAGTTGGATGATCATTATTATCCAATTATGTTATCAAACCACCGGTATAATTCTCCTTTTGTAATTACGGCACCTTCCTGAATAAGTTTAAATTTATCCAAATTCTTATCCCCGGAATAGGCTTTAGAGGCGTTTAGATACTCAACAAAATCTGATTGCCAGTTCTTTTTAAACCAATTAAAACCAATAGATGTATTTAAATCAATATCCGGGTTTAATACTTTTACAGATATCAGTTTCATTTCCTTATCAGCTAAATGGAATAAATGCATGTGCTGTGCGGAAATATTCTCCAGATACCTAACCTTACCCAGCACACCCTCCCATACAAGATCACTGAATACATCCAATTCCTCTTCAACAACCTGAGGTTTAGTTTGCTTTAATGTTTCCCATTCGCTCGCCGTAATAGACTGTGTTGCTAAAAAATTGATAAACTCATTGTGCAATTCCTCAAATTGCTGCTTAGTAAGCCTGGCATATTTCATTTTACAAAAATAAAAAGGCCGCACAAAATGTGCAGCCCTATTTAATATAAATGTTATTTAATTAAATATATAACGCAACCCAATCTGCATTCTCCATCTGGAAATCTCTGAAGTAACAGCTCCAAATGTACTACTCCTGCTTGGGTCGAATGTATAAGTAGGCGTATTGGTGTCATCAACAGTTACACCCATTAACTGGTCAAAATTGGGCGCATCAACAACACCCCAATTAGAATTGAGAAGATTCCCGAAATTAAGAATATCAAGACTTATTTGAAATTTATTTTTGTCATTAATATTAATATCCTGCAATACCTTTATATCAAAAGTACTTCTCCAGGGGGCTAAAGCACCATATCGTTCTGCATATTGACCCCTTCGACCACTCAGATAGTCATCTTGTTGAATAAATGCTTCAAAGGCTTCTGCCTGGCCCGCACCGCTAAAGTTCATTTGTGTTAGTTCCGAAGCCGTTGGAATATAGAGCAGGTCATTTATACTAGAGCCGTCATTATTGATATCTCCTCCATAAATATAATTATAACGACCACTTTTTGCATATTCAAAGAATGCCGAAACTGTAGTTCCTGAAGAAAATCCTTTGGAGAAAACTCCAATAACTCTGTGTGTATCACCATATCTTGAAAAAGAAAGTACATCTTTATTTGCATCTCCAACTATGGCATTACCGGCAAAGGCATCTCCGGTAATTTCAGCATCAATAGAGTTTACTTCTTTTGCGTTTAAAAAACTATAAGCTGCCATTGCATATATGCCATTATCCCATGTCTTTTGGGCTTTTACCGAAGCGTTCCAAATTCTTCCTTTATCAGAATTAGTAAAAACGTAGGCATTCGTTGGTCCACCAAAAATTTGCGATTTATCATCGTTTGAATACACCGCACGGTTATCCACTCCGTTAAGCGTCAGAGACGGAGCGCTAAGCCCCCAGTTTTGAACATGGGCCGCATTTATATCCTTAGTGTATGATACATCAGCGGTTAGTATTAACCCATCTTCAAATTGTTTGTCAACACCGACATTTGTCCTCCAAACCTGTGGCCATTTGAAATCCGGATCTACTATCTGATAGAAGAAAAAATCTACTCCCTGCACCTGGTTACCGAGCCATACGAATGGAAACCTTCCTGTAAACACTCCCGATCCCCCTCTGATTTGCAGTGTTTTATCATTATTTACATCCCAATTAAACCCAACTCTTGGTGAGAACAATACTTTATTAGTGGGTAATTGTTCTGAATCTAGGAATATTGGTTCATTGGTAGCCGGGTCAAAATATTGAATTGATGGAATATAAGTCCCAGACTCCCCGCCTTTTCGAGCTATATTTTCCCTGATTTTTTCTGAAGTATCAAAATATAAGGGCTTATCAAACCGAATCCCATAAGTAAGTTTGAAATTTTCTTTTATATCCCATTGATCCTGAAGATAAAAGGATAATTGACCCACATTTGTTTCCGCAAGTGCCCATCCACCGGGGTTTCCTACTCCTGCAGCGTTAAACGCATTATTTGTAGCAATGGCATCATCAAATGACTGCTGAAGCTGTCCCGAACTTGCGAAATTTGGAAAATCTGTTATTGTAGTCGTTGGAAAGAAAACTCCCTGAGCACCATAAGCCCCCAAGTTAAAAGAGTTGTCAAACTCAAATTTTTCAAAGGAAAAACCAATTGTGAATGTATGATCTCCTTGAAAAAAGTTAAGATTGTTTGTTATCTGAAAAACTTTTTGGTCCAGGGTATTATTAATTGAGAAGGGTTCATGACCTCCAATAATATAATTTGAGCTCCCTGTATCATCCAGAATTACAATACTAGGCGCCGGTGTAGAGAAAGGATTCCTGAAATCATCAAAATGGGTATATCCTACTTGTAGTTTATTCGTAGCCTCGTCTGTTAATTTAGAATTTAGTTCCAGCTGAAACGATTGTATTTTGTTGTTTATTTCATAACCGGCATTTTCAAACTGTAAGGTCTGCGTATTCGGACCCCTGAAGGTAATGGCATCTCTATTGGCTGGTTTCCCCTTTGATGCATCGAGGAAATTATATATAATTGCCAATCGGTTTTTATCATTAATATTCCAATCAAGTTTTATTATCCCTTTGGTAGATTCCTGGTTAAAATTAAATCCTGTATATCTGCCCGGGTCATAGAAAATGTTATTTCCACCATCATCCTGACCTATAACTACCTGGCGTAGTAAATTATCCACCAATTGAAAGTCGGATTCCAGCACCCTACTCTCATTTATTTCCCCTGTCCCGGTATTTGGAACAAAGCCATCTGTTCCAAGGGATGTTAGCTCATCGCGCTCAAAATTCACGAAAAAGAACAATTTATTCTTTATTATAGGGCCGCCAATACTAACACCATATTGCTTTTGTTCTAATCCTGTTTTAAATACTTTATCACCATTTATTTTTCCTCCCGTAAGATCATCATTCCGAAAAAAACCATAGACCGTACCATATAATTCATTTGAACCACTTTTGGTTACAGCATTTACTGATGCACCTGTAAAACCGGACTGGGTAACATCATAGGGCGCCGTAGTTACCTGTATCTGATCTATAGCATCCAGCGAAATGGGTTGTGAATTGGTTTGCCCACCTGGTGTGGCGGCGTCTAATCCAAACGGATTATTAAAAATGGCCCCGTCAAGAGAAAAGTTATTGTATTGGTCATTCCTACCACCAAATGATGTCCCGGAGGCTCCTGCGGAAGCAGTGGGGTCTAGCCTGGTAAAATCTGAGGCAGATCTTGAAATGGTCGGTAATCTTGTTAATTCCCTATTCCCAATACTGGTTTCCTGACCTGTCCGATCACTTCCAAAGGTTCCACCTCTGTCAGAAGTAACTGTTACTTCATCAAGAGCCTGACTTTCAGATACTAATTTAGCATCAATATTGAATGTTTTACCTAAGGATAGATAAACATCACTTTGAGTTTGCGTTTTAAATCCAATGTAAGAAATTGTAAGCTCGTAAGGACCACCTACCCTGAGGTTTAAGAGGTTAAACCGGCCATCTTCATTAGTCACAGTACCATTCGTAGTTCCAGTAGGGGTATGGACAGCAATTATATTTGCACCTAAAAGTGGAACACCTTGATCATCAACTACTGAGCCTCTGATATTTGAGCTGGTAACCTGGGCATTAACACTAATTCCAATACAAAATAGAATAAGACTTAAAAGTGCTGAGATTTTCATTGGTTTTGAGTTTAGTTGTTAGAATTACAAGAGATTAAAAATAAAAAAAAAAAAAGAGCTATGCGAACATAGCTCTTTTAAGTTATTAACCGATATGGCTTACTTCTTTTCTGGCACAACTTCAAAAGGAAATTCTACTACCACATCCCTATGAAGTCTAATTTGAGCTTCATAAGGTCCTGCACGTTTAATAGTTCCTCCCTTAATAATGATGTACTTCTTGTCTATTTCATGGCCTTCTTTAGCTAAAGCCTCTGCAACATCCATATTTGATATAGACCCGAATAATTTTTCTGCAGCCCCTACTTTTGCTGCAATTTTAATCTTCAGTTCTTTCAATGCATCCGCAGTTTTATTGGCCGCTGCTATTACTTCTTTCTCTTTATGAGCTTTTTGTCTTAAATTTTCGGCAAGTACTTTTTTGGCCGATGGGGTTGCCAGCATGGCTACTCCCTTAGGTATCAGGTAGTTTCTACCATAACCGTTCTTCACTTTCACTACGTCATCCTTAAAACCAAGGTTTTGAACGTCTTCTTTTAAAATAAGTTCCATGATCCGTTGTTTTTTACTTTAATAAATCTCCAACATAAGGCATAAGTGCCAAATGACGTGCTCTTTTAACGGCCTGGGCCACTTTTCTCTGGTACTTCAATGAAGTTCCGGTCAATCTTCTGGGTAAAAGTTTCCCTTGTTCATTAACTAATTTCATCAAAAAATCAGGATCTTTATAATCAATATATTTGATACCGGATTTTTTGAATCGGCAATATTTCTTTTGCTTATTTGTCTCAATATTAAGGGGGGTTAAATACCTGATTTCACCGTCCTTTTTACCTTTTGCTTGCTGTTCTATAGATGCCATATTACTTACGCTTTAGCTTTTAATCTTGTTCTTCTTTTTTCCGCCCATTCAATGGCATGTTTATCCAATCTAACGGTTAGAAAACGCATAATACGCTCATCTCTTCTGAATTCTTGCTCGTATGGCGTAATAACCTCACCAGGAGAAGTAAATTCAAATAAGTGATAAAAACCACTTTTTTTGTTCTGTATTGGATAAGCCAATTTCTTTAGCCCCCAATTTTCTTTGGCGACCATTTTGGCCCCATTTTTCTTTAAGAAATCCTCAAATTTCTTTACTGTTTCCTCTATCTGAGTATCTGATAGAACGGGATTTAAAATGAAAACAGTTTCGTAATTGTTCATACTATTTCATATTTTTTAGGAGCGCAAAAGTAATAATAATTAGTTCTAATTACAAGAAATTGAAAAAATCTTCGTTATAGCTATCAAGAATCATAAAAATTAAACTTAACCTAAAAAACTTAAAATGTATAATCATTTACCATTTACACGGAATTATTAACAATGTTTACAACTTTTATTGCAGTTGAACTTGTTTTTTCGGTACTTTGTCGATGATTTAACCCCACAAATCAACCCCTTTATGAAACTAAGAAGTATTGTTGTTGATGATTCGTCTATGCAACGTATGGCAGTTGCAAAATTAGTTAACAATCATCCTAACCTAGCCCTTATTGCTGATTACAGTAATGCTATTGAAGCCAAAAACGGCATTAAGAATAATGAAATCGACTTGATTTTTCTTGATGTAGAAATGCCTATTATTAGTGGTTTTGACTTATTGGAGTCCCTGGAGAACAGACCACAGGTAATTTTAATAACAGGTAAACCGGATTATGCCCTCAAAGCATTTGACTATGACGTAACGGATTATCTTCATAAACCCATTACAATGGCTCGTTTTGATGCTTCTGTGAAAAGAGCAGTAGCCAAATATGAGCAAATGAATAAGGTAAATGAAGATGAAGAACATATTTTCGTTAAAAGCAATCTTAAGAAAAGAAAGGTAATCCTTAACGAAATTAAGTGGATAGAAGCCTTAGGTGACTATATAAAATTGGTTACAGATGAGGCTAATATCGTGATTCTTTCAACGATGAAAGCTTTCGAAAAACAATTGCCTGAAGATAAATTTTTGCGGATTCATAAGTCTTACATTGTTAATCTTGAAAAGATAGAGAAATTTAACAGTAAGAATGTTGAAGTAAGCGGCAGATCTATTCCATTGAGTAGAAACAAAAAAACGGAATTGGCAGAGGCATTGAGCAATGTTTAATTACATATAATCTACATTATAGATTATACGAACGCCTTTGAACTTAGCAATAGCATCAAAAGAATTTTGAATTCTTTTGATGTTTTTTTTTGTTTTTTGCAAGGATACGCTTTTTGGGATTTTAACCAAAACATGTTTTAAGTATTGATTGCGTATGCGGGCAACCGGTGGAAATTCAGGACCCAATACACTAATTTTGTGAGCATTTTGTAAAGCCGTTGCAAACCAGGCAGAAGCTTCATTTAATTTGTTGTATTCTTTATGCTTAAAGCTAATCCTTATGATCCTGGTGATCGGAGGATATTTATAGAGTTCCCTTTCGTAGAGTTGTTCCTCAAACATTCCAATATAGTCTCCTGTGGTAACCTGTTTAAGAATCTGATGGTAAGGACTGAAGGTTTGAATTATCACTTTTCCCCTTTTTTTAGTCCGACCAGCTCTGCCAGCCACCTGAGTAAGTAATTGATAGGTGCGCTCATGTGCTCTGAAATCCGGAAAATTCAAAAGCGCATCTGCATTCATTATGCCCACAAGATTTACATTTCTAAAATCGAGCCCTTTAGTAAGCATTTGGGTCCCTACCAATATATCTATTTGCTGATTTTCAAAGGCATGAATAATCTTAGCATATGCATGTTTACCCCTGGTAGAGTCCAAATCCATCCGAGCTACTTTTGCAGATGGAAATATTGAATTTAATTCCTGCTCTACCTGTTCTGTACCAAAGCCTTTGGTGTCTAATGTATTACTTCCGCAAGCCTGGCAGCTATTTGGAAAAGCCATGTGATGTCCGCAATAATGACATCTTAATTGATTTCTTTGCTTGTGATATGTCAGACTCACATCACAATTCGGGCACTGAGGAGAATGTCCGCAAGTAGCACATTCTAAAATTGGAGCATAGCCCCTTCTGTTTTGAAATAATATTACTTGCTCTCCCAGGTTTAGTGTTTCTGTAATTTCCTCTAAGAGACGTTCAGAAAAATGCCCCTTCATTCGTTTTTTTCGATACTGACTTTTAATATCCACTAATTCCATATCCGGCATTAATACATTTCCAAACCTTCGCTCTATCTGTGCATATCCGTATTTGCCGGTTTGTGCATTGTTGTAACTTTCTATACTAGGCGTTGCAGAACCTAATAGTACATTAGAATTAAATAAGCCTCCTAGCACCACTGCCGCATCTCTGGCATGATATCGTGGTGCAGGATCATACTGTTTAAATGAAGTTTCATGTTCCTCATCAATAATTACCAGACCCAGATCTGCAAAAGGGAGAAACAAAGCAGAACGAGCTCCAATAATTAGTTGTGCTTTCGACTTATTGTCCAAAACATTGTTCCAAACCTCCACCTTTTCGTTCATATTGTATTTGGAATGGAAAACGGATATAGCAGACCCAAAATATTCCAGTAATCTCGAAATGAGTTGTGTAGTAATCGCAATCTCGGGAACCAGATAAAGAGCTTGTTTTCCCTCACCCAAACACTTTGCAATTAGTTTTACATATACTTCCGTTTTGCCGGAGGAAGTAACCCCTTTTAAGAGCGTAACCTTTTTAGTATTAAAGTTTTGTTTAATTGCATTTAATGCTTCTGCCTGATATTCATTCAATTCCTTGGGCGGCTTGAGCGTCTTCGTGCCATCAAACACCACCCGATCTGTTTGGACGAAATATTCTTCAAGTACTTCTTTATTTATTAGTGCGCGTATTACAGCTTTACTCGACTTACTGTCAATTTCTAGTTCATCAAGCTTTATCGGTTTTCTTTTGGTCGCCTGAAGATGAAATAATGAAAGTACAACCTGACTTTGTTTAGGTGCTCTGGTAAGTGAATTTAATAATTTCTCAAGTTCCGGTTCTGAATTATATTTCTCATCCAGCCGGACATAGCGTACCATTTTGGGTTTGTATTGTTCATGAATTTCTTCCTTCAAAACAATAGCCTTAATTTGTAATAACCTGTTGAGAATAGGGAGTATGTTTTTTTTATCGACAATTTCCATAATATCATTAACACGCAGTATGTTTTGGTATTTAAGGGCCTCGTAGACCAGGAAATCATCATCTTTTAATTGATTTTCATCGATTATGACAGCTGTATTAGGCAAAATAAGTGTTTCACTTTCCAATAAAAGCGCACTGGGTATTGCGCTTCTGAAGACTTCGCCAAGTGTGCACATGTAATAATCCGCTATCCACTGCCAGTGTTTCAATTGATTTGAAGTCACAATAGGTTGTTTATCCAGAATATCATGAATGGCTTTAGCCTCATATACCAAGGGTGGTTTGTTATGAATTTTAACAACCAGGGCCGTATAGATTTTAGACTTTCCAAATGGTACGGCCACGCGCATTCCCAATTTTAACTGTGCAGCTTCGTATTCGGAAACGCGATATGTGAAATGCTTTTCCAAAGGAATTGGCAGTATGACATTAATAAATATTTCCATTTTGGTATACCGTCTATTTTTTTAACCAAAAGCTCATTACCTATGCTTTTTTCTCAAGTAATTAAGAGTTGCATTTAGTTCAAATCCGAGAAGTAAAATATTGGCATTCAGCCATATATAAACCATAAGAATTAATAACCCGGCCAATGCGCCATACAATTCGTTATACTTTGCGAAGTTGTCAATATAAACGCCGAACAAAAGGGATGTTAATAAAACTAACAAGGTAGTCATTAAGGCACCATAAGAAAAGAATTTAGCCTGCTTGCCTTCTCGTGTACCAAAATAGTACAAGGTAGCAGTGGTAAGGTAAGAGAGTAGGATGAAAAATAATGTTTTACCAATGCGGGCCCCGACAATATCCTTTTCTGAAAGATCATATCCCCCGGTTTGTGCAGCCCATTCATTTAAATATTGAAGAATATAGAACTCAAAGTATATATAACCCACCGCACCGACGATTAATAAGATGGAAAGAAGAAATCCAACCATCATGGCGTACGCATATTGCTTAAAGAAATTTCTGGTTAATTTTATATGGTAAGAATCTTCAAAACCGCCAAAAATTGCACTCACTCCATTGGTCATTAAGAATATAGACAAAATAAAGGCCGAAGATACCAATCCACCACTCTGCTGGTCCTTTATCTGATAGTAAATTACTTCAAAATATTCACCAGTTGCAGATGGCAAAAATGACTCCAGAAAATCGAGAAACTGACTATCAAAATTTTCATTCCCTACGCTTACATATGGAATAACAAAAGGGATTAATGTAAAAAGGAAAATAAGTAAAGGAAAAAGAGCCATAAAAAGACTGAAAGCAATAGAACTTGCCCGGGTAGAAAGTGCCCCCTGGACTATCCCTATAATGTACATTTCAACAAGATCATATAAAGAAAGTCCTTCAAAGGCCGGGAGCTTAATCTTTTTAAGTAATCTGACTACCCATTTGACTATCGGAATACTTTCCAGCTTTCTTTCTATTTCCTCTGACATCTACATTGCTTTAAGACTCAAGTCCTTGTTAAATACCGAATGCGTTAGTGCGCCTGAAGAAATATAATCTACACCGCATTCGGCATACTTTCTAATGGTATTCTCATTAATCCCACCAGATGATTCGGTTAAGCAGTGATTGCCTATAAGTTTTACTGCCTTTCTGGTATCCTCAAGGGTAAAATTATCCAGGAGAATCCTAAAAACACCTTCAGATCGAAGAATTTCCTCCACTTCCAATAAATTTCTGGCCTCAACTATAATTTTCAAATCCTTATCTAATTTCTCTAAATAGAGTTTGGTTTTATCAATTGCCTGGGTAATACCGCCAGCAAAGTCTATATGGTTATCCTTTAACATAACCATGTCGTACAATGCAAACCTGTGATTCTCCCCACCTCCTATAGTCACGGCCCATTTTTCAAGAGCTCTTATTCCGGGTGTAGTTTTACGGGTGTCCAGGATTTTTGTTTTTGTACCCTCAAGAAGCGAAACAAAATAATTAGTTTTTGTAGCAATTGCACTCATGCGCTGCATGGCATTTAAGACAAGTCTCTCGGCCTTTAAAATAGATTGTGACCGTCCTTCAACATAAAATGCCAGATCTCCAAAATTCACCTTTTGTCCATCATTTATGAGGATTTCCATTTTTAAATCCTTATCCACATAATTAAAAGTCCGTCGGGCAAATTGAACACCGGCCAATATGCATTCATCCTTTACCAATAGCTTAGCCTTACCAATCGTATCAGGGGGAATACACGCAAGTGAACTGTGATCCCCATCTCCTACATCTTCCCGTATGGCATTTTCTATTATTAAAGATATCTCCTTTTGGAATTGTTCTTCTGATATCATTTTTGCAACTTGTAGGGCACTAAATTAGTAAAAACATATGCCAATAAAGAAATTCAATTTCCTAAAGATTATAACTTAAAAATATGAGGATAAAACTTGTTGCAATAGGAAAAACCGATAGTGCAGAGTTACAGAAGCTCATAGATGTTTATCTGAAGAGACTGAAACACTATGTTAAATTTGAATTGGTGGCATTACCGGATATTAAAAACACCAAAAACCTTTCCATAACTGATCAAATGGAAAAGGAGGCTGAATTAATCTTGAAACATGTTGACAGCGCTGAATCCCTTTATTTATTAGATGAAAATGGCATGGAATACAGGTCGATAGAATTCGCCAAACTATTACAAAAGCAGATGAATAGAGGAATTAAAGAATGGGTATTGGTAGTAGGTGGTCCATACGGTTTTAGTGATTCTATTAAACAAAAAGCAAATGGTCTAATTAGTCTCTCAAAATTGACTTTCTCACATCAAATGGTCCGCCTATTTATTGTCGAACAGATTTACAGAGGATTTACTATTCTGAGAAATGAGCCGTATCATCACCAATGAGTGTTTGCCGAAGACTAATCAATCACAATTCAAAAAAAGAGGCTTAATACAGGACTCTGAATTTAATTGTGTTTTCCACTTTCTTGAGCGCTTTAATTACCTCTTTGTTATAATCCCTGTCCAGATCTGTAATTACATATCCTACATCGCTATCAGTTGACAGGTATTGTCCCGAAATATTCATCTCATAAGTAGCGAGAACCTCATTAATTTTTGCCATAATTCCCGGAACATTTCTGTGAATGTGTAGGAATCTGTGAGCTTTATTCTGTTTAGGTAAACGAATATTCGGAAAGTTGACTGCATCTACAGTATTCCCGGAGTTGATATAGTACATAATCTTGTTGGGTACAAAATCGGCAATATCTCTTTGTGCTTCCTCAGTACTGCCTCCAATATGAGGCGTTAAAATAACATTAGGTATTCCCTGCAATTCTGAAACAAATGGTCCGTTAGACTTTGGCTCCTTGGGAAATACATCTATGGCTGCGCCACTTAGTTTACCGCTTTTAAGTGCTTTTACCAGGGTGGGTATTTCCACTACAAAACCTCTAGAAAGATTTAAAAGCATAGCACCTTCGCGCATTTGGTTAATTTCACGTTCCCCAATAAAATTATGATTTGCTTTGTTGTCATCCAGGTGCAAAGAAACCACATCAGAAACATTCAATAAATCTTCCAGAGTATCACATTTTATTGCGTTACCTAAGGCTAATCTATCTTCAATATCATAGTAATAAACCCTCATGCCTATGGCCTCTGCCAGTACAGAAAGTTGTTTACCTATATTGCCATAACCCACAATACCAAGATTTTTACCGCGAACTTCTTTAGAATTTACCGCTGTCTTATTCCATACTCCATTGTGAAGTTCAGTACTACTGGTAAAAACATTCCGAAATAGCATAATAATTTGGCCAATAGCCAATTCCACAACAGACCTTGTATTGCTGTATGGTGCATTGAAAACTACCACCCCTTTCTTTTTGCAGTAATCTAAATCTATCTGTTTCGTCCCAATGCAAAACGCTCCAACCACCAACAGTTTATCGGCTGCATCAATTACTTTAGGAGTAAGTCTGGTTTTAGACCGGATTCCCAATACATGTACTCCCTTGATTTTCTTAATAAGCTCATCTTCAGATAAACTTTCTTCTACAAGTTCAACAGAAAAACCATCCTCCGATAGATTATCAAAGGCAGCGGGATGAACATTTTCCAATAAGAGTATCTTAATCCTATTTTTGGGATAAGAAAGGCTTCTGGGGAGGTCGTTTACAAATAAAAATTCATCCAAATTGGGTGCAACATGATCTGCATTGTCAGCGGCTTTTTCGCGATGGACATTTTCCGTATAGGCAAAAAATTTGTGGGCAATTCCCGCTTCTCGCATAACATAATCACTATAACCATCGCCAATGACCTGGACTTCACCTTCAAGATCGAGCTGCTTCAAACATTCAATTTTTCCATTATGAGTTGCAAGTACATTCTTTTCATCAAAACCTATAATGTTACCTTCCTCATCAAACTTAAATGTATTGGCAAATACTCTTTCAGATGGAATATTATACTCCTTAACAATGGGATCTATAAATTCTTTAAATCCACAGGAAATTACATAAATGTCTTCTGAGTACTTTTCAAAAAATTCCTTGTTAGCAGCAATAGATTTTGAAATTTTCTGCCGTAACTCATCAACAAGAGGGTCTAAATCATTCTTATTTGCTTTTAAGAGTTTTATCCTTCTCTCCAGGGATTCGGTAAATGAAATATCCCCATCAATTCCAAGATTGGTGATTTCCTGTATTTCATGAATAACGTCATCTCTGTTAGACTTG
The DNA here is from genome assembly GCA_965366915.1 of uncultured Eudoraea sp. Lineage (GTDB taxonomy): Bacteria > Bacteroidota > Bacteroidia > Flavobacteriales > Flavobacteriaceae > Eudoraea. Next base: position 2,991 of record CBDUGN010000051.1, on the reverse strand, counting down.
CCTTGTAGTGTCATTTCCGCCAACACGTCCAGGGCTTCTACTCTGGTTAATGTACTATCAAAATCAAATACATACTTACGTCCCACTTCTGTCATTCTTTATAAAAATTAAGACGCAAAATTATTAAATTAAATCCGTGCACAGTAGCTTCTCAATTCAAAAATGCGGTTTATGTAAGTATATACGATTTCCATTGCGGATTGTTTTGCCTTGAGTCCCATTCATTAGGATATTCAAATTTGCCACAAAAGAACTTTTTATTTAGCTTCCATTCGCACATCAGGACTTAAATTATCTTCAAACAGAAAAATAAGTCATATACCTGGCAATATTTTGGTGAACTATTGAATTATTTAGAGTTTCTACTCAGCTGTTTTATAAAATCTGTCTCTTCCAGGGAAAATGGAGTACCATCTGCCCTCAGGATGTCATGATGCCAGATTTTAGGTTCCTCGGTGAATGTTGAATCCCAGCTTTTCCAGGGATAAATAGTATTTGTCTTGCCAGATACAAATCCCCAGTTGATAGCGGCAATTTTACTTTCTTTTAGAATTGGAAGCACACTTTCAAAGGTATTACCCACTCCTCTCGCTAGATATTCTGTACAAAATAAGGGCCTTTTGTATTTTTGGAGTTCTGTAATTTTCTTTTTCACATTATCTATTTCCCCGTCATATGCATGAAATGAAATAATATCAGAATTCATAAGCATATATCTATCCAAAGCAGGCAGGCTATCCGGGGTACCCCAATGGTCAATATTTCCTTTCCATATACCGGTAGTCAAAGGCTGACTGGGGTTCACTTCTCTTGCCCATTTCATTACTTTTTTCAGGAGTATGAGTGAATATACATGTTTATTGGTCACTTCCAGCTGCCTCCTTCCTGGCTGACCGGCAACATTATCGGGCTCATTATAGAGGTCCCAAACCAGGACCCTGTTATCATTGGCAAAGTGCCCCACTACTCCTTTGATGTACGATTCTAATTCTTGATGTCTGGTACTATCCCCAAGAATTTCAGCACCCGGAGACTGTACCCACCCTGAATTATGAACATGTGGTACAGGTTCAGGTTGAACTCCCAGTTTAGGAATTGGATGCCACACATCATCAAGCAAAACAAACATTGTCTTTATCTCATACTTCTTAGCCAATCCTAAATAATTTTCCAGCCGATTCAAAAAGCCAATAGAATCTTGTTCCCAAAGCAGATTATGGAGATATACCCGATGCAGGTTCATACCCAAATCTGCGGACCATTTTAATTCCCTATCAATGGTTTCAGGATCATAGGTATCTTCCTGCCAGAATTCAAGTTGATTTATGGAAGAACTAGGATTAAAATTTGTGCCCAAATACCAGGGCTGATTATTATACCAATCCCATGCCTTTTGAGAAGACCATTGTTGGCCTTCGTTCATAGCATCTTGTCTATCTGGCTTTTTTAAATTTTGCTCTCCACATGCCAGCGCAAGAAAAAGTAACATACAAACCGCTAAATATTTCATAAAACATTGGTTTTAGTGAGTGTAGATAATACCTGTAAGAATAGCTATTCCAAAACTCAAAAGAGTCCCAATTAAAATATATTCAGTTAATTTTCTGTTGTTGCTTTCTTTCAGATCATTAAATCGGAAGACAGATTTGGCAGTAATAAGTAACCCAATAGCTTCCCATCTGCCCATGATAATGAAAATAAGAACAAATAAACGCTCAATCATACCAATGTATTTTCCAGCATTAGGAAGCGATTTATGATCCAGATTAATCTGATTAGACATTCCTTCCAATACGATACTCATTATTATTGCAGCAGGATAAGTCACAAATATTAAAGCGGTCAATAGAGGCCAATCTATTTGCTGTATTAAACTCATCGTATGCTCCATTAAATTCCCGAAATAGGCGCATGTATATAGTACTGCTATATGCAGAAATTGATCTATAAAAAAGGGAATACTCTTATTTTTAAATAAAGGAGTTGAATAAATTTTAAGCAAATCAATCAGATAATGAGAGAGAGCTATAATCAACGCTACTTCCCAATAATCCAAATTCCAAAGCAATAAGATGGTTACCAAAAAATGAATTAAAATATGTAGGTACAAAAATCCCGAGGCCACTTTTTTAGCCTCCTTCTGAATAACCCACCGTTTTGGTTGTAACAGAAAATCACCAATTATATGAGCCAGAAATAGTTTAGTAAAAAGTATCATGATAAGAGCTATTTATGGTTTAAATGGTAATAATTCAACAAGTCTTTTACCAAATCCAGGCGCGCTCTTTTTTGTCTCTGACTAACAGCGGATTGTTGTATATGAAGCCGATCTGCAATTTCTTTTTGAGAAGCTCCCGGATTTTGAAGGGCTATTAGTATGATCTCTGCGGATACCACACTCCAGCTATCCATAAAGTCCAGTCCTAATTTCAACATTAAATTAAGCGTATCTTCTAATTGGGCGTCTTCGGTGGCAATAGCCAGATTTATTTTTTGTTTTTTTAACATATTTAAAGTTCTGCCCGACCTTTGATAGGCGGAACCGTTTGATTCACTTACGCCGGCAGCCCTATAATCTTCCTCCCCCAGACCAATCCCAATCCGAACATCAAGATTCTTAATGGTTTTGATAAGAGCTTTTATCAGAATCGCGACTTCCAGGGCTTTTTCAGGTGCAATTCTTATTTGAAATTCATCACCTCTATATATTTCCCAAACCCCGGGTGTATCGCCTAAATTCAATAAGAAGTTCTTTAAAACTGGCATCCAGGCAGTGGTTTTATAACCTGCCGAATTAATGATATCTCCTGTTAGAACTGCAATCATTTTTTATAAGCTTAAAAGCTAATATATAATATTATTATTTAATATACTAATATTTTTAATTATAAGTTAAATAACTAATTTATTTTTGCCTTTTAAAAAGAATATTGAGTGAATTAAAACCATCGTCTAACTTTTGTTTTATAGATTTTATAGTCATTTCCTTGA
>CBDUGN010000050.1:0-19698 GCA_965366915.1 uncultured Eudoraea sp. | reverse complement strand
TAATAATAATTCAGAAGCACGATTTATTGAACTTTACAACGCAGGCAACGATCAAATTCAATTAGATGGTTGGATTTTAATAAGGTATACCAACGAAAATGTTACTTCAGGATCGGAAATAGACCTTTCGGGAATTGTAATCGATTCAAAGAGTACTTTGGTTTTCTCGCCCAATGCCATCGAATTTGAGAGTGTATATGGGTTTCCACCCGATGTAGAAGTGGGAAGTAATAGTCCGGCAGACTCTAATGGGGATGATAATATAGTATTGACAGATCCTTCTGGAGCCATAGTAGATATCTTCGGCCTTATTGGGGAAGACGGTTCCGGAACAAATCACGAATTTGAAGATGGAAAAGCAGAAAGAAACGTAAATATTGTGACCGGTAATCCTGTCTTTACCTTTAGTGAATGGACTATTTATAATGATACCGGAGGTTCTGAAACCTTAAATTTTCCACAGAATGCGCCCGAAGATTTTACGCCGGGAATCCGTTGATTTTTAAGATTTATGCAACTTTTTCTTTCTGTATTGCTTCCAGATCATTCGCTGTTACAGGCTTTAGAATATAGTCTTTAACAATCGGATAGCTTTTTATTCGCACCAAATCTCTTGGATCAACTGAAGAACTAATAATATAAACCAATGTGTCATTTAATTCTGAGGCATCAATTTTGCAAAAATCATCCAGAAAGTCCCAACCATTCATAATGGGCATGTTTAAATCTAAAAAGATAATTGAGGGTAATTTCTTTCCGGCTTCCAAATGAAGTCTAAGGCCATTTAAGGCTTCCTTTCCATTTACATACACAAGAATATCATTGCCAAAATTTACTTCTTTGAATAGACGTTTGATCCCATAAATAAATATATGATCATCATCAATTATGCAAACATCATTAAATTTCTTCATTGTAATGCAGATTAATTATCAATAGCCTCCAAAAACAATCGGAATTTAGCACCCTTATCTACCTGGCTATCCACTTCAATTTTACCATTCATGGATTCAATTTGATTTTTAGTAATAAAAAGGCCTATTCCTTTCGCATCTTCATGCTTATGGAAGGTTTTGTACATTCCAAAAATTTTACCACCATGCCTATCCAGATCTATTCCCAGTCCGTTGTCGCAAAAGTTTACTTTGATATGCGGGCCTTTTCTTTGGGCACTTATTTCAATAATAAGAGGTCTTTTTGGGGAACTGTATTTTAAGCTGTTGGTAAACAAATTCAAAAGAATACTGTCCATGTAAGCCGGAATAGCATTTATTTGAAGGTTCTTACTTACGTCAATTTTGCAAGTTGTATTTTTTTCTTTTAATAGTACAGCAAGGTTTTTCTTAACACCTAAGATGGTCTTATATAAATTTACAGGTCGCATTTTATCTATAGCATCCGTTTTAACCTGAACCACTTCTGTTAAATGCTGCACGGTTTCGTCTAGACTTTCAGAAGCTTCGCACAACATTTTTATAAGCCGTTCCTTTTCTTCATTATCTTTTTCCTCAGCGAAGAACCCTGTAAGCATGGATAAATTGCTGGAATGAGATCTCAGGTTATGTGAAACAATATGAGCAAAATTCATTAAACTATTATTTTGCTTGCTGGTGATATCGAGAAGATTTTTTAATTTTTTTTCTGCTTTTTTATCCCTGGAGAAATCCCAATTAGCACCAATCATTTTGACTGCATTTCCTTTAGAATCTCTGATAACATGCCCTATTGCTTTAATATATCTGATTTCCCCATTTGGCCATATCACTCTAAATTCGGTGTTAAATTCTATTTCACCCTTTATTGCAAGTTCTAATTTTTCCTGGGCAGGTTTGATATCTTCAGGATGAACTGAAGATTCCCAGGCTTCTACAACCCCACTGAAATCTTCTTTTTTAACCCCGTATAGTCCATACATATTATCATCCCATACCAGAGTGTTTTCAACCATATCGTAATCCCAGATTCCTATGGAGGATACTTTTGTAGCAATTAACAACCTGTCAGAGACTTCCTCGTATTTTAATTCTACTCTCTTTTTTTCATCAATATCCTGGAAAGTGCCATACAAGCGAACAACTTTGTTATCTACTATCTCTACTTCTCCTTTTGCCCTCACCCATAATTCTTTACCCTTGGCAGTGACAATTCGTAACTCTGTATCCCAGGGCACGCCATCTTTTATGGCATCACTTACCAGACTGGTAATTTTATTACGGTCAACGCCTTCTTTATAAAAATTAATACCTTCTTCCAAATTAGGAATGAAATCCATGGGCACTTCATGAATTTCCTTAGTTACTTGTGTCCAGTAAATCGTATTAGCTACTAAATCAACTTCCCACCCTCCTATTCGTGCAATGCTTTTTGCTTTTAGCAAAAGCTCTTCTTTTTTTTTCGTTTCGGTGATATCATTCTTTATTATGATCAGGCCGTTGATCTTGCCGGGATTCTCTTTCCATGGAGAAATGGTCCATTCCAGCCATTGCGTATTTTCCTCAGGATTATTTAATTTTTGAATGACCTTCGTTATTTCGCCTCCTAGCAGGCATTCTTCACAACATTTTGAAAATTCATCGGAAGTGTGATTGATTAAATCATCGATCGGAAGTCCAATTGGACTCTGGGTAATATTCTGCAATTCCTTTAACCAAAGCTTAGAATGGTCAATAATTTGCATTTCACGATTTACAATGACAACAGAAGCAGGATAATCTTTAATAAAAGAAGATATTACGAGTGATTCCAAGTGATTTATTGGTGTTAAAGGAGGTTTAATTGGTATAACGTAAGAAAATACCCTAAAAGTATATCATATAATACATCTTTCATAAAATTTAAGTACCGCAATGATATGGTATAAGGAACTAAAGGATATTGTTTGCCATTTTAAGAGTTATCTTTTAACTGTTTCTTATACACCATAAGAAGATTCATATAGTGCTATTTTTTTTATACATTTATTTCTTATGGAAAATAAAATAGCTGCTTTTTTTAATGAAATTAGAAATGGCAACATGGAAGCCGTTAAGAATTTGGTTTCAGAATTACCTGCTCTTGTAAATTCTGTAGACCAGAGAGGGTCTACCCCTTTAATTCTTGCAACTTACTACGATCAGCGTGAGATTGCGAATTTCCTTCTAGAACAAGGGGCGAAAATCGATGATAAAGATGCTTCAGGCAATACTGCGTTAATGGGAACGAGTTTTAAAGGCTTAGTACAGATAGCTAAGGATTTAATAGACAAAGGAGCGAACGTAAATGAGAGAAATGCCATAGGTGGTACCTGCCTAATTTATGCCGCTACCTTTAATAAAGTAGAATTAGCGAAGCTGCTATTAGATTTTGGTGCAGATACAACTGTAAAGGATGCCAGGGGAAATACAGCTCTGGACCATGCCAAAATGCAAGGATTTTCGGAATTGATCACCCTTTTGGAAAAGAATGGATAATTAGTGGTTCTTATGCAAAGTAAGCTTAGAGTAGCGTTGATACAGACCGAATTGATATGGGAGAATCCTCCGGAAAATAGAGATATTTTTTCTAAAAAGATCAAAGAGATTCCAATCGATACGGATATTATTGTTTTGCCTGAAATGTTTACAACCGGTTTTACCATGAACCCGGATAAAGTGGATTCTCAAGAGGGAGAAAATACGGTAAAATGGATGAAGGAAATAGCCAGAGAAAGGAATTGTGCCTTGCTAGGGAGCATTTCATTTAAGAAAAAAAATAAGTTTTCAAACAGACTTTTTTTTATACATCCTAATGGTACATCCGAGACCTATGATAAAAGGCATGCATTTACATTTGCTGGGGAAGATAAAGTATATGATTCAGGCACAGAGAGATTGGTATTCTCTTATAAAGGATTCCGGATTTGTCCTTTAATATGCTATGATCTTCGATTCCCTGTTTGGTCTAGATATAAGGGAGATTATGACCTTTTAATTTTTGTAGCCAATTGGCCTGAACCTAGAATTGAAGCCTGGGACACTTTATTAAAAGCCAGGGCCATAGAAAATATGAGCTATTGTATTGGGGTTAATAGATTGGGTGAGGATAATAATGCACATAGATACCCGGGTCATTCAGCCATATATGATCCCATGGGAAATCAGATTGTTTTCTCCAAAAAAGATGAGGTACTCTATGCGTCTTTAAGTCTGCAAAAACTAGTAGATTTAAGGGCTCAATTTAAATTTTTGGATGATAGAGATCATTTTAATCTAAAACAGTAAATGTTTCAATTTTTTCCCAATTTGCCCGCATTTCAATGGCAGTTGGGTAATAGATAACTTTTTCAGGTTGAATCTTCCTTAAATAATTTCCTGTATCCCATTTGCCGTTAGCGTTATTGTCAATAATAATCCGGATTAGATAATTTCCAGGCTCAAGGGTATTAAAGTCTAAAGCTTTTGCTTCCGGCACGTAAGTTTCCCTGTACAATTTCCCTTTTTCATCAGTCAATTGAACAATAATGGGATAGGTTATATCACCTGCTAAGTTCAATCGTAGATTCCCAAAATCAGCATACCCTCCTGTAGATAATCTATAGTTAATAGTATCATTTGTATCTCCAAAGAAGTCTGTCACAAAATCGGGAAGCAAATTCAAAAAATAGGTCTCATCCGGTTCTTTCTCAAACTGCATTGATATTCGGTTTATTGCAGTATCAAGTTGAGTTTTAAAATTAACCTCCGTTGTATCCTTGTCAAAAATAGCAATCCTTGTTGTGTCTATAGTAACTATAGGTATGCTGGTAGTTATATGGAATTCATCTGCAAAATTTATCTTGTTTCGGTGACTGGGCATGAGCATCAAAGAATCTGAAACCAACTTTCTCGTTTTTACTGTAAATGTGTCAATTTTCTTCAAGCTTTCATTGGTCACCTTAAAAATAATAGAGTCTATTTCAAAGGGCGTGAACCAATAGTTAAGGGTGTCTTTTTCGGGCTCTTTAACGACGAGCGTTCTAATGGAGTCCGGAAATTCTGTTAAAGCTGCTACGTCTAATTTTTCGTCTCCCCCGGAATAACCAAAAATAATTTTGTTAGCAGCAGCATAATTTGGTGTCTTTAAACTATAATTGGGGATTTCTTTAAAGAGATTAAGAAGAAAAATAGTGTCTGTAGGTAACGTCACAGTGTCTTCAATAAAGCCTATTTTATCAATATTCTGATCGAAAACGTTGTTTTTAGATTCATCTTTAATAGCAAAAAGCGCATATTTTCCAGCTTTAAGGTATTTAAGTTGAAAGATTGTGGCGCTATCCAGGGTATTTGTAAGATAATTAGGGGGTTTATTGAAGATAGTAGAATCAGTATATGCGGTATCTATTTCGTAGAGCATTACACTAATAAATTCGTCAGCTTTTACATTGAAAGCATCTTTAACAACGCCTGAAACAGTCAATGAATCAATATATGTACCCGTAGAAAAAACATAAGTTAAGAAGCTGTTCGGATTGCCCTCATTATTATCCACAATACTTTGTCCAAAATTTAACGTATAGGTGGTATTCTCCAACAAAGTATCTTTTAATGTTACTTCTACATATTTGCTGGCCCCTCCTTGAGGTGAAACTTCAGGATTATATTTTAAAGGAGGAGATACTATTAACTGATTTTGAACATCTTCTAGTTTGATATATTCATCAAAATAAAGCCTGATTTTTTTAGCCTTGAATTCAGTTGTCAGGTTCTCGGGATCTGCCTTTATTAATACCGGGGGTGTTGTGTCTTTAGGCCCGCCAGTTGGAGTTCCTCTTCTGGCACATTGTATTACCGCCAGGACAATTGCAATCAGAAAAAAGACGGATAAAATACGCTGTATTCGAGGCATTTGATTATTCTATGAGGCAAAGAAACAATTAATTTATAGAATAGTGAAATTAAGAAACAACCGCCATCGCAGCAACTGAAATACTAACACCTTTCGCCTTTTTTATTGCCCGCGCACAAGTTTCTATAGTAGCACCGGTCGTAATCACATCATCAATCAATAACACGTTTTTGTTGTATAAGAACTCAGGATGAGTCACTTTATAAAGATCGGGCATACCCCTCCAGCGATAAAACCTGTTTTTTTTGGTTTGAGTCCGGGTATTTGCAGTCTTTACAAGGATATGCTCCATATAACTGGCATTAATGTGAGCTGCAATTCTTTTTGCAAAGCCCGAAACTTGATTATAGCCCCGTTTTTTAAGCTTTTTTTTATGTAATGGAACAGGTATTACAATATCAATATGGTTTAAAGCGTTTCTTTCTTTTAGAATCTGGCCATACCAGTCCCCTAAAAATTGACCTAATTGAGGTTGATTTTTATATTTTAAAAAGTGGATTAAATTTTTGACAATCCCCTGATCTGAATAAAAAAGGAAAGCAGCGGCCTTTTTTATGTCTATACGGCCATAAAATATTGTATCCACTGCATTTTGCTCAATAAAATTGTATTCGGTAAGTGGTATTTGGTTCCGACAAAGTGTGCACAACAGCTGCTCTCCTCGATATAATTGAACATTACATCCAAAACACAACCTCGGTAGAAGTACCGTGTTGATATCATTTATTATATTTGATAGCTTGGAAAAGTACAAATCTTAACTAAACCTAATCTTATTTACTTAGCCTATCTGAATGGATATTCAAGATAATAAATTTAACTATAAAATAATACTTGCTGCATTAGTTGCCGTAATTATAGGCATATTAATTGCTTTCTACTATAGTTATGCCCAATCCAGAACGCAAATAAGCTATCTTGAAGATGAAAAAGGGTTGCTTGTAAAGGATTTAACCCTTATGAAGACTGAAGTAGACCGACTGTCAGCACTTAATGAGGTAAACGAAATAGAATTGCAGGATTCCAGATATCGTGTACAACAGCTTTTAGACTCAGTTGGAAGACTCAACTTTACCGTAGCGAAATTAAAGGAATACAAGAAAGAGCTTCGCGAATTAGAAGTAAAGCATGATAGTCTTAAACTCAAAAATAATTTCCTTAAATATAATAACATGCTACTCTCCGATAAATATGAGGAGACTCGTAAAATGATCGAAGAATTAAGGGGGAAAAGCAGTTCTTTGGCAGAAGCAGAAGCCTTATTGCGTGAGAAAAATAAAGAGCTTAGCAGGGAATTGCGAATTAAGAGCTATTTAAAATTGGAAAATTCAGAAGGAAGTGGTTTTAGACTACGAAGCGGAAAACCAATTAAAACCACTAAAGCATCAACTATTGAAAAACTTAGAGGATGTGTAACAATAATGGGTAATCCTGATGATAGGAACGAAGAAAAGGTCATATACTTTCAGTTTCTTGGCCCAAACATGGGTGTTATAGAGGATAATGCCAATATCATTTCAGTAAATGGAAATATTTACAGTAAAAAGGTAGAACTTGTATCCACAGGGAATGAACTTAGCGTATGCGATTTTATAACAATTCCTGAAGGTTCACTGGAACCTGGCAGGTATACGCTAAATGTTTTTGAAAATGAAAAACTACTATCATCTTCAGAATTTCAATTGAAATAATCATTTCTTCATAGTCTTATTTCATTTTATTTCCATCTCTTAAATAATAAATGCGATAATATTCTATTTTTGCCAAATGGCAAATCAAGAAGACAACTTTAAAAAGGTAATCTCACATGCGAAAGAATATGGCTATGTGGTGCAATCAAGTGAAATATATGATGGATTAAGCGCAGTATATGACTATACTCAGAATGGTGCTGAACTTAAAAAAAACATAAAAGAATACTGGTGGAAAGCCATGGTGCAGATGCATGAAAATATAGTTGGCATTGATGCCGCCATATTTATGCACCCCACTACCTGGAAAGCATCCGGGCATGTTGATGCTTTTAATGATCCACTGATAGATAACAAAGATTCAAAAAAAAGGTATCGTGCAGATGTATTAGTTGAGGATTACGTAGCCAAAATAGAGACAAAAATTGATAAGGAAGTTCAAAAAGCGTCAAAACGATTTGGTGAAACATTCGATAAAACCCAATTTCTTACAACGAATCCGCGTGTTTTGGGATATCAGGAAAAAGCGCAAAGTATACTTAAACGCTTAGGACGATCTTTGGAAGCAGAAGATTTAGTGGATGTAAAGAACTTAATTGAGGAGTTGCAAATAGTTTGCCCCATTTCAGGGTCAAAGAACTGGACAGATGTTAAACAATTTAATTTAATGTTCGGAACAAAACTAGGGGCTTCTGCTGAAAATGCGACCGATCTTTATTTGAGACCCGAAACTGCTCAGGGGATATTTGTAAATTTTCTGAATGTTCAAAAATCCGGACGACTCAAAATACCTTTTGGAATTGCACAAATTGGAAAGGCATTCCGAAATGAAATTGTTGCAAGGCAATTTATTTTCAGGATGAGGGAATTTGAACAAATGGAGATGCAATATTTTATTAAACCCGGAACTCAGATGGAATGGTATGAAAAGTGGAAGGAATTGCGCATGAAATGGCATTTATCTCTGGGAATGGGTGAAGAGAATTACCGCTTCCATGATCATGAAAAATTAGCTCATTATGCGGATGCCGCTTCGGATATTGAGTTTAAATTTCCTTTTGGATTTAAAGAACTCGAAGGGATTCATTCCAGAACCGATTTTGATCTGGGGAGCCATGAAGAGTATTCCGGTAAAAAATTACAATATTTTGATCCTGAACTCAACCAGAATTATGTGCCTTATGTAGTAGAAACATCTATTGGAGTTGATAGAATGTTCCTGGCCGTTTTTTCAAATTCACTTAAGGAAGAAGAACTCGAAAATGGAACTACCCGAACAGTTTTAAAAATACCGGCCGTCCTTGCACCTACAAAAGCAGCTGTCCTGCCACTTGTAAAAAAGGACGGATTACCAGAAATAGCACATAAAATTATTGATGATCTCAAATGGGATTTTAATGTAATCTATGATGAAAAAGATGCAGTAGGCCGAAGATACAGAAGGCAAGATGCCGCAGGTACTCCTTTTTGCATTACTGTAGATCATCAAACTTTAGAAGATGAAACAGTGACTATTCGTCACAGAGATACGATGGAGCAGAAGAGAATAACGATAAGAGCAGTTAATGAGACTATCGCCAATGAAGTCGCAATGAAGCACTGGTTGAAGAAAACTGAATAAGGCCTTCTGAGATAGTAAAACTCATAATTGATATCTAAGCCCCAAACTTATATAAAAGTTTCTGTCATTCCCGGGGTAGTAATAACGAGGTTCAGATCCACCAAATCCAACAGCATTGATTAACACGGATTGAGCATAATTAACGTCAAATATATTATTTATTCCAAAATCTGAAGAGATGTATAAATTCTCTACTATCTCTTTATTATATCCCAATCTTGTATTTAGAATATTATATGGTTCGCTATAAAGGCTGTTGGCATCTGTAAGAGGAATTCCATCTACGTATTGGTAGGTTGTGTTCCAATAAAAATTCTTTGTATGGTTAAGGCGCAGTCCTAAATTTATTCTATTCCTGGGAACACCAGTTAAAGGATTTCCTGAATAGTCATTGTCTCCATCTACAAAATCGACGAATATATGGTCACTCAGGGTATAACTTGCAAATGGAATGATTTGTAATTTAGAGCTAAGATCGAACGTATAATTCATATCTAATTCAATACCCTGATGTCTTGTGCTCCCTGCATTTTTACCGACAAATTGATCTTCTCCGATACGCTGTGAAACCAATAAATCATTAATATTCATCCTAAAGATAGCCAGGTTCAACCATAGTTTATTCTTGGCAAGATACATTTTAGTGCCAAGCTCATAATTGATCCCTTTTTCCTGAGTTATCTCCGGGTTTATTACCCCTTCAGGAGTAAGTGTTTCTTCCAATCCGGGATTGGAAAACCCTCTGCTAATATTTGCATATACCTGCCGCCCCGGACTAATTGAGTAGACCAAATCCAAACTTGGCATTACGATAAGATCAAAATTTCGTTTTGCACTTTTATTATCTTCACCGGAGTTAAATAAATCTCTATAGTCGTAATGAGTTTTGTTTAGGTTAACCCCTAGTTGGATATTAAATCTAGTAGCAAGCGGGAGCGTCATAGAGGCAAATGCATTGAATTGCCTTCTGAATTCCTTGTTGCGACTAAGTTCATTTCCCTGCAGACTTCCGTTTCCATCATTTTCCTGATATAAATTCTCATAAGTTCTCCAATTATATTCATCTTTGTAAAGTTCACCTCCAAACAGGTAAGTCGCTTCTCTATCCTGAAATCCAAAATTACCTGTAAATCGGGATCTGAAACCATAACTATTGGTAAACTCATCTAGAATATTAAAAGGACGAGGTTCATAATGATCCAGATATGAGTAAAAAAGACTTGTTGTATTCTCTAGTTTGCTACTTATTTTATAGCTATAGGAGAGCCCCAGAAGTGTATATTTATTAGATTCAAATCCCTGTGCCTGTTTCCATGTAAAAGCAGCTTGTCTTGGGTTTTCCTTAAATGCGGTTATTCCCAAAGAACTAGGTATTTGAGCGGTGTAGTCAATATAATTTGCTAAAATAGCAATTGAACTCCTCGAGCTCATTTTAATGGCTGTGGTCAGAAGTATACCATTGCGGTTAAAGCTACTGTTCTCCCTGTATCCGTCCGTATTCAAATGATCATAGCGCAAATTAAACTCCAGACTATCTGTAGAATGTGCAATACTTAAATTGTCTTTAATGAGCCCATATGAACCTAAAGTAAAATTATTTTCAAAAAATGTTCCATTAGATATTTGCTCTTTAGGTTTAAGAAGTATGGCACCTCCCAGATTTGTACCATATGCAGTTCCTTTAGGCCCTTTAATCACTTCCATTGAAGTAAGATTTTCCAGGTCGAAAGCTTCAATAGTTGAAAAACCACTGCCATTTGTAACTGGAATATCTTTGAAATATAAGCGTAATTTATCTGTTCCAAATGGGGTGCGGGCACCAACTCCCCGAATGGTTATTCGGTTGGTGTTTAACGCTCCTGAAAGCACATAAACGCCAGAGATCTGATTAATTGACGAGGCTATATCAATAGGACTGTGATTTTGAAATGCATTTTCCCTAATAATTGTGGATTGCGTGATCCCAAGAGTTTTATTAGCTCCACTAGGATTATAAATAATCACTTCATTAAGGTAGGTAATGGTATCGTTTTCCTTTTCTTGAGAAAGCCCGTAGAAACAATTTACAATTAGGATAAAAAATATAAAGTAGTACCTCATTAAATAATTTCAACTCCAAAAATACAGATAAAAGCTATATTATAGTTGTTATGCTTTATGGAAAATAATCACTTTAATGAAGTCAACTTATTATAAAAACGATAAGACTTGATTTTAGGTTACTTCGATGAATTATTTATACTCTAGCCGTTCTTAATTCATATATTGAAATACATTTTGTAGGTTGGATTAAACATTCACTATTTTTGAAAATAAATAAAATAGGTTTGAAAATAGTTTCATACAATGTGAATGGTATCAGGGCAGCCCTTAACAAAGGTTTTCTGGAATGGCTCCAACAGGTTGATCCCGATGTGATTTGTCTTCAGGAAATCAAGGCAATGAAAGAGCAACTAGATCTTAGTGTTTTTGATAAAATAGGATATGTTCATAATCACTGGTTTAGTGCTCAAAAAAAAGGGTACAGCGGAGTTGCAATTTTGTCCAAAAAGCGGCCAGACCATGTAGAATATGGAACCGGAATAGACTATATGGACTTCGAAGGCAGGAATCTTCGTGCAGATTTTAACGGGGTTTCCGTTATGAGTATGTACCTTCCTTCAGGCACAAACTTGGCAAGATTAGATCTGAAATTGCAATATATGGCAGATCTGCAATCATATATTGATAAACTTAAGTTAGAACATCCTAACCTTATAATTTGCGGAGATTACAATATTTGTCATCAGGCAATCGATATTCACGATCCTGTTAGAAATAAGAATGTTTCAGGTTTTTTACCCGTTGAGCGCGAATGGATAGGGAATTTTATGGATAGTGGATTTATAGACAGCTTTAGGTTTTTTAACAAAGAGCCGCATCACTATACCTGGTGGAGTTACAGGGCAAATGCCCGTAACAATAATAAGGGATGGCGCCTGGATTATGGTATGGTAAGTCGTAACCTTGAGAATAGACTAAAACGATCTGTAATACTTTCGGAAGCAAGACACAGTGATCATTGCCCAATTCTTGTTGAATTACACGAATAATTAAAGTACCCTTACCAAAATGTAAACATGGTAATGATTAAATTTGTCTGGTCAAAAAAAAAGAATAGTATTCGCTTATGATATATAAAAAATTACCACACACAAATATAGAAGTCAGTAAGATTTGTTTGGGCACAATGACCTGGGGACGTCAGAATTCCGAGGAGGAAGGACATCAACAAATGGATTATGCAGTTGACCAGGGCATAAATTTTTTTGATACTGCGGAACTTTACCCTGTTCCGGCTCATCCAGACAGATATGCTGATACCGAAAAAATAATTGGCAACTGGTTTAAGAAAACAGGAAAAAGAGATAAGATTATTCTGGGTACCAAGATTGCCGGGAAAGCAGACTTCACTAAATTCATCAGATCAACCGGTTTTAGGAGGGAATCCTTAATTGAAGCGGTTGAAGGAAGTCTGGAACGACTTCAAACGGATTATATTGATTTGTATCAATTGCATTGGCCGGAACGTTCCACCAACTATTTTGGAAAAAGAGGTTATAAGCATGACCTTACAGATCATTGGCAGGATAATATTCATCAGGTATTGGAAACTCTTAGGGATCTTATAACTGAAGGCAAAATTAGACATGTTGGACTTTCCAATGAGACCCCTTGGGGAACCATGCGCTTTTTGGAGGAAAGTAAAGTACACTCTAGTTTACCCAGGATGATTACCATACAAAACCCCTATAATTTATTAAACCGCCAATTTGAAGTTGGGCTTTCTGAAATTTCAATACGAGAAAGTATAGGCCTTTTAGCCTATTCTCCTTTGGGATTTGGAGTTCTTAGTGGAAAGTATATGGGGGGCATGAAGCCTGCAAACGCCAGAATCACTTTATTCCCTGCATACAACCGATATATTAGCGACAATGCAAACCGGGCTACCCAGGAATATTACGAACTTGCCCAGGAACATAATCTTTCACTTACCAAAATGGCCCTTGCATTTGTGAATTCAAGACCATTTATAACCAGTAATATTATCGGTGCAACGTCTATGAAACAACTGGAAGAAAACATATCCAGTATTGAAGTTGATCTTTCAGATGAGTTGATAAAGGGGATTGAATCTATTCACAATAATATTCCTGATCCGGCTCCTTAATTTCTTTACTAAGCACCTATATTATTAATTATTGGCTGGAAAGTCTCGTATCAGGAAAAGATTATGCTATAGGTTATTTTAATTAAAGAGTTTGTTAACCACATCCTCAATTTTGGAGACTAATTCTACGTTTATTTTAGTATTCTTAAGGGCAATTTTATTATTCTTTGAAATGAAAATCTTTGAAAATCCCAGTTTATCAGCTTCAAGAATTCTTTGTTCCACTCTTTGAACAGGTCTTATTTCTCCGGCCAGGCCAATTTCTGCAGCGAAACATACATTTTTTTCAATAGGGACATCTGAATTACTTGATAAAATAGCAGCAACTACTGCAAGATCAATAGCCGGATCGTCTACGGTGATTCCTCCTGTAATATTTAAAAATACATCTTTTGCACCAAGCCTGAAGCCAGCTCTTTTTTCTAAAACAGCCAGTAACATATTCAGACGTTTCGCATTATATCCGGTAGCAGAACGTTGTGGAGTGCCGTAGACTGCTGTACTTACCAAAGCCTGAATTTCTATCATTAACGGTCGCATGCCTTCTATGGTTGAGGCAATAGCAGTACCACTAAGTCCTGAATCACTTTTTGAAAGCAATACTTCTGAGGGATTATTTACCTCTCTAAGTCCATCACCCTGCATTTCATAAATGCCTAACTCTGCTGTTGAACCAAATCTATTTTTCAATGCCCGCAAAATTCTGTATACGTAATTCCTATCACCTTCAAATTGTAGGACCGTATCAACCATATGTTCCAAAATCTTAGGTCCTGCAATATTTCCATCTTTTGTAATATGTCCTATTAAGATAACGGGGGTATTAGTTTCTTTAGCGAATCTAATAAGTTCCGCTGCGCACTCACGAACCTGAGATATGCTTCCTGCAGAAGATTCTATATAATCTGAGTGGAGGGTCTGAATAGAATCAATTACTACTATATCAGGTGTTATCTCATTGATCTGTTTAAATATATTTTGCGTTTTAGTTTCGGTTAGTATGTAGCAAGTCTGATTATTTGGATGTATCCTCTCTGCCCTCATTTTAATTTGCTTTAGACTTTCCTCACCTGAAACATATAGTGTCCTTAAATTCAGTCTTAATGCAATTTGTAGCAGCAATGTACTTTTGCCTATACCCGGCTCTCCACCTAGCAGAACCAGTGAACCGGGGACTAAACCTCCACCTAAAACACGGTTAAATTCTTTGTCGTAAATGTCGAGCCTAAATTCCCTTGAAGCATTGATCTGTCCAACCAAAACAGGCTTTGAAGTTGTTGTCTTGGCATCATTGAAGTTTTGCCAGGTAATGTCCTTCTCTTTTTGGATAACTTCTTCCACGACAGTATTCCACTCCTTACACGCACCACATTGCCCAACCCATTTGGCATATTGGGTGCCACAATTTTGACAAAAAAAAGCTGTTTTTGTTTTAGCCATTTGAACCTAAGCTGGTTTGGGCTAAAGATATTGTGGTTACTATAAAAATCAAAAGAAAGTTGATAGTTTAAATATCAATCAATATTTAAGTAAAAGGAATACGGCGATACTATTTTAAAAGCCAAAGTCTGCTTTAAGAGCGTCCATTTTTTCCAAAGCCATTTCCTTTGTCAGAAAATCGATCTCTTCCATTGCAAAGGCTTTCTCAAAAGTCCGTAGCGCTTTTTTCCCTTCTCCCAGTTCTTCGTAATACTCTCCTTCAAAGTAGAATCCAAGCATTGTACTCGGGAATTCTTGTTTACACAATTCGGACAAGGGTTTTAAAGATTCATAATCATCTTTTTTTCTGCTTGCGGCATATATGGCCATAATGTCATTTAACTCAACTTCTTTTCTAAAACCAAATAATTCTTCTATAGAATTGTATTTGTCTTCCAAATATTTGTAAACAGGTTCCTCGGATGTAAGAATATTTTCTTTGTATTCTTTTGGACTTATAGGTTTAAACATTTCAAACATGCTTCCCCAGGCTTTTCCGATTCCAAAGGTTGCCACCGACACTTCGTTAGCCGATGGGTATTCATCAAAACGATAGTTGAAACCTTTTTTATCGATACTTTTTAAGGCTTTATCCAACTGCAGTATCGAATTTCTGCTGTCATTTTGTTCTCCACTAACTATTAAGTGGTAAAATATTTGCTGATTTATTTCACTAAGTCTGGCGGGGATTCTGTTTTCCATTTCCGGTGCCAGATAAGGAGATATGCTAATGAATGCGTTAAATAGTGATTTTTCTTTGAATAAATAATAATTCCCGAAGTTTGCGGTAATATCATATCCAACAAACATACTAAAAGGAGCTGTACTGTAGGTGGTTTTAAGGTAAGGGATAAGTTCCATTCCCAGAAATTCAAAAAATAGTTTACCCTTTTCTGTAGGTAGTCCTGAGACTTCCTCAAACCCGCAATCTTCCCATCTCAAATCATTTTCGTTCTGAAATACTCCAACAATTATGGTCTCCGGCGTCCCTTGAAATGTGCTGTAAAATTTGGAATGTGCAACCACCTGATCAAATAGATATTCACCGTCCAGCACAACAACCAAAGGATATTTTTTCTCGGGGTTATAATCTTCCGGGATATAATATTTTACATCCCTTCTCTCTTGTAATTTAAAAGATTCAAAAATCTCTTGTGTTATCTGTGCTTCTATACCTGTACTGAAAAGAATAGCAGCACATATAAATAAAATACGTATCATTCCAAATTATTTGAAAACAGCTTTAGGCTATTTATTCCTGTTCAATAACGGCAAGAGAAGGAAAGATATTGCACCAAATACAACAACCATAAGAGTTTGTGCTATCCACATAATCCAGCCGAAAGCATTTCCGGAAACAGCTGAAATACCAAAAATAGTTAGTGATTTACTTACAGCTATAGGATAAAGTCCTATACCACCATTGGTGGTGGACATGGCAAAGGCGCCCGCAACAAAAGCTACCAACAATTGGCCAAACGAGAGATCAATAGTTTCCGGCACCGTATACTTTATGACCCAAAACATTAGAATATAGGCACCCCATATAAAAAAGGTGTGCAGGACAAAAGCCCATTTATGTTTCATTTTGAATATACTTAGAACACCGTCTAAAAGCCCTTTAATAAAGTCCCTGATTTTTATAGCAAAACGCGAACTTGAACGGCGTAAAAAAGCCATAATAAGCAATAGTACTATAATACCGATACAAAGAAAAATTAAGGTAGTCGTAATACCTACCCCCTTATCATTTAAGAATTCAAGAATTATATCGGTTTGTGAAAAAAGGGCTATTAGTATTATGAGAAGCAAAATCAATAAATCTATCACCCTTTCTGTAACTATAGTCCCAAAACCTTTTTGGAAAGGAACGTTTTCGTAGGTTGCAAGAGCAGTGGCTCTTAATACTTCTCCAGACCTTGGGATTCCTAAATTGGCAAAGTAAGCCATCAGGATGATAAAGACATTATTACTAACTTTTGGCGCGTATCCTAAGGGTTCCAGAAGATAATTCCAACGAATTGCCCTTGAAATATGACTTAAAATTCCAATGATAACAGAAATGCCCACCCAAAAAAGATCAGCTTCTTTAATGTATCGGATTATTTGTGTTCTGTCTTCTTCAGAAGTTATTCTATATGAATACCAGATTAAAAAAACTCCCAAAGCAATTGGGAGTATAATTTTTAAGATCTTTTTTAGTTGTTTGCTCAAGACTATTTCAACAAATTTGTTTCTTCATCAGGGAAAACTAAAGCCGGATTAAATTTCTTAGCTTCTTCGATATCCATTCTGGCATAGGTAATTAAAATCAGGATATCGCCCACGGCCACTTTTCTGGCAGCAGCACCATTTAGAGTTAATTCACCTGTTCCTCTTGGTCCGGGAATAACATAGGTTTCCAATCGCTCACCATTGTTATTATTGACAATCTGCACTTTTTCACCTTGAATAATATTGGCGGCATCCATAAGATCTTCATCTATGGTAATACTTCCTATATAATTGAGGTCAGCTCCGGTCACGCGAACCCGATGTATTTTAGATTTGACAACTTCTATATGCATGGCACAAAGTTAATTAATTAAGGGCTATATTATCGATTAGTCGAACACCGTTGGCATAAACGGCTACAAAGGCCCTATATTTTTTATTTTTATGTTTTCTATTTACAGGTTTTAAAGTTTCCTGTTCAGTTATATTAATGTACTCTAAATTGAGTTCCGACTGACTATCAAATTTATTTTTAACCCAATCCATTACCTTCGTAGCACTTTTCATGCCAAATAATGCTTTGGCAGCCAAAAGCGTTTCATAGATTAAAGAAGCTTTGTCTCTTAGTTCATTTGACAGCCTTTCGTTTCTGGAACTCATGGCAAGACCATTCGGTTCTCTGACAATTGGGCAGCCAATAATTTCAATTGGCATTTTTGTTTTTTCAACTAATTTTTTAATAATTAACAGTTGCTGAAAATCCTTCTCACCAAAATATGCTTTATTAGGTTTCACAATCAAAAAAAGCTTTTCAACTACCGTTGCAACACCCAAAAAATGATTGGCCCTGAATTTTCCCTCCATGGTTGTATCCAAACCATCAAATTCGTATTCCTTGGAACTAATGTCATCTGAATACAATTCTCTTATGGAGGGAGCAAAAATAATCAGTTCTTTTGAGATATTCTTTAAATATTCAAGATCTGAATCTAGTGTAACAGGATATTTTTTTAGATCATCTTTATTATCAAATTGAGTCGGGTTAACAAAAATACTGACAACAACAACTTCATTTTCTGAAATGGCCTTTTTAACTAAGGAAAGATGTCCTTTATGCAATGCTCCCATAGTAGGAACCAAACCGACAGATATTGAATTATTTTTTAAAGTGGTTAAATGACCTATTAAATCCTTTTTGCTACTGAATAACAACATAATCAATTATAAGAGCCAGCAAACTTACTATAATTACTGCTATTCTACATTATTTTTGTAATTTTGCAGCTATGTTTTTCCGATAAACAAAATACATTTTTTATGAATGGTAAAAAGATATTGTTTGTATCTTCTGAATTAGTGCCCTACCTGCCAGAGAATGAAGTTTCCTTAATGTCTTACGAAGCGCCAAGGATGGTCAACAGCAAAAAGGGCCAAATACGAATTTTTATGCCAAGATATGGCAATATCAATGAGCGAAGGCATCAATTGCATGAAGTAATAAGACTCTCTGGAATGAACCTGGTTATCAATGATATGGATATGCCGCTTATTATCAAAGTGGCTTCAATTCCCCGTGAGCGAATACAAGTCTATTTTATAGATAATGAGGAGTATTTTAAACGCAAAGCGACGTTCACAGATGAGAATGGTGAACTATTCCCGGATAATGATGAAAGATCTATTTTCTTTGCCAAAGGTGTAGTTGAGACAGTTAAAAAATTAAACTGGTCACCAGATATTATTCATGTTCATGGATGGATGGCATCACTTTTACCATTGTATTTAAGAACTTATTATGCAGATGAACCTTTATTTGCCGACAGCAAAATTGTAACTTCAGTTTATGGCAAAGGCTTTGATGGAAATCTGGATGTTAAAATGAAGAATAAGATATTATTTGATGGAATTTCTGAGGAAAGTATCACCCATCTAGAGACTCCCACCTATAATAATTTGTTAAAAGTTGCTGTAGATTTTTCTGATGCCATTATTTTAGCCGCCGAAGAAATTTCTGAAGATTTAAGTGATTACATTACCAACCTCCAAAAACCTCTGTTGCCATATGTTCCTTTGCAGGAATTTGAAGAAGCGTATGCAAATTTTTATAGCACTGAAGTTTTAAAATAAGCCTCATGAAGATTTTTTTTAGATGGGTATACGCTGCAATGGCGGTTTTGATACTTATGCTTACTGCAGTTTCGTGCAATGAAGACCTCACCACAATTGGGGATGGTCTTATTGGCGACGACCCTTTTAAGACAAACAAGGCAGTATATGACGTTTTTGTATTTAATAAAAAAATTAATGCGGTTGAGACGAATAAACTTCCAATTTACCAAATAGGAACATACAATGATCAGCTATATGGTGATACAGAGGCAAGCATAACTTCCCAGCTAAGGTTGCAGGGAGGCGTTGGCAATCCGGCATTTGGACTTTTTAGCCAACAAAGAGAAGACAATTCTCTAACCGATCCTGAGGAGACAGCTATTGCGGAGAATGAAACGGTAAAAGAAGTAATACTTTATATTCCTTATCTTCAAAATCCAAACGGTGATCGTGATCTTGATGGTGTTGCAGACACTTTTGATGCAGACCCGGAGGATCCCAATAGTGATAGTGACGGAGATGGCCTTACCGAT
>CBDUGN010000049.1:0-19809 GCA_965366915.1 uncultured Eudoraea sp. | reverse complement strand
TTCCATAGGGTATTTGAAAATAATTATTTAGCTTATTATATAGTAATTTCAAAAACGAGATATCAGGCAATACCTTTAAAAATTGATTTTTTAGTTGTATTTCATCGTCCTTATTAGTTATCAAAATCGCCTTTGCCGGTAGGCCATTACGACCCGCTCTTCCTGCTTCCTGATAGTAGTTCTCCAGACTTTCCGGTATTTGATAATGAACTACTAATGATACGTCGGCTTTATCGATTCCCATTCCAAAAGCGTTTGTAGCCACCATTATTCTTACCTTATTATTGAGCCACAAATTTAGTTTCTTCTCTTTCTCTTCCTTTGGAATACCCCCGTGATAGAAGGTCGCGGATATATTTTTTTTATTTAAATAAGCGGTAAGTACCTGTGTCATTCTTCTACTGCGTACATAAACGATTGCACTTTTATCCGAATTCTGGCATAATTCAAATAAGCGCTTTTGCTTATTCTCTTCCCAAATGACCCCAAAATATATATTTTTCCTATTAAATGAATCTTTGAAAATCTGATGTTCTCTAAACCGAAGATTCTCAGTAATATCATGAGCAACTTTTGCCGTAGCGGTAGCCGTAAGAGCAATAACGGGGGCTTCTGGCTTTATATCCCGCAATAGTGCACAATTTAAGTAGGCAGGTCTAAAATCATTTCCCCATTCAGATATACAATGTGCCTCATCTATTGCTAAAAGACTAATTTGCATTTGGGCAATCCTGTCTTTTACAACTTCTTGTTGGAGACGTTCAGGTGATAGGTATAAGAATTTATAATTCCCATAAATACAGTTGTCCAACAGATTATTTAATTCTTCTTTGGTAATTCCTCCGGTTAAGGCAACGGATTTAATCCCCAGATCCTTCAATTGTTGAACCTGGTTTTGAATAAGTGCTATTAAAGGTGAAACAACAATACATAATCCCTCATTAGCCATGGCCGGAATTTGATAACACAAAGATTTGCCTCCACCTGTAGGTAAAAGAGCAAGCACATCTTTACCAGATAACACGGCATCTATAATAGGCTTTTGAGATGCTTTAAAATTTTCATAACCCCAATATTTTTTTAAGATTTCTAACGGGTTCTTCATTAAATTTTTTCCTTCAACTCGTTTAATACAAAAGATATCCGCTCTTTAACAGTGCCGGTTGGTATAAGGACCGGATCATAATCATATCTCATATAGGTATTTTTTAAGTGATCGTGAATTTCAATAGCTTCCTCAAAACTCTCCAATCTTTCATTGTCTGCTACATATATCTCTTCCCAAGGCGGCAGGATCAAAACTTTATCATATCTCCTGCTAGCACATGCTTCTTCAAATTCAAGGGTGTAGCTTTGGTCAAAATAGTCCATATAAGCCAGTACATCCGGAATACCACGATCAAAAAAGACATAGGGATTTTTGATGCCAACAGATTTACTATACTGATCCATCCTCCCGCTGAGAATCCTTTGGTTAAATTTGAAAGGATCTTCAACAAAGGCAAGCGGATTTGAGACAAATAACTCAGGATTACCCTCTTTTTTTGCCTCAAGAGTCATAGTTCTGACTATCTCATGAAAACAGTAATGACCAAAGGCTTCAAGTTGCTGTATTATAACCGTTTTTCCTGTGCTCGGCCCTCCTGTGATAACTACCTTTTGCGATTTCAAATATTAATTTTTACAATAACAAAAGTAATCAATGCGGGCAAGCATAAAAAATTGATTATGAAGCTTTATATTTGTAAAAACTTTTAAATGGATACTGAGAAATCAGACGATTTTTACCTTAGACTCAAAGAAGAATTACTTAAAAGTAATAGTTGGCCTGCAGATTACCTATATAAATTTATAGTTCCCACAGATCGCGATAAGATCACTCAAATAGAGGTAATATTTGATAACACAGGGGCCGTAATTGAATCCAGAAAATCCAGAAAGGGTAAATACACCAGTCTTTCAATTATGGTAAATCTCGCAAATCCTGATGAGGTTATAGAAAAATATAAAGAAGTTGGCCTTGTTGAGGGCGTAATATCTTTATAAACTGGCATAAGTGGGATAATTTTCCTAATTTGCGACCGTTATAGATATACTTCCTTTACATATTTTTAATCAGAATTACATAGAAATTTGAATCCAGTAGAAAACCTAGAGTACAATACTGAGCGCGAAAAGCTCATTATTCCCGAATACGGTCGCCATTTTCAGAAAATGGTGGATCACGCTGTTTCCATAGAAGACGATGCAGAGAGAAATAAGGTAGCTAAGGCTATTATTAGCGTCATGGGTAACCTCCAACCTCATTTAAGAGATGTGCCCGATTTTCAGCATAAACTTTGGGACCAATTATTTATTATGTCCGACTTTAAGCTGGATGTTGAATCACCTTTTCCCATAACTTCAAAGGAAATGCTACAGGCAAGGCCTGATCCTTTGGAATATCCACAAAATCATCCTAAATATCGCTTTTATGGGAATAACATTAAGCGTATGATCGATGTGGCTATTGGATGGGATGAAGGCGATAAAAGAGCAGGGTTGGAGTATGCTATAGCGAATCACATGAAGAAGTGCTACCTTAATTGGAATAAGGATACTGTAGAGGATAAGGCCATTTTTAAGCACCTCTATGAACTTAGTGATGGCAAAATAGATTTAGCAACTGATGGTGTCAGTCTAACGGATAGCGGACAGTTTCTTAAAAGCCGGATTTCAAAATCCAACAGGTCTGGTTCTTCAAAAAAGGGTCAGCGAAATAGCAGCAGAGGTAAAAAACGGTATTAAATACTTCTTCCTTAAATGGGTACATTTAAAATTGAGGGCGGCCATAAACTTCATGGAGAAATAACTCCACAAGGCGCAAAAAATGAGGCACTGCAGATTCTTTGCGCAGTATTACTCACCCCTGATGAAGTGATTATTCAAAACATTCCGGATATTCTTGATGTCAATAAATTGATCTCCTTGTTAGAAGATCTGGGGGTAAAAATTCAAAAAAAAGGCAAAGGCTCCTACTCCTTTAAAGCAGATGATATTAATCTGTCCTATCTGCAATCCGAACAATTTAAATCTGATGGCAGAGGATTAAGAGGCTCTATAATGCTGGTAGGCCCTTTGTTGGCAAGATATGGCCAGGGATATATTCCGAAGCCTGGTGGTGATAAGATAGGCAGGCGCAGATTAGATACCCATTTTGAGGGATTTATTAAACTGGGGGCAAGATTCCGATACAATAAAGAGGAGCACTTTTACGGGGTGGAAGCCAAAAAGCTTAAAGGCACTTATATGCTTTTAGATGAGGCGTCAGTTACGGGTACTGCTAACATAGTTATGGCAGCCGTTCTGGCGGAAGGGCAAACAACTATATACAATGCCGCGTGCGAACCCTACTTACAGCAATTGTGCAAGATGCTAAACAGGATGGGAGCAAAGATTTCCGGCATTGGCTCTAATTTATTGGTAATTGATGGTGTATCCAAATTGAAGGGCACAGAGCATACCATGCTACCAGACATGATAGAAATTGGTAGTTGGATAGGATTGGCAGCAATGACTAAAAGTGAATTAACGATCAAGAATGTAAGCTGGGACGACCTTGGCCAGATCCCATCTGTTTTCAGGAAACTGGGTATTTCTTTGCAAAAAAAGGGAGACGACATTTACATTCCCGCACATGAAGATGGATATAAAATTCATAATTATATTGATGGGTCTATTTTAACTATTTCAGATGCACCCTGGCCCGGACTTACCCCTGATCTGTTAAGTATAATCCTTGTAATTTCTACCCAGGCGAAGGGAGAGGTACTCATCCATCAGAAAATGTTTGAAAGCCGCTTGTTTTTTGTCGATAAGTTAATAGATATGGGAGCAAAAATAATTCTTTGCGATCCACACAGGGCTACTGTAATTGGCCACGACTTTAAGTCAACACTAAAGGCTACTACAATGGTCTCCCCCGATATCAGAGCCGGAGTATCTCTTTTAATCGCTGCTCTATGCGCAAAAGGAACGTCGATTATACACAATATTGAACAGATAGACAGAGGCTATGAAGATATTGATAATCGCCTGAAAGCTATTGGCGCAAGGATTGAAAGGATATAATAGAACGTTGGTCGTCTGGAATTCCCGGATATGCAATAGTATTAAAATCTTATAAATGAAAAATCCAGTTTGGGAAAAACTACCACTTGTTAACAACAAATCTGGTCAAAAGAAAAGGTTTGAATTGCACATAAAGGAGGAAATTGTATTTATAGAATATATCCAGACCAACAATAATATCATTTATCTTACCCATACAGAAGTGCCACGTTCATTGGAAGGAAATGGTCTTGGGGCACTTATTGTGTCTAAAACCCTTGAATATATTAAAGAAAGCGGATTTAAAATGGCACCGTTATGTCCTTTTATTGCTGCATACCTGAAGCGCAATCCGGGCAAAGCAGATAATTTGCTGGCACCGGGTTTTTCTATAGGATAAATAAGAACTTCTATTGAAGAATTAGGTTTAAATAGCCAGCGCTGCTAAAAAAAATCACCTGATTAGGGTTCAACAACTTCTCCGTTAGGATATTTTGCAAACCTTCCTTTTTCTCTTGGATGAACGTTGTCTGCATGGGGCCAGGGCCAGCCTCCAAATTGGGTGAGCCTGTATTCCTCCATAGCTTGTTGAATTTCCAACTGAGTATTCATAACAAAGGGACCATACTTTGCTACCGGCTCGTTAATTGGTTTTCCCTGTAATAGTAAAAAGTGTGATTTCTTGCCACCATTTTCTATAATAATTTCAGCATCTGAAGTGAGTTCCACACCATGATCTGGTCTAATCATCTGCTCTC
The DNA here is from genome assembly GCA_965366915.1 of uncultured Eudoraea sp. Lineage (GTDB taxonomy): Bacteria > Bacteroidota > Bacteroidia > Flavobacteriales > Flavobacteriaceae > Eudoraea. The sequence continues at coordinate 14,962 of CBDUGN010000049.1, read as the reverse complement.
CGATTTTAGCCTCATCGCCTTCATAATAATATAGGGTACGGTTTAAATTTGCGGATGCCGGAGGTAAATTAAACGTTTCGTTTTCATCCATATGGATATTCCAGATGGCCACCTCATTATCTGTATTTGCTGCCCACGAATTGGGTGCGGGCTCCGGTGCTGGTGTTCCCTCAAAGTTTCCGGAAATTATTTTTATTGTAGTATTATTTATCTGAATAAGGGGGATATCCTCATGCCAGAGCATCTTGAAATGAGGTTCAACAAATTTATTTTCTTTAGGCAAGTTGATCCAAATTTGAAATAATTCTAACGGATTATCCTGATCTGTATTCAATAAAGGGAACATTTCAGAATGCTGTACACCCCTACCGGCAGTCATCCATTGCACATCGCCCTGCCCAAATCTGCCGGCAGCGCCTAATGAATCTGAATGATCACAATACCCCTTATTTACAATCGTAACAGTTTCAAATCCGCGATGCGGATGATGGGGAAACCCCGGAATGGTATGTCCGTGATACATTCTCCAACCATCTTTTATAACAAAGTCATTACCTAGGTTACGGCCTTCAAGGGAAACATCGGGTTCCATTGCATTATTTCCCTTTGGATAGTGATCCAAATGATAAACACAGAACAAAAATGGGTCTTGCGTTTCCCATGGAAAACCTAGAGGAAAAATGCGTTTAACAGGGCTGCTCATTGTAGTAAGTTTTGATATTTTAATAATTTTATAACTTGGTTGAGAATATCGATTTCGAAAGAAATGGAATATTTTTAGTCATGGGTTGCGGTATTAATTTCAACCCAATTCTCTTCAGGATCTTTAATATATATCTGTCTGACTCCATCCGCGCGGTCCGTAACAGCATTCTTTTTACCGGGCCAATCCCAATAGGGTACATTTTTCTCTTCCAGATAGGAGATAAGACCATCCAGGTTTTTGGTTGCAAGGCATAGGTGTATACTTTTATTATTTTGTCTTATAACCGAATCTTTTTCTATCAGGTGAAGTTGAGAATTTCCATGAATACTAAACCAGCGAAATCCCTTTGATGCAGATGGATGTGGTATTTCTTTCAATTTCAAAATGTCAGCGTAGAAATCTCCTGTTTTCTTAAGGTCGGTAACTACAAAAGAATAATGGTCGTATTGAAAATCAAAGTCCTGCGTATATGAATTTGAAAAATAGCATATGAAAAGTAAGAGTATCAGTTTTTTCATTGAAATAGTTTTTGGATGTTTTATAGGTGCCTAAAAATAATAGATTATTGATTTTCATAGGATACAAATGCAAAGTGTTTGCTATCTGGAGACCAGGAGGGGACATTAATAGTTCCCTGTCCGCCTGTAAAAAAGCAAAGACTTTTAATTTCCTTAGTATTCAGATCGTAAAGGCGCAATGCCACATCTTTTAAGGGAGGGTGACGGTCTCCCTGATCTTGCAGGTAGGAAATAAAAACAAAATACTTACCATCTGGTGATGGATGTGCGAACCAATTAGAATATGCATCGTTCGTTAATTGCTCTTTTTCGCTACCATCAACATTCATTCTCCAAATCTCCATAGATCCAGATTGCATTGAATTGTAATAAATGTATGAGCCTTCCGGAGAATATTCCGGGCCATCATCTAGTCCAGGGCTGTTTGTAAGACGTTCCTCTTCACCTCCATGTATTGAAATTCTATAGATATCATAGTTATTATTGCGACGTGCGGTATATACAACAGCATCACTCTCCGGTGACCATCCATGCCAGTAAGAAGGATATTCTAATGTCACAAGTTTAGGAACACCTCCTTCAATAGGTAATGTATAGATCCTGGATGTGCCGGATTCTACCCCCTCTATGGGATCATTATTACTAATGGCCAGCATGGTACCATCCGGAGAAATCCCATGATCATTATTGCATTTTACTGCGGTTCCTGTGTCTAGTTGTTCCTTTGAACTGCCGTCTGTTTTTATTCTGTATAGGAGCCCGTTTTGATTGAAAATTAAGTAATTGCCATCAGTGCTCCAGTTTGGCGCTTCAAAGTGCGCCTTTTCTTCGTAAATCACTTTTCGCTCTCCAGTTTCGAATGAAAAAATTTCCAGCATTGATTTAAGCTGAGATGATTGTCCAAAATTTTGTGCCGAACCCATAATAAACAGAATTACCAGGATTTTATTAAAAATTGAGCTCATACTAATCAGAATTAGTTAATACCATGACTTTCAATTTCATATAGCTCCATCAAAAATGTGCAACAATTATTTTATCCTACAAAGTTTACTTTTTTATGAGCTCCATCACAATAAGGCTTATTGTCTGACGCACCACATCGGCATAAGGCAGTTACCCCACTTTTACTATAAGCCTTACCACTGGCATCCTTTACTTCTAAATCTCCGTGTACCAAAAGGGGCCCATTGGCCATTACTTCTACTCTTGTATTATTCTTCATATCTTCTAAATTTTCTGTTTCTCCTTTTATATAATAAGTCAGTGCCCCGGAAGGACATTTATCTATTTGCGATTTTAATTCATCGATAGAGGCGTTTTTAGGTTCAATCCAAGGGTTTTTATTGGGATCATACACTTCCGGCAAAGAATTCACACATATCGCGGAATGGATGCATTTCTTTGGTTTCCATACCACAGTGAAATCGCCATTTGGATATTCTTTTACTATTTCTCTTTCTGCCATAATTTTTAAAGATTATTTAAACTATACTATTAATTATCGCCTACTGGTGGTGGACCAGGAGGGATATTTGCTTCATAAACCTCATCACCCTTCCGTTCTTTATACTCGTTCTTGACTTTTTCAATTAATTTTTCATCCTCAAAAAGATCAACAGCAGTCATACTTAAAGCCTTAGCTGCATAAGTCATGCCTTTATGGCCAATGCTCATTCCGCCGCATGCAACTACCGCCCAGGAATGCCAGGGTGTATCTTTTGGTGCCGTGGTCACACTTAAATTGATGTTCGGAACATTCCAGCTTACGTCACCAACATCTGTTGAGCCACCCCCTGGATTTTCCTTTGTTTCCTTAAGCGGATTAATTTTACTATCCATTCCGATTTGAGGTTTTTTTGTAATCTCCTGAATCTTCTTACCAAAGGCTTGTTCTTCATCAGAATATGTAATATCACCCAAATATTCTAAATTTTTTTGCATGATCTCTTCCCCGGATCTGTTTACTAATACTTCATAAATACCCGAGATCAGCGAAATTTTATAATCTACATTCGCCATTATTGCCGCACCTTCGGCCATTTTCTGAACTCTTTCGTAGACCGGCATAACTCCGCTTCGCTTGCTGTCTCTTACACGGACCCAAAGTTTGGTATAATCCGGTACTACATTAACAACCTGCCCACCATCTTGTATATGGTAATGAATTCGTACAGTTGGCTTAATATGTTCGCGATAGTAATTAATTCCAGTAGTATATAGTTCTAAAGCATCGGAAGCACTTCTTCCATTCCAGGGATCAGAAGAGGCATGTGCCGCCTGACCAAAAAATTCAACTTTAAAATCTACCAGGGCAAGCGTACTTTGAGCATCAGCTTCAGTGTTGTCTGCGGGATGCCAGCTTAGATTAACATCAACATCATCCCATAAACCGTCGCGTACCATCCAAACCTTTCCGAAATATTTTTCTTCTGCCGGTGTGCCAAAAAACTTAATGGTTCCTTTTATTTTGCCCTCTTCTATGAGTTCTTTTACTGCCACAGCAGCCCCAAGACTCGCTGTTCCAAATAAATTATGCCCACAACCATGTCCGGCCGCATCTTCATTTAAAGGTTCTTTGGTTGGCTGGGCCTTTTGAGATATTCCTGGAAGGGCATCAAATTCGCCTAAAATACTTATAACGGGTTTACCTGATCCGTAAGATGCTATAAAAGCAGTTGGCATTCCCGAAACTCCGCGTTCAACAGTAAAACCATTCTTTTCTGCATAGTCTGCCAATATAACAGAAGATTGTTTTTCATTAAAGGCTGTTTCAGCAAGAGCCCAAATTGAATCACTAATAGCTATAAACTCCGTATTGTGTTTATCAATGGATTGGAGAATTGCTTTTTTATTATTGCTAATTTTTTGAGCTGATACGAGGGAGCTCAAAATAAGCAATGATCCGAAGAGTAATATTCTCATATTTTTTTAAATGTTTTAGGTGTCGGTAATCAATTCACTAAAAATACATTTTTTTACGGTGTATTGTATTTTACAATACTAAAAAATCTAAGGCCAATGAATGAAGGACTATTACAACTTAGTTCAGTGCCTCCTTGTATGTTTTCAGACAGCGCTCACGGGCCATTTTGTGGTCTACCATCATTTGTGGATAAGTCAATTCCTGCAGCTCGGGCACCCATTTATTGATATATTCTTTTTGTTTATCAAATTTATCTACTTGTGTAATGGGATTGAAGATTCTGAAATAAGGTGCAGCATCTACACCGCTGCCAGCTGCCCATTGCCAGTTTCCAACATTACTGCTTAATTCAAAGTCTAATAGTTTTAAAGCAAAATAAGCTTCACCCCAGCGCCAGTCTATCAATAAATGTTTACAAAGAAAACTTGCCACCAGCATTCTTACCCGGTTGTGCATAAATCCAGTAGAATTAAGTTCCCTCATTCCTGCATCAACAAGAGGGTATCCTGTTTGCCCATTTTTCCACTTTTCAAATTCGCTTACATCATTCCTCCATAGAATCCTGTCATATTTTGGTTTGAAAGCGTTATGGACAGTATGCGGAAAATGCCAAAGAATCTGCATAAAAAATTCACGCCATATCAATTCATTTAAGAATGTTTCATCCTTAACGTTTAGAGCTTTTAATACTATCTGTCTTATTGAAACGGTTCCAAATCGCAGATGCGGGCCCAGTTTGGAAGTTCCTTTTTCTATGGCCGGAAAATTTCTTGTTTTTTCATATGAATTTAATAATGAAGGAGAAATTTCATAAGCGGGGACCTTTATATCAGATCTTTTAAAGCCTATATCTTTTAGTTCCAGATTTGGTAAATCGACTGTCCTGAACATGCTGTTTAATAACGACTCGGAGTCATAAACCATAACCGGCTCATTTAATTGGAATTTTTGTTTCCACTTCCTCATATATGGCGTATAAACCACATAGGGTTCACCATTATCCTTTGCAACTTCGTTCTTTTCAAAGATTACCTGGTCTTTGAAGGTTTTGAATTCGATATTAGACAATTTTAATATGCTTGCAATCTCCCCGTCCCTTTTCCGGGCATAAGGCTCATAATCCCTGTTAGTGTATACAGTTTGAACATCGTATTCAGCAACCAGGGCTTTAAATGTATCCAGAGGATTGCCAAAATAGATACCTATTGAGCTTTGACAGTGCTCTTTAAGCCGTTTTCGCAATTCCTGCAAAGAATCATATATAAAAGAAACCCTGGAATCATTTTCTGGAAGCGATTGAAGGATTTCCGTATCAAAAATAAATATTGGTAAAACGGGATGATTTCCTTTCAGGGCATTGTAAAGCCCAACGTTATCATACAGTCTTAAGTCTCTGCGAAACCAAAAAATACTTACTTTTTTCGGCATTTAGTTAATATTGAGGGTAGACAATCCACCGTCAACCCCAATGATCTGCCCTGTTATCCAACCGCTTTTATCACTTAACAAAAACCCTGCAATATTTGCAATATCTTCAGGATTGCCAAATCGTTTGAGCGGATGACGTTCCGCCATACTTTCCTTTTTTCGATCATTATTTAATAAGCGACCCGCCAATGGGGTATCTACAAGTGAGGGTGCAACGACATTGGCGCGAATTTTAGGGGAATATTCTGCGGCCAGAGATTTTACAAATCCTTCTACAGCTCCTTTGGCAGCGGAGACACTCGTATGAAACGGCATTCCTGTTCCTACAGCAACTGTACTGAAGAAAACCATACTTGAATTATCTGCCATTCTGCTGATTATGTCTTTAACAACCCTTACCATGCTAAAAAAGTTAAGTTGCATATCTTCCTCAAAGTTAACCATACTAAGCATTTTTAGCGGTTTTAGGTTAATGCTGCCTGGGCAATATACAAATCCGTGGAGTTCTTCCGGTAGTTTAGAGGGATCCAATGAGTCGGTTAGCGCGTCAAATGGAATATGCTTTACATTAAGGTCTTTTAAACCTTCGGCGCTTCTAGATGCTACATAAATTGTAAAGCTTTCCTGTAGTTGTTTTACAATGGATAAACCAATACCATAAGATCCTCCGATCAACAATAGATTTTTCTTCATAATTAAATAGATTTCAAGCTTAATTCATTTGAGGAGTCATTTATACTCCCGAAAAGTTCCTCCAGCTTTTTTTCACGGTAAGCAAAAATCTTTTTCAGTTGTTTTTTGACCATAAAGGGATGGGTAAGTTGACCTAGAATTCCAAATGGGAGCTTATAATCAATAACATCTTCCATTTCCACGCCTCCCGGAACAGGTTTTATAAAGTGCTTATGATGCCATAACGCATAGGGTCCAAACCTTTGCTCGTCTACAAAATATTCACCTTCCTTTACATGGGTAATTTCGGTAACCCATTTGGTGGTTATTCCGGCAATTGGGGAAACCTTGTACTGAATAATCTGACCCGGAAACATATCCCTGTCGGCGCCATCTAAAATATGAAAGCCCATATGGTCTGGTGTAATAACTTTTAAGTTTGCGGGATTTGATAAAAAGGCCCATGCCTCCTTTTGCGTAATAGGTAAGTATTGTCTGGAACGTAGCTGATATAACTTCATTAAAGAGTTTTTTACAAAATTAGATGCAATTATGTTTAATAAAAAATATATTATGTTAAACAAATAGTAAAAATAGTCCGGTTTATAGTATTAATATGGAAGGAAGATCCCATACAATGGTGCAATAGGTCTTGTGGTCGGGAAATTTTTAGTTCACTTTATGATTTTTGTATATTTCAGGAACTGAGCGTTATGATTTCCAAGATTACTATTTTAAGTTTTTTTCTGCCTGTGGTTTTATTAAATGCCCAGGTGAGCACCACTCTTATTGGGACTTTACCCGAAAATGTTCTGGAATCCTCGGGTCTTATTTATTACAATAACAGGCTTATAACACATAATGATTCTGGAAATTCTCCCCAATTGTATGAACTAGATAGCTTAGGTTCGCAGATCTTCCGGACAATCACCATAAACAACGCAACAAATATTGATTGGGAAGATATAACACAGGATGACACCTATATTTATGTTGGTGACTTCGGAAATAATAGTGGTAACAGGCAGGACCTTCGTATTTATAGAATAAAAAAGTCTGAGTTTGATAATTTTAGTAGCGTAAATGCTGAAATAATAAATTTTGCATATGAGGATCAAACGGATTATTCTGAGACTCAGAATTCTGATTGGGATGCAGAAGCCCTGGTCGATTTTAATGATCAGTTGCTAATCTTTACTAAACAATGGCAATCCAATGGTACGGTGGTATATTCTATTCCTAAGGTTCCGGGATTATATTCAGCTAGAAATATAGGTTTTTATGATGTCTCAGGGCTCGTTACAGGGGCAACATTTAACAAATTTTCTAATGTCCTGATGTTACTGGGTTATTCACCTCAATTACAGCCTTTTATTGTTCGGATAGATGGACTTTCCACCAATTTTTCCTTTAACGGGACGGAGGAAAAGATAGATTTAGGTATTGGGTTTTCCCAGGTAGAAGGAATTACCTATTCAGATTCTAATTCGTACTATATCTCTTCTGAACGTTACCAAAACAATTTTCCTCCTTTAACGCTCGCTTCACAGCTCTATAAACTAAATACGGACGATGCAACTGAGGAAAATGAAGAATTACCAATAGAATTACCATCAGATTCAGAAAAATCAGATAATGAATTAATTATTTTCAAAACCTTTGGATCACAGGAACTTCAATACGATCTTAATTCAAATGCTCCATTATTTGGACGAGCTATTTTTGACATTACGGGTAAAAGAGTAAGGCATACACCGGGAAATTTAATTGAAAATAACAGCATAGATCTAAGTGGATTGGGAAGTGCTGTATATTATTTAACTTTTTATCTGCAGGGTGAAACAATATCAAAACCATTTATTCTGGACTAATCATATCATTGTCATTATTTAAGGATTTGTTAACAAGGGAAATACACCATTATAATTAGCTTTGTTTGAACTATAAAACCTAATAAATAATGAAAAAATTTACACTATTACTTTGTGCTGTTGTGGGGTCCATTTCTTTGAATGGTCAGATATCAACACCTGCACCCAGTCCATCTGGAAAAATTATGCAAACCGTTGGATTGACTGATGTGAGCGTAGAGTATTCGAGACCTTCCATGCGCGGAAGAACTATTTTTGGTGATCTTGTTCCTTATGATAAATTATGGAGAACCGGGGCTAACAAAAATTCAATGATAACTTTTAGCGATGACGTAACTATTTCCGGTCAGAAAGTAAAAGCCGGATCTTATGCAATATTTACAAAACCTGGACCAACTTCCTGGGAAGTAATTTTCTATGCTGATACCAACAATTGGGGGACTCCTCAAAATTGGGATGATTCAAAAGTAGCCGCCAAGACAAATGTTGAAGTATATAATATGCCTTCGAATGTAGAATCCTTTACTATGAGTATTGATGACTTGCACAATAATGGGGCTTCGCTGGGAATCATGTGGGAAAAAGCTTATGTGGGTGTTGCTTTTGAAGTGCCAACCGCTGAAAAGGCAGTTAAGAGTATTGAAAGTGTTATGAATGGCCCATCTGCTAACGATTATTTTGCAGCAGCGTCTTATTATCATGAAGAAGGAAAAGACCTTGCAAAAGCTAAGGAATGGATTGATAAAGCGGTATCTATGAATGATAAAGCATTTTGGATGATGAGAAGACAATCTCTTATTTACGCCAAAATGGGTGATACCAAAGGAGCTATTGAAGCTGCCAAGAAATCTTTGGCAGTAGCTGAAGCGGCAGGCAATGCAGATTATGTAAAAATGAATAAAGACTCCCTTAAAGAATGGGGTGCATTATAATATTATCCAAATTAACTTTTTCTAAAACCCTGACCTTAAATGGTCGGGGTTTTTGTTTCTTTTAAACCCTGGTGATTCCGGTATTATTTTCAGAGGTAAATATGGGGAATAACTATCAAATTCTTTTTATTGGAGGAGTCTTGTGAAGCCTGTCAAATGATTCGAGTACTAATGCCAGCAGAATTACCAGTGCACATCCAAAAGCATTTAGCCACAAGTAAGACATCCAATCTAAATACCAGACAAGAATTACAGCTACCTGTGTAATAATTGCGGCTATGAAAACTGCGTTGCCTTTTACATACCTGAAAAAGAACGCCAGTAAAAATATTCCTAAAACATTACCATAGAAAATAGAGCCAATGATATTTACCAACTGTATTAAATTATCAAACAGGTTTGCTACACAAGCTATAACAATGGCTATAATTCCCCATAACAAAGTAAATAACTTGGATATTTTGACATAATGCCCGGGTGAAAATTCATCTTTTTTATTCCTTTTATAAAGGTCTAGCGCAGTAATTGTTCCAAGTGCATTTAATTCTGAGGCCGTGGAGGACATGGCTGCAGATAGAATTACTGCTAATAAAAGACCTATAAGGCCTCTTGGCAGATAATTTAGGATAAAGTGAATAAATACATAATCTTTATCGTTAGTCTCAACAAGGTCGTCTGCCTTTCTAATCATGGCTTTTGCTGCTTCCCTGTTGTTCTTTTCTTTTTCAATTATTAAGAGCATTTCGTTTTGTGCCTTGGTTGTAGCATCCTGATCGTCCAAGTCTAACGCCGCGGAAAACTGCTCCTGGGCAGTTTTCTTCTCAATTTCCAAATTTTTATGACCCTCCTCCAATATTTGGTAATCTTCAGCATAGGAAGATTGCATAATGGCATTGGTTGCCGCAGGATTAAAATTTAATGGCGACGGATTGTACTGATAGAATACAAAAACCATAACACCAACCAGGAGAATAAAAAATTGCATGGGTATTTTAAAGACCCCATTAAAAATAAGGCCTAACTGACTTTCCCTGATGGATTTACCTGAAAGATATCGTTGAACCTGACTTTGATCTGTTCCGAAATATGCCAGGGCTAGAAACATTCCTCCTGTAATTCCGCTCCAGAATGTGTACCTGCTTTGCGCATTTAAACTAAAATCAAGGATATTAAGTTTATCACTGGCTCCGGCTATTTTGAGGGCTTTGGTAAACGTGATATCTGCAGGCAAATAGCCCAGAATAAAAAAGAAAGCGATAAACATCCCTGTCATAATAACAAACATCTGTTGTTTTTGGGTAACACTTACCGCATTAGTGCCTCCGGAAACGGTGTAAATAATCACTAAAGAACCAATAATTATGTTTAGGGTTTTTAAATCCCAACCAAGCACTGCAGAGAGTATTATAGAGGGCGCAAAAATTGTGATTCCAGCCGCAAGACCTCGTTGTATTAAAAACAATATGGCGGCAAGGGACCGGGTTTTAAGATCGAACCTTCTTTCAAGAAATTCGTAGGCAGTATATACTTTAAGTTTGTGATATAGAGGGATAAAGACTATGCATATGATTATCATGGCCAAAGGAAGGCCAAAGTAGAATTGAACAAAACCCATCCCATCGTGAAACGCCTGACCAGGGGTAGAGAGAAAAGTAATTGCACTTGCCTGTGTAGCCATGACGGAAAGACCAATCGTCCACCATTTGGCCTGATTCCCTCCAAGCACATAATCATTTACATTTTTATTTCCTCTGGTTTTCCATACACCATAAACCACTATAAATAATAGGGTTCCACCAAGAATAAACCAGTCTAGTTTCCCCATATTAGCTGTATGTGGTCATTACTAAGTAAAATATGATAATGTAAATAGTGTTGAGTACCAACACTAAGGTATATTCCTTTTTCCAGTTTAATTTTTCTGGTATCATTTGCCTTTTATATCAGTACTATTATCCAATTGCTCTTTGCCAATCGATAAAATATTAGCAAATAGCTTATAGGCTCCCGGAACACCTGCCGGAAGTTCCCTAAAAAAGCTAATCCCTGTATATATATAATTTCCTTCACCATATGGGGCAACAAGCAGAGCTCCATTAGTTGGAGTTTCTCCTTTATCCTTCATTTGCAGTACTGGAGTAAATTTCGGATCCCATTCACCCGGGAAGTAAAGTCCTCTCTCTTGTACCCAACCCTCAAAATCCTGATCGGTAATGGTATTCGGAAAATTAATAACTGAATGGTCACGCGCAAGAATTTTTACCTCAGAATCTTCATTGGTAATTCTATTCCTGGAAATTTTAAGAGGGTAGGGGGCCAGGTCTTTAAAAGCCGTGTCCCTTCGCCCGGCAGTATTATATTGTATGATGAGATTCCCACCCTTTTCAACATATTCCAGTAAATATCGTTGTTTAAATTTCAATTCTTCAACTACATTATAAGCTCTGATCCCTGTAACCACAGCATCATATTTATCCAGAGAGCCGGCTTCTATTTCTTTTGGATCTATAAGATGAATTGTGTAACCAATCTGCTCAAGGCTTTCCGGAACGTCATCACCTGCACCCATTATATAACCAATATGTTCACCCACTTTTTGAATGTCGAGTCTTACCACCTTGGCCTCGGATGGAATCAAAACGGTTTGTGTTGGAATATGGTCGTAGGTTATCTCTATTAACTCTTTATCCAATTTCTTGTCTTCAATATGAATAATGGGTGTTATGAAACACTGATCTTCCTCTGATGGTGGAGTCAAAGTAAAAATAAGAGTCTTCTCATCACCCTTGTTGGCAATTTCAAATTCTATAAATTCCTTGTCTACAACCCAGCCTTTGTTATGGCCCAGTTGCACTTTTCCTTTAAGTCCGTTTCCATGCGCGGTAATAGTTACGGGTATTTTTCTTGCGGAGTCGTCAGCAAAGATCAATACCTTATCACTAAATCTGGCGGTGGCTTCCGGAATAATCTCAAAAGGCACATATAGCTCTCCTTTATCGGGTCTTGAATATCTATGAATTACGGGTTTATCTATTTTCATAGAATAGCCATCAATTTCCAATTCAAATTCCGCATGAAATGGGCGTGTGGTTTCGGGACTTCCTATTAGTTCGGGCTGATTTACTTTGTACATGCCCAGGCTTCCCTTTTCTGCCAGCCAATAAGGACTGGTATAAGGCTGATCTTCGGGTATCTTAAGATCTAATACAAGGTTCTTTTTTTCATTATTAACTAATAGTAGTTTATCCTGGGGATAAGACTCTGAAGCAAGAGAAACTGAATTAAATGAAATAGTGGCATTGCTTCGGTTTAGTGCCTCAATGTTTATCTTTATACTACTTCCGGGAACTGCATTTGGCACTGCAGATGAGGCTTCCAGGTAAAGTCCACAAACTTCGAGGATAATATCCTGAAGTTCATTTAATTTAATGCGTTTCCAATGATCATCCTCAATATTAACAAGCACGTTATGTGCTTCCAGTAATTCCGGGAGGTGTTTCGAGGGATTTACAAAATCAAAGTTCTCTTCTACTGAAACCAATATTTTACCAATAGCCTCACCTCCTTTGATTCTTGACCAAGTTGTATTGATCCCTTCAAAAATATTAGATTTATCCTTTGGCATGTCCCCGGACAACAATTCTATATATTCATCCTGACTGCCTCTGCTGGACAATCTGCCGAAACCCTGACTCAAATGCTGACTACTTGCTATGGACGCAATTTCGTTGTTGGAAAGCCCCTTTATTGGATAATAAACTCCTACATCCAAATTCATCATTTTAGACTTATCGGCTTTTTCAAAGTTTTCAGGGCTTCCGTAAAACCACCAGGAGGTATTAAAAAAAAGTCTTTTGGGTTGCCAAAGACTTACTTTATCTAGTTGTTCAGGATAGGCATTTACATCATTAACAAGATCAAAGGCCTCTACACTTAGCATAGCAGAAGAAGTATGATGTCCATGTGTTGAACCGGGGGTTCTATGATCAAAACGGTTTACAATAACATCAGGTTTAAAATTCCTAAGTACCCATACGACATCTCCCAACACAGCCTCTTTATCCCAAATCTCCAAAGTTTCTGAGGGATGTTTGGAATACCCAAAATCATTCGCCCTTGTGAAAAACTGCTCTCCACCATCTATGCTTCTGGCTGCCAATAGCTCTTGTGTTCTTAAAACCCCTAACAATTCTCTAAGTTCCGAACCTATAAGGTTTTGACCTCCATCACCTCTAGTAATAGATAAATACCCTGTCCGGGCTTTAACTTCGTTTGAAAGGTAAGATATTAGTCGAGTATTTTCATCATCCGGGTGTGCAGCGATATATAAGGCAGAGCCCAGAAAATTTAATTTCTGCAAGGAATGATAAATGTCTGAGGAGGTGCTTTTTTTTGTTACCTGGGCTAAGACGGATTGTAAACTTAATAATAGCGCAATAAAGAGTACCAGATAATGACGCATAGTTTTTTTATAAGGTGGTGGTCAAATATAGAAAGATTAGTAGCGCGGAGACAATATTTAGAAATTCTTTAACAACTTACTACACTTTACGTGCCTGAAGTTCTAATTTCTATATTGTCTTTAATATTACAACTGCCTTTTGGAGCATGAGGTTATTTGGGTAGGTAATTAATTCGGATGCATCATTGCGCAAATGGATGTGAAATGCCCTGATATCCTCAATAATATAATTTCCTTCAATCTCTATATCCTTGTCCATTATTTTAATACGATCGCCTATTTTGAAAGGAAAAGAAAAGTAAAGAATAATACCTGCCGTAACATTGCTCAAAATAGACCATTGTGCAAATATCGCAACCCCAATTACAGCAAAGACAGAGGAAAAAATAAGGCCAAGCTCCCTGAAATTAACTCCCCAAATAAATATAATTACTGCAGCCCCTAACGTACTAAGCCCAAAAGAGACGTATTTTATGATCAACCTCGTGCGTATTATGTTGAGGTCACTATCACCACCTACTTTACGAATTGTCTTGGATAAGATAAATTTTAAGACAAGCAGAGTAATTAAAGTTATGATTGTTGCCAAAAGCTCACTCTGGTAGCTTATAATAAATTCTTGCATAGATATTATAGACCTAATTGTTCTCTCAAAAATATATCTTTATTTCCATTTTGTTGCCAATATGGAGTTTTAATAGTATTGATTTTTGTTGCCTTAGAAGTCAGTATTTTGGCATTTGCTCCGTACCCGCTTTTAAACTCATCAGACCAACTTTCTATGGTATAAGGAAAAGCTGTACTAAAGTTTATGGTCAATGTTCGATCCAATCCTGGATAGGTTATGGAATATGAACTAATTCCATCTTTTTCTGCAACAGAGGCGATGGCTTTATAGGGCTTAATTTTTTTATGCGCAACCCGGATATATTCTAATGAAGGGATTATTTCCAGTTCGCCCTGGGGAAGCCCGTTGGGGTTTATACGCAATTTGTTCCACAGCTCGTTTTCTAAAATGGTTTTTTCCATTTTAAACTTTTGATCTGCTTCACCTTCAAAATAGGAGTGCGATTCGTACTCAAAATCTTCTCTATTATTTAACTGCGAATATACATGCCCGCACCATTCCTGTATAGATGAGGATATTTTCACCGCATGCTGATTGTCCTGAACAGGATAAAAAGAACTGCTCATTATAGAATATGGGTAGATACCGGTAAAGTATTTTTTAGTGCTGTTTAATTTCAGTACCGGGATATTATCAGCCGCACTTCTCTCTGCCTTAACTTGTTTATCTGCCAAAAATGGTTCCGTAACAAAAATTAATACTGCATGTCCATCTCTTAGTTCCCCATATCTGGCCTGTTCCAGTTTATAGGAGGTGATTTCCGCTTCTCCTGAATACCAATAATCTTTAAACTCCCTTGAAAGAAGATTTGGTTTTGCG
>CBDUGN010000048.1:0-19828 GCA_965366915.1 uncultured Eudoraea sp. | reverse complement strand
CAGCTTATGGCTGAAAAAGGCAAACTAGCCGTAATGGTTATGGCAGGTGAGGGTAGTGCCACTGTTACTATCGGTTTCAATAACTGATATTTTGGAATCAATGAAATCTTTAGTTAAAGTTTCAAAACATCCTTAAGAATAGAAAATTTTACCATTTTATTAAGTCCCTTTGAAATGGAATCATTTACCGTGATATAACTACCAGCAGCTACTGCATCGCCTTTTACGGTTGTATCAATGCTTATATATTTGTCCGCAAGGTAGATATCATCGCTTGAGTTTTGGTGGTGGAATTGGTCAGGCAAGAACGTATATGTGCCTTTTAAGAACCGCATATTTGCGCGAATTAACGGTTTCCATCTGGCCTGATGAATTGAAAGCGATTTGTGCTAAAAAGAACATACATGTTTTAGAGTAAACGTGTATATGTAACTTAAAACATCTTAGCTTATACTTTAACATTAGTGTATCTAATCCGTATTGGGATCAATGCTCTTTATCTGCTATCTTTGAGATAGAGAGTGAAAAATCGCTATACTCTATTGTCGAATAAAGTTTTATCTCAATAATGAATTCATTTCTGAAACAGCTGATATTAATAACCTTAGTTACCACAGTAGGAAGCACATCTTATGGACAAGAATTAACGAATAAAATTGCGTGGAGTATAAAGTATGGCCTAACTGAAAATTTGAAACATTTAATTACGGCAGACCGAATCAATGAATGTGTGGGAGTAGGGGATAGTAAGAAATATAATTATTTGGCCATAAGTATCAAGTTAAAATCAATAAAATCCTTGCGCTATTTTGTTGAAAACGGCGCCAACATCGAGGGTGTTTGCGCCGATAAGACTCCTTTGATGTATGCGGCAAAATACGGGCAATTGGAAATGGCGCGATACCTGGTGCAAAAGGGCGCTGATCTCAATGCGACCTACAAAGGCAAAACCGCATTAATTTTCGCAAGACAATTTCATCAGCGTGATATCGCCAAATACTTATTAGAACAAAAAAAGAAATTAAAGTCGATGCAGGACAAGGGCAATTACGAAAAGCCTCAGTCCAGTTCTTGATACTCCTTCACTGAAGTTTCGGAGTATCTATGTTTTGGTATCATATGATAAATCCATATAGTCTTTCAATCATCCAGTAACTGGCAATTGACCCACAGAAGTAAGCGGCTAACCTTTCAAACTTTAGTCGATTGAACCGGAGTTTGGCAACCAGGTTTTTATCGATAAATAGTTTGCGGATGAGGATCCAGAGAAGAAGTATCCCCACTACAAATATGATCTGCCCCAATTCCACACCAACATTAAAGAACAGCAAACTGGTTACGATCTCTAGTTGTGGTAATCCTATTTCTGCCAATACGGCTGCAAACCCAAATCCATGCAATAGTCCGAAAGAGGATGAAACGGTAATGGGATACCTGTAAGTAAGGGAATCTTTTTTCTGTAGCGCTATTTCCACGGCAAGGTAAACCACACTTAAGGCAATCACGGCTTCCACAGGAGGGATTGGTAAACGAACTACATTAAGGGCTGACAATGCCAGGGTGATAGAATGGGCAATAGTAAACCCTGTTATTGTAATCCACAGTTTTTTACCTACCCCTGCAACCAGCATCAAACAAATTAAAAAAAGCAGGTGGTCCCAGCCTTCCAGGATATGTTGGACGCCAAGTTGGGTATATTGCCTGGCTATCCCGGCCCAGCTCTCTTCTTCGGGAACAGTCCATAGCAATTCATCCGGACCCAGCAGTTTATTGAATTTTTGTCCATTCAGTAATGTAATCTTCATAATACAGGATACGGAAGGATTCATCACAGGATATTGAATGCGAATATCTCCACTATTGAGTGCTGATGCCGATTTAAAATTCTGCCTTTTAACAAATCCCCCTGAAGTCTGATAAATGGTGATTTTGTCTATCGCTTCAAATGAATCCGGAAGAAAAATTTCCGGTAGGTTAAATTTCGGAATGGTAGAAGGTATTTTGTACTGCAATTCAAATACCCCGGCCTCTTTTTCAGTTATTTCAACAAATAAAGGGCGGGATTCATGAGCAATAGCAGCGGTTAGGCCGCACATGAAAAGTAAAAACGCTAAGAAATTCCTTTTCCAGTCCATGAATGCTAATTTGTTTCAGGGTGCTTATAGGTCACTTCAATTGTATAATTGTCAATCACGGCTTGAATACTCTGTTTCTTTATTTCCTCTTTTCGCTCGTACCTGGCGTCTTGCAACACCCAGGTTCTGATTTCCTCCAATTCGGGATATTTACCCTCTTTTTTCCCAACCATGAGCACAAGATGGTATCCGTATTCCGATTTTAGTGGCCCTATCCACAGAGAAGGATCAGGATTAGCCGCAAAAATTGCGTCTGCCATGCCCTTCCCAAAATGACTGGTTACATAATCCCTTCCTCTTTCAACATAGTTGGTATTGTAATAGAAACGTTCGCCAAAGGCAGGGGCTTTTTCAAAAGGCACTTTTTTTAGGTTTAACTCCTTAAGGGTCTTTTCCGCGAGTTGTGAGGCTTCCAAATCACCCCGATTATCCGTCTTAAAAAAGACATGGGTAAAGGTAACCAGGGCTGGCTCGTAATATTTATCTTTATTTACCTCATAAAAATTTTTCAGTTCCTCATCTGTGATATTGACGGCTAGTTCACCAATGCCTTCATTTAAAAATTCGACTTTCTGTATCATCCTATTTTTAATGACATAATCTTCCCTGTCAAGCCCCATGGCCATAGCCTCGCGATAAAGTACTTCTTCGCGAACATAATCCTGTATCATCCGGTCCAGTTCTTCCTGTGACATACCGGCTAGCTTTTCTTCAAATACCTCAGCGTTGAAGGCCTTGGAACGGTATTGAAAATAGGTCATGAGTGCTTCTTTATTGACAATCACGGTTTTGGAATCTATTTCATTCTCACCCCCAAAGACCTGGAAAAGAAGAAAAAACCCGAGTCCAATCAATAGGAAATGGACCAGGGGTTGTTTTAAAAATGATTTCATAACTTGAATGCTAATTTCTGCCAATTTATAACTTTCTGTAGTAAAAAACTATTGAAAGCAGCAGCACAAAGATGCAATAAATTTTTCTTGTGGGTATTCACATATTAACCAAAAACTTCTGTTTGGCCGATCAAAAAGGAGTGATTTTTGCATGGTGTTTGCAGGATAAAATCCGGAACTTTAACTTCAATAAAATTAAGTGGATCTTTCTATAAAAAAACTATCTGTTTACTAAGTAAATTATTTTTTTCATTAGGAATTATAAATACTTAGTTAAATTAAATTAATTAAATTGTTATAATTTTAAAATCTAAAGAATCACCTTTTATGAGATATATAACCAGCTTTTTGACAGTTTTTTTTTTGCAATTAACAATAGCCCAGGATATTGGTACGCCGGATCCTGAATCCAATAAAAAACTATATCCGGGAAATACCTATTCTCCATATGCCCAACGCGGCTTTCCAAGCAATGTGTATTGGGGTGATACTCATCTTCATACAGGACTTTCGCTCGATGCGGGCTTATTTGGTTGTATCCTCAACCATGAAGATGCATATCGTTTTGCTCGTGGTGAGGAAATAGTTTCCTCAACTGGTTTGCCTGTAAAATTAGGTAGACCACTAGATTGGATAGTGATTACAGACCATTCGGACATGATGGGCATTGCCACAGATATTAAGAGCGGTGCGCCAAATATACTGGCCGATGCCCAGGGAAAAAAATGGCATGAAGCCTTCCAGGAAGGGGGCGAGGCAGCAGGCAAGGCGGCTTTTGAATTGATTCAAAAATTTTCACAATTTGAATTGCCAGAGAAGCTGCTCAATGATTATTCACCTGGAGCTCAGGTATATAACGATTTATGGGAGGAAATCACAGAAACGGCAGATCGCTTTAATGACCCCGGGAAATTTACAGCCCTCATTGGATTTGAATGGACTTCGGTGCCACTAGGTTTTAATTTGCACCGAAATGTTATTCTTCGGGATGATCAGTTCAGGGCAAAGCAAGTAATCCCTCTAACAACCCAGCCACCAAAAGGAAGTACAGATCCGTTGGTTTTATATAAATGGCTTGAAGATTATGAGGCTAAGACAGGCGGGCAGGCGTTGGCTATTGCGCATAATGGTAATTTGTCCAATGGCTGGATGTTTCCAACGGAAAAAACATATGCCGGCGGGATCGTTGATGAAAACTATGTTAGAAAGCGAGCCAGATGGGAACCTCTTTACGAGATTACGCAGATCAAGGGAGATGGAGAAGCCCATCCCTATCTTTCGCCAAATGATGAATTCGCCGATTATGAGAACTGGGATGTTGGTAATCTCGATATTTCGCAATTAAAGAAACCAGAAATGTTAGGCAGAGAATACGCCCGAGAAGGCTTGAAATCTGGTCTGCTGCTGGAAGAGAAGCTGGGTACAAACCCCTATAAGTTTGGCGTTGTTGGCGCTACAGATAGCCATACCGGATTATCTACGGCGGAGGAAGATAATTTTTTTGGCAAATCTACCAGTGTGGAACCTAACCCAAGAAGGGTAGAACACCCGTTTGTTGAGTCAGATTTAGGAAAAATACCCGGAGACAGACTGGTTGCCTCTGGCTACCAGGGTGTTTGGGCCACGGAAAATACGCGGGAGGCCATTTTTGATGCGATGGAACGCAAGGAGACCTATGCCACCACAGGCACTCGAATTGTGGTTCGCTTTTTTGGTGGCTGGGATTATTCGGAAGAGGATCTACGTAGCCGAACCCCGGCTTTCCGCGGTTATGAAAAAGGGGTTCCTATGGGTGGAGACCTTACAAATGGCCCTAAAGGGAAAGCGCCAATTTTTATGACCTATGCTGTGCGAGACCCATACGGAGCGAATCTCGATCGCTTGCAAATTGTCAAGGGCTGGCTGGATAAGAACGGTAAGACACAGGAACAGGTATATGATTTGGCAGTCTCGGATGGTAGAAAAATAGATTCTCAAGGCCGATGCAAAACCCCTGTTGGGAATACGGTTGATATAGAAGCTGCTACCTGGACCAATACAATAGGTACACCCGAACTCATGGCGGTTTGGAAAGATCCGGATTTTGATCCAAAAGAGAGGGCGTTCTATTATATCCGAGTCCTAGAAATCCCAACACCGCGCTGGATATTATATGACAAAGTAAGAATGGGCTCCAAACTACCAGAAGATGCAAAATTAACAGGTCAGGAACGCGCTTACACGAGTCCGATTTGGTATACACCGAATTAAATAAATATTGATATTATGAGAGATTATTGCGGAGCCGGGGAGGTTACCTTTCTCTGTTCCCATGCTCTCGGAGTGTTGTATTTAAATTGATCTTTTATTTCTGAATGCAATCCCAGAGCCGGACATTGCTCCTTCGCTGAAGCTTCGGAGTATCTATTTTTTTGGTATTAGATTAATCTTTTATTTCTGAATGCAATCCCGGAACCTGACTTCAAATAGCGTTCAAAGTCATACGCTTTTTGTTTTGTACAAAACAGACATACGTGAATCAACCGAACAGGGAGTTTATTTTTCGTAGAATGTGCTTCTCCATTCTTATGTTCTTTAAGCCGTCTTTTTAAATTTCTCGTAAAACCGGTATAGTATTGTCCGTTGGAACATTTTAGGATATAAACAGCGTATGGAAGTTCCATAAAGATTCTTAAAAGACGCTAAAATTATCATCTGAAACTGTAAAAACCCTGCATTCTCTTTCGCATAAGATTACGGAGAAATAATGAGCGTAATAAAAATTGGATCGGCAAGCACCGCCCGCGTGCCGCTAAAGCTTTAGCGAAGGGGCAAGCTCTCCGGATAAAATTTATAGAAATATTTAAGTAAATACTTAATATTAAAAAGCCCTCCTTCGCTCTCGACAAATCTCGAGCTACGGAGGGCGAAGGTGGAGCCGGGGAGAATCGAACTCCCGTCCAAACAAGCAATTACAATGCTTTCTACATGCTTAGTTCTTGTTCAATTTTCGATGTGCAACTGACCAAAAACCGCCTATTACACACTTAGCTTTTTAAGATTTTGGTGATACTATCAAAGCAGTAGTATCCTTATGTTGACTTTTCTGGTGCCCCTAAATGAATCGCCGTCAACAAGGGCTATCCTGGGACATCTCGCTTCTCTACCTGGTAGAGACGAGGCTAAATCCTACTATAATTCAGATTAAGCGGCAAGAGCGTAATTATTATCGCCAATTAAAAGTTTGAAATATGAGATTAACGAGCTATATCCCAGCGCTCGACATGCTTACATCGCCATTGGTCTCGCTGTCAAAACCAGTCGGCCCCTTCAATGAGCTAGGTATGCAATTGCATACCGTTGGTGAATTGAATCCCGCCTTGGCGCGATCTCATTCCCTCATCTTTTTTATCAATGAACGTTTACCTTAAAAAGGATTGCGAAGTTAGCAAAAATAGAACTCCTTATGCATATTCATGATTAAGGAATTTGCCTACCACTACAAATCCATGTATTTTCACGCAAAATTTATACCAAATTAGAACTATGCATTTTGGAATCATCAGAGAGCGCAAAAACCCACCAGACAGGCGGGTTGTGCTATCACCGCAGGCCTGCCAAAAAGTCTTTGAAAACCATAAAGATGCACGGATTACTGTTGAACCTTCATCTATCCGTGTGTTTAATGATGAGGAATACAAGAATGCAGGCATTGCCGTAGATTCCAAAATGGAGGAATGTGATGTGCTTTTAGGTGTGAAAGAAGTACCAATTGATGCGCTTATTCCCAATAAAAAATATTTCTTCTTTTCCCATACCATTAAAAAACAGCCATATAACAGAAATTTATTACGAGCAGTACTTGATAAAAATATAGAACTCTATGACCATGAAGTGATTACCAATGCCAAAGGAATTCGCCTCGTGGCATTCGGACGTTATGCAGGAATAGTGGGTGCCTACAATGCATTTCGGGCTTATGGTTTAAAAACAATTTCATATAAGCTGCCTAAGGCATCAGAGCTGGCAGACCAGCAGGCCCTGATAGCAGAATTAAGAAAACTACAACTACCTAACATTAAAATTCTGCTAACAGGAAAGGGCAGGGTAGGAAACGGGGCCAGGGAAATGCTGGTAGGAATGGGTTTAAAAGAAACAAATGTAGAGGAATACCTTAATGAGGATTTTGAAGTTCCCGTATTCTGCCAGATTGATGTACTGGATTATAACCGCAGAAAGGACGGATTAGTTAAAGGGGAAACAGACTTTTTTGAAAACCCTGGCGATTATGAATCAACCTTCATGCGTTTTGCCGCGGTAACAGACCTTTACATAGCGGGGCATTTTTACGGGTCCGGGGCGCCTTATCTCTTTACCAGAGAAGATGCAAGGCAACCACAGTTTAAGATAAAAGTGGTAGCCGATATCAGTTGTGATGTTGACGGACCAGTGGCATCCACATTGCGCGCTTCTACTATTGCGGATCCTGTTTATGGCTATGATCCCCGGTCCGAAAGTGAAGTAGATTATATGCTGCCTGAAGCCATTGCTGTTATGGCAGTGGATAACCTGCCTGCAGAATTGCCCCGGGATTCCAGTGAAGGATTTGGACAGGCTTTTGTGGAAAGCGTTATTCCCGCATTTTTTAACGGTGATGAACACGGTGTTTTAGAAAGGGCCCTCATGACCAAAAACGGAAAACTCAGACCACGATTTAGCTATTTGCAGGACTATGTTGACGGGAAGGAATAATTCCTACTCTACCATAATTTCCCAACTTATTACTGGATGCTCTTTCGGTGCTGTATAGGCACCCAATGCTTTAAGATCCAGAGAAATTGACTCTTTTTTTTCCAGTGTTTTGATCTGAAGCGTAACTACCTCTCCGGCAGGTATCTCAAAAACCGGAGGCTTACTATAAAGGGTGTAAGGCATTTGGTTTTCAAAAATCATGTCGCTGCTGGATATGTTTTCCAGATCTACTTTCAATACCTGCGTTTCAGGAATATATGTGACTTCCTTTATCTTGATGCTGGCTTTTATTAGAGGAACCAGATATTCTGCTTTACCCACCAAAAGGGAGTTATATACTGCTACCGTACGTCCGGCAAATAATGCTTCCCGCATACTCTCCAGGTTTTTCTCTTTTGCAAAAACCAATGTTATGGGTCTGTGCATTCCTTTTTCGGTATAATCCCAATCAATTAATCCGTGAATATCACTGGTTCCCATAATCGTCAGGTTGTATTCTAACGCCAGCGCTAAAGATTCCTCCGCGTAATCAAATGTATTAATGACTTCAATACCATGCAGTTCACCATTTTTTATTCGTTCTTCCTGGAAATCACTCAGAATTGGATTTCCGGTGGGGCTTTGATCATACCAGGCAGGATGGTTCCAGAATACAAAGGCATTTTGTTTTTTGGCTTCCTCAAAAGGCACCGAAGGATCATCAGCCATAAGCTTATTGGCATCTGAAATAAAAATTGCATTGCTGTGGCCAACAGGTTCTGAACGGGTAATTTCTGATCCATGAATAATAAGAAGACCATGTTCCCTGGCCTCTTCTAATGCCAAATGATAAGACCTGTTTCGATCCGGATGAGGAATATCGTCAATATGAGGTTGGTATTCCAGATGTTCGGTTAATGAAATGGCATCCAAATTTTCCCTAAGTGCTTCCTGTACTCGGATAGTAGGCCAAACATTGCCATCTGAAAAAACCGTATGCTGGTGAAAGTCAGTTTTTAAGGTAAGAAACCCCTCAATATCGGGATAGGTCAAAGCCAATTGCCCACTATGGGAATGCGATTGCGATGTTATTGTTTGTGTGGCGCAGAAAATTGATAGTACAAATAGGATTCTTTTCATTCGGGATTTTTTCAAAATGGATTATTTAATTGTTGATTTCTTCCGCAATTTTAAAATTTAAAATAGGCTTATCTTCTAAAAATACTGTTACCAAATCATGTTTTTTATGTAATTTTTTATTGAGACGAATTTTGGATATATAGGATTTGCCTTTCCCTTTTCTAAATCCCATTCTCCTGAACTCACCTTCGCTATGTACCAAATAATACATTCCATGGTCTTTGGGTAACTGATCAAAATATATATAGTTGGCGTCTTTAGATGAAATACTGAAAATTCCTTTTGTTTTGGGGGATAGTTCTATTCCCTTTCCAAAAAATTCGGTTAAATAGATGGGTGCGCTAAAAAATTGTTCTATGTCCACCGGATCATCCAAAAGTTGCCATTCCGCATTAGTGGGGTAATGATGCTTTATGAATTCCTCAGGTTTTGTGAAATAATAATGATCTATTTGTTTCCGTATAAATTTTTTACTAACCAAATCTAAATGCCCGGATGCCCATGTAGGATCCATAAGTTTCCAAACCCCATCTAATTGCACTGCGTTCCAGGTATGATTTTTAAAGGACTCTTTGCCTTTCACGAATCGTATATCTGTCTTAGCAACGCCCACTATTACCTTAGATGGCAAGCCAAATTGAAGACAGAGTTCATTAAGGATCAGTGAGTATTCTAAACATACTCCTTTACGGGTAAAAAACGCCTTTTCTATCCAATTTAATACCACTCTCCTAATCTGATCTCGCCTTCCACTTTCCGATTGGTAAGAGATTCTTTGACCTGTTCTAAAAATATCATCAAAGGTTTTTTCATATACCATATTTTGGGTAAGCCAGACAAAAGCTGCCCGTACTCTTTCTTCGTCGGTACTGAAATCATTTTGAATTCGATATCCCAGGTCATGTACTTTTTTAAAAGCAGGGTAATTCTTCACTTTCTGATCAACCCTTGCATATTCATTGGAAAAAGCACAGCTGCTAATCAGGAATAAAACAGAAAATAATAACTTAGACATTTCAACTTTTTCCTTAAAGATATGAATCCTGCGGAAAATTACATACTAAGTCAGCCGGAACCGTATAGAAGTATTCTGCTGCATTTGCAATCTGTTATTGAGCACACGGTGCCTGAAGTGGTTTTAAAGTACAAATATAATATACCTTTTTACTACTTACAGGGAACGCCTTTTTGCTACCTGAACCAGAGCAAAAACTACGTGGACCTGGGATTTTGGAAGGCCGCTCATCTCACGGTTCATTTAGAACACATGACAACAGCCGGCCGCAAAATAATGCGTTCACTCAGGTATACATCGCTCGAAGAAATTGATCATACCATTCTGGTGGAAGTATTAAAGGATGCATACAACATAAAGGATGTAAAATTTTGGGAAAAATAGGTTTCTCATTCTATCCAGCCTTTCTCTTTATATAGTTTAATGTATTGATTGCTAAGTGAATCGCTGTCTTTGTATTTCACCCTTAACTCCTCAAGTTTCTGTTTCATTTCAATCACCACATTGGCATATTTTGGATCCTGATACACATTGTTCATCTCCTGTTTATCTTCCTTTCGGTCGTATAATTCCCATTCGTCCACATCATAATAAAAATGGATAAGTTTATAGTCCTTAGTGGCGATGCCATAATGCCTTTTTACCGAATGTTCTGCAGGGTATTCGTAGTAATGATAGTAAACCGCATCCCGATCCCATTTCTCTTTTTGTCCTTTGAGCAAAGGGACTAAACTTTCACCCTGCATATCTGAAGGCGGGAAAGCACCTGCCACCTCCAAAAATGTCTGGGCAAAATCCAGATTCTGAACCATTTCGTCTTCTGTGATCCCGGCTTTTATTACATTGGGCCATTTGATTAACAAAGGCGTTTTAAATGATTCCTCGTACATAAAGCGCTTATCGAACCAACCGTGTTCTCCCAAATAAAAGCCCTGATCTGAGGTATATACAACGAGAGTGTTTTTACTCAGGCCTTCTCTCTCCAGATAATTTAAAAGTCTCCCGACATTCTCATCAACTGCTGCAATAGTTCCCAGATAATCCTGTAAGTATCGCTGGTATTTCCATACCATGAGCGTGGAATCACTCATGCCGGGATATTTTTTTCTGAAATCTTCATTTATAGGCGCATAGACGGAATTCCATGCAGCTTTTTGATCTGGGGTCATTTTTCCGAGGGGATCAAAAAGTTTCCGCTCCTTAATTTTCAATTCCTCGATGACCTCCGGGAATACTTTATTGTCATAGTTAAGAAGCATATGCTCAAGGATATTCATCTCTGCTGTTCTTGCCGCTTCCCCTCTTGTCGCATAGGTGTCAAAAAGAGTTTCAGGCAATGGAAAGGTTTTTTTTGTAAACTCCCTGTAATGTCTTTCGGCAGGAAGCCATGATCTATGCGGGGCTTTGTGAAGGTACATTAGCAGAAATGGTCGTATCGTATCCCTGCGTTTCTCCAACCAGTCTAAAGTCAGGTCCGTAATTATATCGGTAACATAACCCACTATCGTGGTATCTCCTTTCTTAGTATTGAAAGTAGGGTTGTAGTAATCTCCCTGTCCCGGGAGAATTTTGAATTCATCAAATCCTTTGGGATTGTTACCAAAGTGTAGTTTTCCAAACATGGCGGTTTGGTATCCGGCCTTTTGCAAAAGCTGAGGAAAGGTAATATTAGTGGTGTCAAAAGGGGAGAGGTTGTCAATCTTTCCGTTAATGTGGCTGTGCTTTCCTGTAAGAATTACAGCTCTGGAAGGTGCGCAAATAGAGTTAGTGACACTGGCGTTAGTAAAGCGCATGCCCTCATTTGCAATCCTGTCAATATTTGGTGTTTGAATTAATTTATCGTTGTAAGCACTAATAGCCTGATATGCATGATCATCAGACATAATGAATACAATATTTGGTCTCTTTGTCGCAATATCTTCTTTGGTCTCAGACTTGCATGAAATAAAAAAGAAAACTATACCGCAAAAAATTAGTGATAAACACCAGTTTGTTCTCATAAGGACATAAAGGAATTATTCAATTCCAAGGTACTGATTTTAATGAAATTAAAGTGAATTACTGAAGGCTATTCACGGTTTTACGCAGCGTAGTTAAATTGGTGAGAAGCAGCTCCAGCTGATCTAAGTGCAACATATTGGCGCCATCGCTTTTGGCATTGGAAGGATCAAAATGGGTTTCGATAAAGATTCCATCTACCCCTGTAGCTATTCCTGCCCGGGCTATAGTGCTAATCAATTCGGGTCTCCCTCCGGTCACTCCTGAAGACTGATTGGGTTGCTGCAAAGAATGGGTAACATCCAAGACCACAGGTGCATATTGCTTCATTACGGGTATTCCTCTAAAATCTACTACCATATCCTGGTAACCAAACATTGTACCTCTGTCCGTAATCATCACCTGGTCGTTATTGGAGTCAATTACCTTATTCACAGCATGCTTCATGCTTTCCGGACTCATGAATTGTCCTTTTTTAAGGTTTACTGTCTTCCCTGTTTTCGCTGCTGCGACTAACAAATCGGTTTGACGCACCAAAAAAGCGGGAATTTGAAGGACATCCACATATTCAGCTGCAAGTTGTGCATCTTTTATCTCATGAATATCCGTAACTGTTGGAACTTTAAATGTTTCAGAGACTTTTTTCAATATTTTCAGGGCTTTTACATCCCCTATGCCTGTAAAAGAGTCTACCCGGCTTCGATTTGCTTTCTTAAAACTCCCTTTAAAAATATAGGGGATTTCCAGCTTATCAGTGATCTCCACAATTCTTTCTGCGATCCGGAGAGCCATTTCCTCGCCTTCTATGGCACATGGTCCGGCAAGTAGAAAAAAATTGTTGCTATTGGTGTATTTTAGTTGTGGTATGGTGGCAAGTTTCATATACAAAAGTTAGGTTACAAAGATAATTGTTTTTTAAAGCTCTTAATGGTAATGCTAATCGCTCATAATCAATACAATAAAAATAACAGAACTTTATAACAGTAAGCAAAAAATAGGAGTATCTTTGCAGCCTCAAAACAAGAAGATGTCCAATACGAAAAACATTGCCATAATTGCCCACGTTGACCATGGTAAAACAACGCTGGTAGATAAGATATTACATTATTGCCAGTTATTCAGAGAAAATGAGAAAACCGGAGAACTTATTTTGGATAATAATGACCTCGAGCGTGAAAGAGGTATTACCATTACTTCAAAGAATGTATCCGTAGTTTATAAGGATACTAAGATCAATATTATTGATACTCCCGGTCACGCCGATTTTGGAGGTGAGGTTGAACGTGTTTTAAATATGGCTGATGGAGTTTTACTTCTGGTGGATGCCTTTGAAGGCCCAATGCCCCAAACCCGCTTTGTTTTGCAAAAAGCAATCGACATGGGTTTAAAGCCTTGTGTTGTTATCAATAAAGTAGATAAAGAAAATTGTACACCAGAAGAAGTACATGAAAAGGTTTTTGACCTAATGTTTGAGCTCGGTGCTGAAGAATGGCAATTAGACTTTCCAACAGTATATGGTTCTGCCAAAAATAACTGGATGAGTGAAGACTGGCAAAATGAGACAACAAGTATAGAACCTCTTTTGGAAATGGTTGTCGAGCATATCCCAAGTTTTGAGCCTCAGGAGGGTACTACACAAATGTTGATCACGTCTTTAGATTATTCATCATTTACCGGCAGAATTGCGATCGGTCGTTTACAGCGGGGTTCTTTAAAGGAGGGACAGCAAATCTCCCTTGTAAAACGTGATGGCAGTATTGTGAAATCTAAGGTAAAAGAACTGTTTACTTTTGAAGGCTTAGGCCGCATAAAAGTAAGCGAGGTGGCTACAGGTGATATTTGTGCAATAGTAGGACTTGAAGGATTCGAAATTGGGGATACCATTGCTGACCTTGAAAATCCTGAAGGTCTCAAGACCATTGCTATTGATGAGCCAACGATGAGTATGTTATTCACAATCAACGATAGTCCATTTTTTGGAAAAGATGGAAAATTTGTTACTTCAAGACATATCAAAGAACGACTGGAGAAAGAATTGGAAAAGAATCTGGCACTGCGAGTGGAAGAGACAGATAGTGCTGAAAAGTTTATGGTTTTTGGCAGGGGTGTTTTGCACTTATCTGTTCTTATAGAGACAATGCGCAGGGAAGGCTACGAACTACAAATAGGACAGCCACAAGTCATCATTCGTACAATTGATGGCGTAAAGTGTGAGCCAATTGAGCAGTTGACTATAGATTTACCTGAGGAAGTATCCGGAAAAGCTGTAGAAATGGTATCCATCCGTAAGGGTGAAATGACCAGCATGGAGGCAAAGGGAGACAGAATGGTATGTGAATTTCTTATTCCTTCACGTGGTATTATTGGACTCCGGAATCAACTTTTAACAGCAACAGCAGGTGAGGCAATTATGGCTCATCGCTTTTTGGAATACCAACCTATGAAAGGAGACGTTCCTCAAAGGCAGAATGGTTCATTAGTTTCTATGGAAAACGGGAAGGCAATTCCCTATTCAATTGATAAATTACAGGAAAGAGGAAGGTTTTTTGTAGATCCGGGCGAGGATATCTATGAAGGTCAGGTTATTGGTGAGAATACAAGGGGTGATGATATGGTAATTAATATAACCAAAACCAAGAAACTTTCAAACGTGCGTTCTTCAGGGGCAGATGATAAGGCAAAAATAGTACCGGCCATCAAATTTTCTCTGGAGGAAGCCCTTGAGTATATCCAAAAGGATGAATATGTGGAGGTTACACCTAAACACTTACGTCTTCGTAAAGTATTTCTAAAGGAAGTTGACCGAAAAAGGAATAAGATTTCTTAGAATTTTGAGTCCGTTTCCGGCTTAATCTCTTGGAGCCTCATGCAATGCCGCAGCAGCTGCGCCAACAATCCCTGCCTGGTTTCTTAATTCTGCCGGAATTACAGGAGTTTCAATGGTTATATAATCTTTGAATTCATCAAAATTCTTAGAAGTACCACCACCTAAAATAATATAATCTGGTGATATTAAGAGTTCAACATACTTCAAAAACACATTAAAACGTTTCCCCCATTGTTTAAAACTAAGGCCTTCATTTTCCTTAGCTGATGCCGCCGCCCAGGTTTCAATTTTTTTATATTTTTTGTATGGAATCTGACCTAATTCAAAATTTGGTATTAGCTCACCATTAAAAAATGCTCCGCTACCTAGGCCGGTACCGATTGTTATCATTATCACTAAACCTTCTTTCCCTTTACCGATGCCATAATTCATAGTTGCATAGCCTGCAGCATCCGCATCATTAATAACTGTTACGGGTAGTCCGGTTGCATTGGAAAATAGCTCACGAACATTAACATTCACCCATTTTTTATGTAAATTTCCTCTGGATTTACATACCCCGTGTCTTATAATTGAAGGGAATCCTACTCCAACAGGGCCTTTATGATTAAAGTGCTCAACGATCTTTTTGACCACTTCTGCCATTTCTTTTGGTTTTCTGGTTGGGGGTGTAGGAATGCGGTAACGTTCAGTTAGCATTTCACCAGTTAAAGAATTCACTAAGGCACCTTTCATTCCGGAGCCACCAATATCAATTCCTAATACTACCATTTGTAGTTTTTAAATTAGTTTGCAGATTTTTTAAATTGGCACTAAATGTAACGAAAAACTTTGTGAGCTTCCATGGATATTTATTTTAGATATCCTTTCTTATTAAGAAAATCAAAAATAAGTTTGTCTACTTCCGATACCATATTTCTGTCTGAATAGCTAAGCCAAACCATTTCCGAAATTTCAGAATCAGGGCATAACTCTCCTTTATAATCTGCTGTATAACATCTCATTCTGACCATCATTCCTGGTTGAAGGCCGTGAGCAGACGCCTCAAAAATTCCTATAAATTTTAATGAAGAAGTATCTAAAAGTACCTGTAGCTCCTCTTTCATTTCCCTATAAAGTGTCTGAGCATCAGATTCTCCGGGTTCTCTTTTTCCTCCCGGTATATAATAGACATCTTTGTTGGAGCTCTTAGTGCATAAGATTCGATTGTCTTCAATATGAATCCAGGCAAGGACATCAAGAACCTCTTTCGTTGGTTCTATATAGTAATCAATAGAGTTTAGAGAATGGTTAGGATCTATAATATCCAGTATTTTATCAATTGTATTGCCAAAATGGTTTAGAGTACCCAATACCTTGTTTCGGCCCAGTGCACTGGAGATTGTTTCATCCCTATTTCCAAATTTATAGCCTCCTTTTTTTATCCACAAAGCATTGAGTAAATGTTGCATTAAAACATTACCGAGCTGGTCAATAGATACAGCAATTTTTAATAAATATTCTCCTACGCCCCTGAATCCTTTAGTGAACAGTGTGTATAAAATGCCATATAAAAACCCAAGAGGCCCTGTTAGAATTAGTAAAATGAGTGACACTATGAAAAGCAGTGTCCCTACAATGGGGCTTGATTTTTTATTTGGCTGATTTTCCTGCTTTTTAAAAATCACTTCAGAATTAGTTGCTCAACTGCAAAGTTAGTGGTTATTCGTATAATGGCTTATAAGGATTCGCCGTGTCATACTCTGGTAATCGGGGTTTAATTTTTCAGGATTTTAGATTTGATTTTTTATTGAGAATTCCAAATACGAAGAATCCTAAACTCAAACCAACTATAATAAAGGTCAATATCAAAAATAACTGGGAGTGTGTCATTAAATTAAGAAAAGGGAGTAAAATTATTGGAGACAAAAACTGACCCATGAACCAGAAAGTGGTTAACCTTCCAATTTCCTGCCCCCTTATTTGTTCAGGCGCTAATTGCATTACCCAAACGTTTGCATTAGGGATCATTAGGCCCATACCTAAACCGGCCAGTAGCATTCCTATCATCACCATGCCAAATGAACCCCCATATGAAATGCTGGCAAATGCCAAAGCCATCAAAAAATAACCAATGCCAAAAATCTGTTGGAAGCTAAATCTATCCTTTATCCTGGAAAAAGAAAGTGAAGAAAATACAGAGAACAACGTACTGGAAGCTATAGCTATACCTATTAATGTATTCTTTTCTATACCTATTGATTTTAAATAGAAGGGGATTTGAACAGGGATAATAAAAAACAGAATCCACATGATCATAACATTTACAAAAACAAGCCAAATTATTTTGGGCGATTTTATGGCAGTATCTATGCTTTTTACCACATGTAATGTTTTTGGTTCTTTTAGGAACATGCTTGCCATGGGCAAAATTATTACAGGAAATAAATAGAGCAGAAAAGGAATCCTCCATGAAATATCTGCTAATACCCCACCTAAAGTAACGAACAGGATACCTCCAAAAGACATCACAGCAATTTGTATGCCGGCAAATTTTTGCCTGGATTTGCCCTGATAATAATCCGCTATTAGGGTTGTGGCAATGGTCATGGTGATCCCAACACAAATACCAAGTAAAGCCCGTCCTACAAGGATGAGATAAATATTGTCTAACCAATAGCCAGAAGTTCCTGCAATAGCATAAAGTATCAGGGCAGCGTTTAAAAGTCGTAATCTTCCAAATTTATCAATAAACCTGCCAGCAATTATAGCTGTAAGGGCAATAAATAGTGCAGGGAACGATAAGGTCAATTTGACTAAATTTTCTGCATTTGGTAAACTTGAAAATGCCTTTGTCATATCGGGCAATGATGCCGATATCGTAATCATAGACATTATAGTAAGGCTACTTACCAGTAAAAGGGTGAGTTTTACCTGCCAGCTTTCAGTATTCATGGTGGATGTTATTTATAATTAACCCCCGATGGGTAAAGCCACCGGGGGCATATATGATATTTGGATTCTATTAATAGCTGCTATTATACCATTTCTCCTTTCATGAGTTTGGGAAGCATTGCCATAAAGTTCTCCTTTTTATTTAAATGTGGCAGGGGTTCAGCTGGCTCCGGTACACCTAGAAATGTGCATAGAGGCCCCCAACCGTCACGAACATCATAAATCAATAATTTGTCCGCAGGTACAGTGGCTTTTACTTCTGCCAAATGATCTTCCCAGAATTTTTGGGCAAATTCTTTGTCCTCGAATTTTCCATGAAGTCTTTCAGCAAAAAAGCACTTCTTGAACCATTTAATACACTTCACTACCTTTCTTATCCTGGGATTGAAAAGTAATTTCCCAAGCATCTTTATCTTTTCACCAGGAGTTTGAGGTCCTGCCCTGAATACGGTACTGTCCACACT
Organism: uncultured Eudoraea sp.; assembly: GCA_965366915.1. GTDB lineage: Bacteria > Bacteroidota > Bacteroidia > Flavobacteriales > Flavobacteriaceae > Eudoraea. The sequence goes on along the minus strand of CBDUGN010000048.1, from coordinate 1,712 downwards.
TTTGTACCAGGCTTCAAAATCTCGGACCGTGAGGATAACCTTGGCATCGGGGTATCGTTTCATGTGTTCCTTATACCAGGGGTAGCCGGGAAAATCTACAGTCCCGTCATATCCTTCGTAAAGGGCATCCCAGTCTGTATCTCCCGTTTCATCAAGGGTCTTCCAATAATGAAGTTTATCCGGGTTTACCAGCAATTCCTTCATATGGTAAACATGTTTATAACCTAATTGTTCTAAACTTTGTTTTAAGGTATTTGTGCCGGTCCTTGGCATTCCGGCTCCTATGATTTTAATAGACATTTGTTTAAAGTTTTATGTTAGTTATTAATTATTTACAAATTATTGTACACTATCCTGCTCAGCAGGGGGTGGTGGCATTTTAAAGATAAAAGGTTCTGGTTGTTCTTCAAGGGGCTTCAGGTCTTTGCCTGCAAAAGCAGGAAAGTCTTTTGTAAAATGCGTTGCCCTGAATTGCATATATTTAAACGGACCGATTGGCGATGCTACAGTGCCATCAGGCATTCTGTAATGGTCATTATATGGATTCCAATATTCCCAGACAATTTGGCCATCCGGGGTAACTTCCATCAGTCGTCCTTTGGCTCCGGAAGTGATTAGGGTATTTCCATTTTGCATTCTATGAGCTCCTGACACAAATGCCGAATAAAAGGAGTACTTGTCTGGTGCGGTATATGACCAAACAGGGCCTTCAGGGCCAAAAGCTTTATCTTCATCCAGTATGTAAGCTCCTTCTGAATTTGTTGGTGGCTCAAATTCGAAAACCGCACTATGGTTGCCCAATACACCCACCGGGGCTTCAACTTCCGGTGATTTACTGGTCATTAACACAGCCCACATAGAGGGCACCGTATTGTCGGGATGTACAATATCATTGTTAAAAACCATTAAATGTCCTTCGCCGGGATAACCCTTCGGGATCCATTTTATATCATGTTCAAAAAAGAGTTTCTGGTCCTCTTTGGTGCCACGGCCATAATTGGCTGGATTGCCCCATCTGTACAATAGGTCTCCCCCGTGTCCCCATCTTCCACCAGTACTTCCTTTAGCTTCTTCAACCGTTGTGCCGTGGTCTATGATCATAATTTCACTGTAAGCAGGAACACTAATAGCTATCTGATCCAGTTCCGGATTGTAGGCAATAGCATTGGTATGGGTAAAGTCGGAATGCTGGTTATCCGGAGTGGCATTTGCCGTCATCATACCCATTTTTATCCCTTGTTGTACCTGCTCTTCAGTCATTGGCGGAAATATTTCCCCAAACACATTAAAGTTTATTTTACGTGGATTTTCGGCCAAAATTCCATAGTTGTTTTTTGTGGAGTCATGGTCTTGTACCAAATGATCCCACATATGCCATTCCCATACAATTTCACCGTCGGTCTTACCAGATGGCTTAATTTCTATGATTTTGTCTGGCCAAAGCCCGGCTTTAGTAACGTGTTCAGGGTTTCTTCCCGCGGCAATTGCCTCTTCCTGGGATTTGGCTTCGTAAGAAATGGCCAGAATATTCCCGTTAGGCATTAATTCAATATCATGATGTATAAGTTCATCCTCATCTGCCCATTCAAAATCCCACAAGATATTGCCATCCCAGTCGTATTCCCTTATTCTTCCTGCTTGTCCTCCTGCTGCGAATGTTGGGAAGTCAGGATCAACTTCTAACCTAACCAGGTTACCATTCTCTTTTAAAT
>CBDUGN010000047.1:0-19885 GCA_965366915.1 uncultured Eudoraea sp. | reverse complement strand
ATAATTCAATATTCTACCAGGTGTACCCTTAGAATACTTCCTGACACTTACATTTATTCTCTTATCAATAGTTCCTCTACCTCTTCTAAGGTCCTGCCTTTTGTTTCGATCACGAACTTGTAAACAAAAAGGATGGCAAAAAATGATAATAACGCATAAAGCGCAAATGTTACAGTTGGACCCAGATTAGACAGTTCCCATGGAAATACCTGGGTAACGGAAAAACTTACCAGCGAGTTAAAAAACCCTACCACCGATACTGCAATTCCCTTTATTTTACTCGGAAAGATCTCAGAAATGAGTGTCCACATCACCGGTCCCAGGGAAATGGCAAAAGAGGCCACATACAACAAGATCGCGATTAGGACCAGCGTGGCATTGATCTGTATAAAGTTGGTTATCTCATTTCGTTTAAAGACGAGGAACTGTGCCTCACTTAGTTTTTCTTCAACTGCCTGGAAAAGTACCGCCTGCCCATCGTATGAAGTACCATTGAGGTCGGCAAGGGCCATTTTAACTTCCTGATCTGTCACTTTTTCCAAGGTTGTATCATTAAAATCATAGGTGGCGTTATTAAAAGCATAAGTAGCCATCAGCAAGGCTATGGTCATAAAGGTGGTACCAATTAATAATAAAGGTTTTCTTCCTAACCTGTCTATCAGCCATATAGCTACCAGCGTAAATACCAAATTGGTAAGACCAACTACAATTGCCTGGAGAAAGGAAGAATCAGTACTGCCTCCAGCCTGTTCAAAGATGGTTGGCGCATAATAGAATACGGCATTGATGCCAGTAATTTGTTGAAAAAAGGCGATCCCCAATGCAATGACCATAATAGTGGCGTATTTGCTTTTAAAGATATCTGCCAATTTTCCCTTTTCCTCTTTTTTGTCTACCCCTCGCTGAATTTCCTGGATAGTTAGTTCTGCGTATGCTTCTCCCCCTATCTTCATCAAAGTTTTACGCGCCAGCTCTACTTTGTTAAATTTTTGAATCAACCAACGCGGACTCTTGGGTACCGTCCAAAGTGATATAAAATAAATAGCGGCAGGGATGGCTTCTACACCAAGCATCCACCTCCAACTATCTTCTGCAAGGTCGACAAGAAAATAATTGGAAAAATAGGCGACAGAAATACCGATCACAATATTCAACTGATTAAAAGACACCAGACTCCCTCTTAACTTGGGAGGTGCTATTTCTGCTATATAGATAGGTGCAATAAGAATGGCCCCTCCAATGCCTACTCCGCCTATGATCCTGGCTATGATAAATTCAGTATATCCCTTTGCCAGGGCAGACCAGGTGGCAGATATGGTAAAAAGGGCCGCAACTACAATTAGGGTGTTCTTCCGACCAAAACGATCTGCAATTGGCCCGGCCATTAAGTTACCGGCCATGGCCCCGAAGACCACACATCCTACGGAAAAGCCCAACATCCATTCGGTCATTTCAAAATATATGGTAATACCTTTAACTGCCCCGGATATTACGGCACTATCGAACCCTAATAAAAAACCTCCCAATGCAACGATAAGGCTTATTAAAATGGTATACGACTTATTCATTTTTACCTGTACTGCCGATGATTCCATAATGAAGTAATTTAGTTGGTTGGTCTATTAAATAATGTATGTTTATGTCTCAATAAAATGGGTCATTAAATGTAAGTAAAAAAAAAGGCTAGCCGGAAGCAACTAACCCTTTTCTCCGCTAAAACGAATAATAATTTTTACTACCCTTGCCCGATGTTATTCCCATTGACGGTAGATTTCACGAGCTGTTTTGTGTCCAACCCCATTTATGACTATTGAGATCAGCCTACCCACTTCCCTGATTAAAATTTTAGTTGTTCATCCTTGTCCCAAAGGCCCCAATAGGCTCCCACATCACCTTCGGCACCCACTTTCCATGATTCATCGAATGATGAAAAGTAAAATACTTCAATACCATCTTCTTCAGCCCATTTTTGGGTATTCATAAAGTATTTTAAGGCATTTTCGTAAGAGGGGTGCGCGCCCTCCAGATTAGTCCCTTTTTCTGGCCAGCCGGTTTCTGAAATAATAACTTTTTTACCATTCGCCGCTTTTAGTGCCCGTTGATACATATCCTTCATATAGAGCAGGGAATAGTCCATATCGCAGCCCTCCCAGAAGGGGTAGCAATTGGCTAAAATAATATCGCAGGCCTCTGTTATTCTGGGTCGTTCTGCAAATTCGTAATACGCATCTACGTAGGCCACAGGGATATCGGGTATGGCTTCCTTAACTTGATGTAGAGTACTTAATAGTTCATCCTCTGTTAAATCACCTCTCAACATAACTTCATTACCAACAGCAGCAATATCTACAAATCCTTCTCTGGCCAGAACAATTAGGTTTTCAACTTCTTGTTTATTGATCTTTGGATCATCCCCAAGCCATGCGCCTACCATGGTCTTGATACCCATCTCTTTTGCAATACGTGGAATTGCCTCATTACCTTCGGTACACGAAAAAGAACGTATCCACTGCGTATATGGCTTAATGATCTCCATTCTTCTCCGAATCTGTTCTTCTGAGATCTGATCCCCAGGTTTCTGGCCTTCCATGTAGGGGCTAAAGCACAATCCATGCATCCCGCCTTCCAACACTTTCTTGCAGAGCTTTTTAAGCTCTTTTGTTGACATACCTGCGTAATCTAGTGATGCTAACGCTAAATATTTTTCTTTTCTACTCGAAGACATATTTATTAATTCTAATTATTCTATAAAATCTATTAAATCAGGGTCTAAATCTCACCTCTGCGTTTTACCAGTTCTTCTTTAATTTCTCTGGCTCTTTTTTCAGAAAGGTCGTATTTCCACATAACCCATACTGCAAGTGCTGCTGTTAACGATGGTATTACTATATCGGCGATTCTAAGTCTATTCATAGTTTCCATACTTTGCTCGGTGATATTTGGATCAAATCCTACGATCTTTAATATTAATCCGCCTAAGACTAAGGCAATAGCCTGGCCCAGCTTAACCATCCACCAGTAAATGGCCCCAAAAGTCCCTTCTTTACGTGGCATACCGTTTTCCAATTCATCCAGATCACATACATCGGCTGTCATAGACATCATCAATGTAAACAAGCCGCCCATTCCAAAGGCAAATAAAGGTATAGGGATGAACATAAGCCATGGTATTTCACTACCTGGCTCTATAGAAAACCAGGACATTCCAATATTATCCAATATTGGATTTAACCATTCAAAAAGAGAACCTATGGCCGCATTTAATCCGTTACCTACGCTAGTTTCATTGAATTTACCATTCAGCTCTTTATCAAACCCCCACCATTTTAATAAGTAGCCAATAATCGATAAGATCGTGGAAATAATAAAGGCCTTTTTCTTGCTCCATTTATCTGCCATTTTTGAAATTATGGGTATCACTAAAAATGCAGTGATCATTGCATTAATTGTATTGAACCAAGCCGGCCAGGTGCCCGCCAATTCATAACTACCATTATAGATATAAAATACAATTATAAAAACGCCAAACGCTGCTACCAGCTGAAACCCGTTAAAAACCAGAAAGGTTGCTCCACATAACTTCATAAAAGGTTTGTTTTTGGAAACCTGAACAATTCCGGTAAACAATTCTTTCATGTTAGAGGCAAGTGTTTTAAAATTAATTTTTTTTCGGTTCTTCATATGTGCAGAATCAATACCCTTACAAAACAAGGCAGGCAGAATTCCAAAAACAATACACATTGCCCCTACAATAAGGGCCATTGTTCGGACCCCTTCTGTTTGAGTATTAAAGGTGTCAGTATCCGGGATAATAACATATAACCAAGGCACGATCATCCAGGCGATTTGACCCATACTGTTGGCAAAACTCATTAGTCTCGTTCTTTCATTGTAATCTGATGACATTTCATACCCAAGACCAACCAAGGGTGTGGCAAACATTGTATTACCAACTAGGAATAGAATTTGAATGATCATTACATGCCAAATGATATACGTTTGCGATGCATTATCATCTAGCTGCCACATTAAGAAAAAGAGTATTCCACTTATTATTGCTCCCAGAAAAATGTAAGGTCTTCTTCGGCCCCATCTGGAAGTTGTATTGTCTGAAATAAAACCCATGATAGGGTCTGTTAAGGCGTCGAATATCCTTGGCAAACCTCCTAAAAGTCCGGCCCATAAAGGATCAACTCCCCAAGCTGTCAACAGGAAGAATTGAATGAAAACACCTAGTGTTCCAGGTAAAATATTTAAGATAAAATGACCTGCTCCAAATGCAGCTTTTTGGCCTATTGGGACCTTGTCTTTGGCAGCTATTTTAATGTTCGACATAGTATTTGGTTTTCGTTAGGTTTTAGTTGAGATTATTTATTGAGCATTAGGGATCATTATTGTTTGAATGGCCTGTCCACTGATTTGAATAGGTACTGTTCTTTCTTCCAATGATAAATTAAAGTTTTTGGCATCTGAACCCTGATTAAAAACTACGACGGCAATGGAGCCATCCGGATTTTTAGCCGTGGTAACCATTAGATCGACATCAGAATTTTCAAAGCCTATGCGCACAGCACCCGGCCTAATGTATTTACTAAAATGAGTTAGTGTATAATATAAGGGCGTAAAATAAACCTCATCTTTTTCCGGATCCACTATTACCGGAGCTACACACCAATTTTTAAACCAGTTGGGGCCACCCTGAGTATCTAAGACCATATTCCAGTCTATCCAACCATCAACCCAATTGTTCATACAGCCAATGATGTCGCGTGCATAGCGGTTCACCGGGGCATATTTAGGATGTAAATGCTTGTCTTTTTCCGGGGCCCAGTCCCATCCCCAGTCCGTAGCTTCTTTGGACCAGTACCAGGTATCATCCTGCCATTTGGGAACTTCTGCATCTACACAAGCTTCCGATTGTATCAGATACTTATTGGGTGCTTTTTCATGGGCATATTGTAAGGCTTCCGGAAAAACTTCGTAGGTGCTGGCATACCAATGTATGGCAGTACCACTAAAATATTTTGAGGTTTCTTCATTCCTGTACATTGAGTCTACCCATTCATTGAGATGCTCACGATTCTGATCATAGCCCAGAATTTTCACATCGTGCCCATCTTTCTCTAATCTGGGTCCGAGATAGTCTTTTACAAAATCGGTCATTTCTTCCGGGCTAAAATGCATACTTTCCCAGTTGTTGTCGTTCCCCAGGGGTTCATTTTCCACGGTAAAGCCCCATATATCTATTCCTTCAGCCTTGTATGCATTTATATATTTTGAGAAGAACAACGCCCAGCTATCGTTATATTCAGGTAATAATTTGCCCCCACGCCAGTCTTTATTGTCTTTCATCCAGGGCGGTGCCGTCCATGGGGAGGCTAAAATTTTAAAACCGTCCGTAGAGACCTGCATGGCATCCTTTATAAAGGGGATGATATCATCCCTGTCTTCTTCTATGGAGAAATGTTCTAGCTCCATATCGCCTTCTACGGCAGCATAAGAATAATTGCTTATTGAAAAATCACATGAATTCATGTGTGTACGTGTAAGGGAGTACCTGGCACCCTCATCGCCAAAGTAGGCTTCAATGATCTTTTTACGATTCTCCGGGCTTAGTTTATTTAGCAAATAGGCTGAAGCTTCCGTAAACGAGCCTCCGAACCCGGTGATGGTCTGAAATTTCTCTTCTGGCAACAGTTTTATGCTTACAGCTCCTTCTTTAGCTTTAAATTCTGAAAGGGACTGCAGTTTATTTCCATTTGCAGAAGTTTCAAAAACTTCAACTTCCAACTTATTTTCTACGGTACAAGCGTTTAGTATAAATGCCACTATTAAAATGATATTACATGTATTAAACTTTCTCATAATTTGAAATTTTCAATCGTGAGCTGTTTTTTTCTTCTTTCTCCTCGCAATATAATAATTGCTTATTCATTCCCGGAGGGTGGTACTAAAACATCCCTCATTAGAGCCTCCTTGTCACCTTCATAGGTTTTTACAATGGGATTGCCGTTTCTTGTTAGTCCTTTAAATGTTCCGTTATCCACCAACTCCCATAAGGCATATTTCGCTTCTCCGTTTATTTTAAATAAACCAAAGTGATTCTCCGAACCTTTTTGGTTATGTGCATCCTTCCATTTTTCATCGAAGGCCTCAAAATAAAAACATGAAATGCCTTCAGCATCGGTCCAGGTTCGCATAAGCTTATAATACATTGCTTCTTTGTATTCATCGGTGGCTTTAGAACCCTTTGGACCATAATGCCCGTCTGAAATAGTTGCCCATCCGGTTTCGCCAATATGAATATCTTTCTCAATTCCTAGGCTTGCCACATATTCAGAAACAGCCTTGTATTGAGATTTAGCAAAGTCGCGCGCACGTAGCATGGCGGCATCTATCTTTTCAATTTCTGTTAGTTGTTCCTCATCTTCGGGCACCCGCCAGAATTCAGGGTTATAATGTGAATTGTGATAGGGATAGGTGTGCATAGAAATATAATCTACGGCTTTGACCAATTTCTCAAGGTCTTCTGTGTGGTAGCTATCCTCTCCCCCGCCCCAGGAAGCAAAATCGTCTGAACTGGTGATGCAAAGATCCTTTGGCAACTGGCCTTGCTTCTTTAAATCCTGAAGGTGATTTACCCACTTTAATATCACAGAGGGTTGTACATAATAACTGGTTGCCCATTTAACCATGGCTTCATTTCCAACGGCAATAACCTTAACAATATCCGGATATTGATTGGCAAGGGATGCTGCCCTTGCTATTTCTGCCTCATTTTGTACACTTTCAATATTGTGATCAGGTTCTTCTTCTGTCCATGCATTCTTACAGTCTATCCAGGCACCTAACATTACGTACATTTCAAAATCTGGGTCAGCTTCTTTTAGTTGCCTTATAGCGACCAAAATATTGAATGCCTGTGGTAAATGAACATTATAGGTGCGCACAACCCGTATTCCCATAGCTGACAGGATCAACATATCTTCTTTGATCTCACTGAGTGTTGGCTGAAGTGTAAGATCGCGTGTTTTCTCTCTGTAGCCACCGTAGGAGATAGCCAAATAATCAGGATTACCTAAAATGTCTTTTGCAGTCACTTCTTTTTTCGTTTGAGATTGATCTTGATCTGTTTTATTGTCCTTACATGAATAGATTAATAGCGCTGCTAATACCACAAACATAGCTTTTACTAAAGTTCTCATCGAATTCTCTTTTTATTTTAACAGTTTAACACGTTTACGTTAGTTTTCTGTTTTTTACTAATTCAAAAAAGTTAATATTCTAATCCATAACTATAAGGAAATAAAGGGGTAACCGAAGTATCCCAAAAATTTGGACCGTATTTTCCCTGATAATCCAAAACCGACTTTGGCCAGGAGTGAGGGAGTTTTCCTTTAAAATTATAATCTCCAAACAGTACTTCGGCAATACCACTTCCTTCAGATCCAGGCAACCAGGCTGCAACAAACGCATCTGATTTTTCTATCTGATCTGTGGTTACCAGCGGCCGACCTGAAATTAGCACTACCACTACTTTTATACCTTTATTGACATAGGTATTGATGTAATTTTGATGATTCTCGGTAAGCGTCAATTGATAGGCATCTACTTCACCTCCTATATCTCCGAAAAATTCGGCATATGGAGTTTCCCCAATAACAATAATGGCAACATCTGCGTCCCTGTGATCTCCGGAAGCATCCATATCATAAATTACATCCCCTTTTGCCAACTTTTTAATTCCCTCAAGAATGGTGGTAGAACCGGCATAGTTCTCTGAAGAGCCTTGCCAGTTAATTGTCCAGCCACCCGATTGTAATCCGGTATTATCAGCATGTTCACCTACAACTACGATCTTAGACAAGTCCTTGTCCAAGGGCAGCGTTTTGTCCTTATTCTTAAGTAACACCAAGGATTCTCTCACAGCCTGTCTTGCAACATCTCTGTGTTCCTGAATGCCAATTTTGGCAATCAGACCAACACTGGGAAATGGATTCTCAAACAGCCCCAACCTGAATTTTAGTCGTAAAATTCTGCGGACTGCATCATCTACACGTTCCCGGGATATTTCCCCGCTTGCTATCCCAGCTCTAAATCCTTCATTGTACATTTCCAGATCTCCATCTACCGCCATTACCATGTCTATACCTGCATTGATGATGTCATTCCCTCCAAACTTCGAATAGGCTTTCCAGTCCGATACCATAATGCCTTTGAAGCCCATGGTCTTCTTTAGTTTTTCGGTTATCATGTCTTTATTTGCATGGCTTGCCACCCCCTGAATGGTGTTGAAAGAAGCCATAATTGCCCCTACACCTTCTTCAATAGCTGCTTTATAGGGAGGCAGAAGTCGTTCCTCTATTTCGTCCATGGATAAGGAGGTCTCACCACCTTCTAATCCACGATCTGTGGACCCATCTCCTACAAAGTGCTTGGCGGTTGCCATCACCGTATGTTTCTCTTTGAGGTTTCCCTGATGGCCCTTTATGGAAGCCCTTGTTAATCTTTCGGTAAGCTCGGTACTCTCAGAAAATGCCTCGTAAACCCTTCCCCATTTTTCATTATAGGGAATTGCAATACAGGGAGAAAATACCCAATTAAAACCGGTTGCCTGAGATTCCAAAGCCGTAATTGAGGCTGCCTTTTCAACAAGCTCCTCGTTGGCAGTAGCGCCTAATCCAATATTATGTGGGAAAATTGTAGCTCCATCGTATGTATTCTGGCCGTGTACGGCATCAACGCCAAAAAGCAAGGGGATTCCCAATCTGCTGGATAGGGCTTTTTTTTGTAAACTCGTAAAGGTGGCCTGCCATTCTGCCGCACCATTGCCCGGTAAGGGCCCTTGTGTATGAATAACCGAACCGATAGCGCCCGATGCTATAGCATCTTCCGGAATTTCCTGAAAATGGCACACCTGGGTCATCTGACCTATTTTTTCATCAATGGTCATCATCGCTAAGAGCGAATCCACTTTCTGTTCAATTTTAAGGTCTTTGCTATTCACCAGGTCTATCTTTTGTTTTTTGCAAGACGAAAAGAAACAGCAGCCTATGAACAAAAATGCAACAAGCTGTTTAAAAATGGTTGCATTCATCTTTCCTATGGTCTTAGGACTGCGGGCATCTGTACTAACTTATCCTATCTGACAAAATAGTTCTTGCCACAGGATATAATAGATCAATGATATAAAATTAGCTAACAGCAGGAATAAACATCACTGCCGCTAGCTAATTATTTCTTGTATTATGGGTTCAGAGTAACCGATACATTGTCAATATTGGCTGTAACGCTACAACCAGCATCACCTCCGCATACTGCTTCAATCAGGAATGAAATCCCTTCTGACACATCCGTACCTCCTGGAATAGTAAACGTACCTGTAAAGGTGGTCCAACTACCTGATAGTGTTGGCGCCGGATTAAATACGTTTGTGAAAGAAGCACCAGAAGCACCTTCTCCAAAGAGTATCACATTAAACACTGCACCGGGTTGTACTACAGATCCAATATGGTCGAACTGAATTTGAACTACATCCGTTGCATTCACCGTACCTGCACCTATTCTTTCTTGTTTAAAAGCAGGATTGCTTGGGCCACCTGTTGCCAGTCGCCCGGACCATGTTCCTCCATTATTTATCGTGTTATCAAAAGCAGCAGTCCCACCGTTTTGAAACAAAATCCATGGATTTGCAGTTCCAGATTCAAAATCTCCGTCCGCAGCTAAATTACCACTTGTTCCTCCGCCACCAGTACCTCCGTTGCTACACAGCCTGATGTTGTCGAACTGTATCGTCCAGTCACCACTGCCGTCACCTGCCGTGCCATTGTCCATGATCAAAGTGATTGCCGTAACAGCACCTATATTACCTGCCACAGAACTAAAGTCATAGGTAATGGTCTCCCAGCCCGTTCCTGATGTCGGAATGATCTGCTCAATGCCCAGGCCTTCCAACTTGAACAACAATTGTCTTACAGCTTGTGAAGACACGTCGATAGAGAACACCCCAGCATTGAAATCGATGTCGGGATCCACCTCTATAGTAATCCCTGCAAATACCTCTCCGGCACCCTTAACGTACTGCCCTAGCTTGGCGCTCGTGTTTACCGAAGTGTCAGGATTGTCAATAATGGTACCAACACCGCCACCGAAGTTGCTGAATATACTATTATCAGCCGTTTCAAAGTCGTTTACCAGTTCACCTCCAGTACAGGCTTCCAAAGTATTGCCCCCGCCAGTAGTTTCGTTGCTACACAGCCTGATGTTGTCGAACTGTATCGTCCAGTCACCACTGCCGTCACCTGCCGTGCCATTGTCCATGATCAAAGTGATTGCCGTAACAGCACCTATATTACCTGCCACAGAACTAAAGTCATAGGTAATGGTCTCCCAGCCCGTTCCTGATGTCGGAATGATCTGCTCAATGCCCAGGCCTTCCAACTTGAACAACAATTGTCTTACAGCTTGTGAAGACACGTCGATAGAGAACACCCCAGCATTGAAATCGATGTCGGGATCCACCTCTATAGTAATCCCTGCAAATACCTCTCCGGCACCCTTAACGTACTGCCCTAGCTTGGCGCTCGTGTTTACCGAAGTGTCAGGATTGTCAATAATGGTACCAACACCGCCACCGAAGTTGCTGAATATACTATTATCAGCCGTTTCAAAGTCGTTTACCAGTTCACCTCCAGTGCAGGCTTCTAATGAACCTCCCGTATTACCACTGCTGTAAAGTGCTAAGTCATCTAAATAATAGGTAGCCCCACTATCCGTATTTATGTCCAGGAACAGTACAATTTTATCATAGGTATCACTGGCAGAAGCATCAAAATCAAAGGTTAGTTCCTCCCAGGCATTCGCCGTAGTTGTAACGGCCCCTACTTCTGTATTGACCCCTGCATTTGTTTTGTCCTCAAGTTTTAACAACACATTTGTACCTACTGCTGGTGCCCAAACTTTCAGTTTAAACCCGTCATTGGTAGTAAAATCAAATTTTGTATCAACCTCAATTTGATTATTAGCAAAAGGAAGTGAAGCATCCCTTACAATTTCTCCCACTTTACAGGAAGTATTTATTCCACTTGCGTCTGGGTTGTCTATAAACGTATATGCTGCACCATCAGCTACAATAGCACTACCTGGGTCTGTCTGGAAGGTTAGATTAAAGTCTGCCCCGCTAAGCGACTGGCTGGTCTCTGCTGTACATGAGCCACCGTTGCCACCACTTATAAGTGCAAAGTCATCTAAATAATAGGTTGCCCCACTATCCGTATTTATGTCTAGGAACAGTACAATTTTATCATAGGTATCACTGGCAGAAGCATCAAAATTGAAGGTCAGTTCTTCCCATGCATTCGCCATAGTAGTTACGGCCCCAACTTCTGTATTGATATTACTGTCAGATTTATCTTCAAGTTTTAGCAACACATTAGTGCCCACAGCCGGTGCCCAAATTTTTAGTTTAAAGCCAGTATTGGCATTGAAATCAAATTTGGAATCAAATAGAATTTGATTGTTGGCAAAAGGCAGACTTGCATCCCTTACAATCTCTGCTACCTTACAGGAAGGATTAACTGTATTGTCAAAATCAGGATTGTCTATATAGGAGTATGCGGCACCATCACTTACGATCGCAGTAGCCGGATCTGTCTGAAATGTCAAATTGAAATCTGCAGCATCCAAAGATTGAGCAGTTTCTTCCGTACATGGATCTGAAGGTGTTACAATCAGGATGGTTATCTGGTCTTCTGAAGTGTCAGATGCTCCTGCCTCATTGGTAGCCTTAAGCGTTACCGTATAGGTACCAGATTCTGCATAAGACTTTACCGGATTTATTTCGGTAGAGCCATCTCCATCGCCGAAACTCCACAAATAGGTCTTTGCATCTTCCGATATGTTAATAAAAATTACCGTCCCGGTATTCTCATTTACTGTGTACGTAAAAGCAGAAGTGACGTTTGGAAATAAATTTTCAATGTTTTCACATCCCATATAGGATACGGCCAATACAAAAACAAAAATGTACTTAGCTTTTTTGAGTAATTGTTTCATAGTTTTTTTCTTTGTTAGTTTAGTCCGTTATATTCATAAACCCTCACATAGTCGACCAGCATGGTTTGAGGAAATACCGTTTCTGCGTTGGGAGAGCCTACAAAGGTGCCGCCAACAGCCAAATTAATGAGGATATAAAAATCGTTATCAAAAACCCATTCTGCTCCTTCAGGAAGATCATCCGGGGTGATCTGATTGTACAATACATCGTCTACATAGTGATTTACATAATCTGGTCCCCATTCTATCCCATAGACATGGAATCCCGTGTCTAAGCGGTCATTTTGAAAGACGTATTCTTTTGAAATAGCCTCGCCACCGGAATATCCCGGACCATGGACACTTCCTATCAATTTGGTTGGATCTTGTCCCCGCATTTCCATGATATCGATCTCACCGATAAATGGCCAGATCTCGGAGGGAATATCCTGAACACCCAGCATCCAAAATGCCGGCCAGATCCCCTGCCCGTATGGTACTCTGATCCTTGCTTCAAAACGTCCGTAAGTTTGCGAGAACTTGTCCTTAGTTAGTAGTCTTGCCGAAGTATATCCCGAACCCTGAAACGACTCTTCCCGGGCGGTAATGATCATTACACCATTATTAATAGTCACATTTTCCGGCCTATCTGTATAATACTGCAATTCATTATTCCCCCAGCCATTGGAACCTGTTCCGATATCATATCCCCAAATATTACTATTAGGAGCCCCGTCCGTATCGAACTCATCCTGCATCGTTAATTGGGTAAAATTCACAACGGTTTGCGTATCATCTACCGCACAACCAAACGTTGTTATAAACAAGGTAGATAGCAGAAGACCCTTTATTATGGATAAAGTTCTCCATTCAGAAGCCAAATACCATTGAGGTATTAATTTCTTTTTCATATGTACTTGATTTATCTGATTCATATTATGATTAGTACTTAAATTATTCAGAGTAGAAATAGATATTATCTACGAATATGGTGGATATACCTCCTGAAGCAAATACAACTTGCGCCAGATTTGTCCTGGCACTGTTAACGAAACCACTTGATCCGCCGCCGGTATTATCTGTAAAGCTGTTAATTGGAATATCCAGACTAATCCATGTGCCACTTTCTAATTGCCCACTGGCATAGGTAATGGCACCACCGGTATCATTTCCGCCTCCAAAAACGCCATCCGATCCAAAATCAACCAATTCAAAACGGATGCTATCGCCTGAATCAATGGTTTCCTCAATTCGGATATCTACATGAATATGCGTCTTTTGTGAGACATCAATTGTAGGGTCTATGACGTTAGCAACAAAATTGAGGTTCTCATATACAAGTATGCTGTTATCTTCATTAATTTGAACGAAACCGCCTATAGTTGTTTGTCCTCCGAAATTGGGATTATAATTGACTCCGGGTACATTGGTATAAGAATCACTAAAAACAGAGATAACATCGTCTGCACTTCGAGTTGGATCCGGGGCAAATTCAAAACCACCACTTACTTGCAACAATGCTGATCCTTCGGCTTTTACACCCCCAAGAGTAGCCGTAATTTCAGTAGTACCTAAACCAACAGGAGAAAGAACCCCCAGCTCACTAACCCTCACTACATCTACATTTGAAGAACTAAATGTAAAATATGAAGGCGCTGCAATAACCGTTTCATTAATTCCAGATGCAAGGTTAAAGGTTTGGGTTAGCCCTTCACGTGGTATAAAGCCTTCAATACCAATAAAGGCCTCTGCCTCAAGATCTTCGCCAAAAAATATAGCAGGTCTGGGTTGTGCTACCGTTCCCAATTTTTCAAATTGCAACTCATCTATCCAAAATGTGTATCCGTCACCATTCTCCGGACCTTCTGCGTACCAGAACATACCGTTTTCAGCCGTCAGTTTTGAGGGATCCGGAATAGGGATTGTATATTTGGTCCAGCCTGTACTTATTCTTAGGTTGTTTTTGGTAACGAGGTACTTATTCTCACCAAAATCCTGACCGAAACCTATTTCATTTATGGTTGCCGCCTTGGTCGCTTTGGCCCAAAAGGTCAGGGCATCATAGCCAGACAGATCACGACCCCCGTAATCCGGAAAAATAGCACCCGCGAAACTGCCGCTGGGATCACCAACATTAGGCACATCAAATCTCATAGATGCTGTTCCTGCATATTTCACTTCACTATCAACTGAAAAGGCATCAAGTTTTGAGCCTGAAAAGGGCAGGTATTCAAGACCACCACTAAAGCCATCTATAAATATCTCCGGGTTATTGCCAAATTTGGCAAAATCAACTTCATCAGAAACCTCTCTTGATAAAGGCCAGGTATCATCATCACATCCGGAAACAAGGATGAGAACAAAGCTCAAGAGAAGCGTGCTATGCAGATAAATAAACTTTCTGTTTTTCATGTTTCTATTTTTTTTATTTACCAATGTTGATATGTACATATGTTCTTATTTCCCATTCATTCCCAAATCCAAATCCTACCGGACTTATGGTTGGTTCTGTCGCAAACTCAGCTGCATCATTGGGAGAATATCTATTTGAAAACTCATTGAGTGACCTCCAGGTTCCGCGGATCCCGACCTGTGTACTAGGCAATATGAACCAATCTGGTTTCCCAAGTGTAGTGGAAATATCCAGCATTAATTGGACAGGAAACGTGAGGTTAAAATCCCTGTGATAATCAAAAGGACCCCAGTCATTAATTTTCCAGGCATGTTGAACCTTAATATTCTTATAAAGTAGTCGGATATCCCCTCCTATACGCTCAACAAGCCTTTCATTACTACCGTTTGCCTGGGCATTCCCGAAATAGAGATTTGCAATCATTCCCAGATCAGGGTTGATCTTGGAAACAATCCGGGCATGAGTTTCCCAAAGGTCCTGTGCCGGCACTGAATTGGGAAAGGCAAACAACGTACGATTGCCTAAGAAACCAATAGCTGCATCCATGGAAGTAGGATGATGGCGGAATACAAATCCTGCACTTATCGCTAATTTGGCGTCTTCTGCCCTGTCATTATCCCATTCATACATCCAGGTACCAGGAGTTGGGTCCCAGGTAAGGAGGATCTCACCAGCAACGGTTTCCCTGTTCCACCTTACGGAAAATGGATCATCAAGAATATTTCTAAGTCTTCCCGGACCCTGAACATCATTTGGCATAGGTCCTACTATAGGTTTTTGCCATAGGAAGTTTGGCGCTATTTGGACATTTCCTATGGAATAGGTAAAACCAGAAAGAAAGTTGGTTTGGTTTCCACTACCGGAATCTTTCAATTTCCAGCCCGTAAACGTTTTTGTTTGATCTGCGCCTCCTCCGGCTACCAACCCTTGTACGGCTCCCTGTGCATACCAGTTAAAACGACCTCCTGAATAGGTGATCTTTGCCTTGGCACCCCAATTATCCTTATCGTTAACCTGGTCTGTATAAATGATGTATTTTGGATCAGCATCAGGGTTATTCACATCATAACTCGGATTATCTTCAGCGATCTGGAATTCCCGTCCATTTAAGGGTTGACCTCCCCAGATACCCCCAACTTCAATCCCAATATCTCCAAATTCTCTTTCAATATGGAGCGTTGCCCTGCGGGTTCTTGGCATAGGAACTGCCAGGGAAGAAACGATGGTACCAAAGTTGTCAATATCTTCGTGAAAAACTCCTGTAACATTATATTTTCCTATGGTTTTGCTATACTTCAGAAGTATAGCGGGGTTGGCACCCCACCAAAGTTGCGGACCAAATGCGGCCTTGAGACCTTTGATTGCCCTTTTTCCATCTACTTCAAAACCACTGATCTCTCCATTGTAGATATCCAGGTTAGGGCCGTAGTTGGCTTCCGGATACAAGCCAAAGAAGTCACCCTCATATCCCCAATGATAGTGGCCGGTTCTATAAAATCCCCTAAGATCAAAATTCTTTGCATTCCAATCAAAAGAAGCGTTATAAACCTGTACCCTGTTAACATCACTAAGAACCACATTGCCATCTTCAGAAATCACTTCTACAGGACGTGCCCTATTCTCATAGAAAATCTCATCTATTGGATTCGTAGCTACCTTTCCAATAACATTGAAGTTTACATTAGCCCTCATATTAGGTGCGGGCTCACCTTCAAACCCTACAAAATATGACTGCATATGGTCGAAGCCAAGTTTATCAGGATAAACGGTCTCGTCTGGAGATGGATTTTGTGGAGTGGTAATTAGATTACCCCCGGTATTGAAGGTAGTAAAACGTGCCTCCATTCTGCTCACCCTAAGTTTGCTGCTTTGCTCACCTACCAAGGCGGCCTTATCGCCCCTTGCTTTCAGGACCGCGTCCATCAGTTGTATATTATTGAAATGATTTTGAACAAACTCCAAATTAACGCCTTCTGCATAAGGATTGAGTTGATGCGCTTCTTTTAAGGCATAATACGCCGCTCTGGGATATAATTCATATAAGCCTCTGGGGTCTGTTTGGCCTTTGGCACAAATTCCAAACCATTCTTCATTCATATTGTTCTCGCCCGGGGCCAGGTCAATTGGATATCCACCATTTGCCCAGGAGGCATTGTTGTCATGGACATCGGCATTTTCACGATCGTCGAAACCATACTTCCACCAACCATCACTAAATTGGAAGGTAAAACCTCCTATAGAATTCTCTGCTTTTCCTAATCCGGCGGCGTTTTCGTAGATCTCTTTCCAGTTTCCTACCATATAGTAAGCCTGTGACTTCTGGTCCTCTGCGTTGCTAATTGCATTGAAGGCATCCGCACCAAATTCAGTAAACATAAGTGGCATGTTCAATTTCTCTTTTACGACCTCAAACATATCCCCAAAGGAAACCCCGCGATAGGTATTGGTACCATATATGTCTACATCTTTACATTCTTCAGCAACAATATCTATAAACAACACATCTCCATTACAGATGGCTACAGGATGAGAAGAATCCATGCCTTTCATCAATTTTGCAGCCTCATTCATAAGCCGATACATTGGCCTTCCCCTTTTTTCCCCAATGAATTCCTTTTCCTTTTCATCATCCGGAAAATCTTCGGTCTCTGCCCCTTGCCAGAACAGCCCATAGTTATTCTCATTACCCAGCAAATACATCAACAGTCCGGGCGTATTTTTATAGTCCCTAACCAGAGCCTCAACTTCAGACAATAAGAATTCCTGTGTTTTAGGATCTGAATATTCTGTGATAGGGGTCCAGACCCCATCCAGTGTTAGTCCATACCTTCCAAAGGAATGGTTCAGCATGGTGTAAATGCCGTAATTTTCATAGATATATCTGATCCATCTGGCAGGAACACCCGTGTACTGCCGAATGACATTTACATTCATGTTCTTTAAAAGAGACATTTCCGTGTCCAAACCGGCTTTAATTATATCATCCGACTTCTTCCAGAATTCAGCATCGACAGTGTTTCTGCCGATTGGAATATAGTCCCAGTTCATCCCATTGATCATAAAATCTTCGCCATTGACAACCAATTTCATTCCATCCTCATCTTGTACGACCGACACCTGATCTGCCTGGGCATAGATACCCAACGTACATAAGAAAAGTAGTGCTCTCAGTAGATAATTCTTCATAGTGCTGTTTAGTTTAAATTGATCATAAGTAAGGAGGACTGTTAATTGAGGCCTGGTCATCTTGAAAAAATCCTTAGGCCAATAATTTGTTTTTAAGTCAACAGACAGAAAAACACCAAACATCTTGGATCCCCTTTTTACCAACCTTTAAACTTATCCCAATAAATTATTAAATCCTTAAAATTTACCTCTACAAAAAGTATACATCGTAATTTAATAGGTGATTTTATATGAAAATGGTAATGGACGCCCAGTTTTAGGCTGCTTCTGGTGATATCAGAATATTCCTACCGTTCTAAATGAAAAGGTGATTGTATAGGTATTGTTGAGGTAGTTGGGAAGAAATGTTGTGGTAACTAGAGGGTAAGTATATAGTTCACAAGGTTTTTATCGTGCGATAAGTTCATTTTTTTGCGAAGTCGGTATCGTTTTATCTCAATACTACGTGCCGAAATATGCAATAATGGCGCAATTTCCTTTGATGATAAATTTAGTCGCAGATAGGCGCAAAGTTTAATGTCGTTAGGAGATAAGTTTGGATGTGCCTTCTTTAAATTCTTTAGAAATTTTCTGTCTGCATTGTCAAAGGCCTCTTTAAACATTTCCCAGTCATCGTTCTGTTTTAGACTTTTTTCAATAATGTTAATTATTGGCCTTATTGTTTCCTTTTCCTCAACACTATCGATCAGCTGATCTTTTACTTTGTATAATAACTCATTCTTCTTTATAATGCTTAAGGTTGATGCAGCCAGTTCGTTGCTTTTGCTTTTAAAATCTTCCTCTAGTTGCTCATTCTTAATTCTGATGATCTCTTTTTCATTCTTTACTTTAGCGAGGTCCATTTCGCGTTTGTTCTTCTCTATTAATTTTTGTTGACGTTTATGGTAATGTCTCTTGTAGGCTTTATGAACGGATACAGAACCGATCAACATCCCTAACAGGTAAAGGATGATCATTACATTAGATAAATACCAGGGTCTGCTGATATTAAATGAGTAAGTAGCTATATTACCAGACAGATCGTCCCCTACCCTTGCCCTTACACGAAAGGAGTACGACCCCGGAAGCAAGTTCTCAAATTTAACTTTAGACTCTTCGGACCATTCACTCCAATTGTCATAGATCCCGGCAAGTTGATATTGATATGCGGGTTTTAAATATGTACTGTATTCTGAGGCATGAAACTCAATTTCAAGATTATTTTCGTCACTTTTTAGTTCCCCTTCCTTCTTTTTACTAAGCAGGAGAAATATGTCCTTATTGTCATTTTTAGGTGCTTTACGGATACTACCAATTTCTACGACAAAATCTTTCTTTTTAATTTTTTGAATATCAACACTAATGAACCCGGTACTTGTGCCTATTAAATACTTATCGTCATTCTCAAGTAAGGACACACTCTCATATCCAACTACACCACTTCGTACATTTTCAGACAGAGGTATTGACTTTACAACTGGCATATTAGTTAATGTCCCTTCCGAAATTAAATTGATCTTGGTTTTACTAAATATCCATAGGTACTTATTACCGGCATCTACGATCATTTTCCCGGAAACATAGTCGTCTTCAGAATAAACCTGACTTATAATACTATCTCTTTTAAATTCCTGAGATGCTATATTATATTTAAACACCCCTTTTTTATAAGCGAACAAAAGATCATCCTTATACCTCACAAGTCCGGAATTATTTCCACGAAGAATGGTATCTAAACTAATACTTTCGACTTTTGAGAAGGTGCTGTCTGCCTTTATTTTAAAAAGACCTTTATACTCATGATTTACAAATATCTTTTTATCATATGATTCAAAATACCTGGATGAAATGTCGAAGCCACTGATCTTGTTCTTTAACCGCCAGCTGTTTTCTGATTTTTCCAAAATATACAAGCCGTCATAATTCCCTTGTAAAATTAAGTTGGGATACCCTTCAAGTTCTGTTATTTTCCAGGTACCAGCCACATCGGCTATTCTACTGGCACGATCTTCTTCTATTAAAAAGGTACCCTTATGATGTCCGCAGAATAAACTTTTTTCAACAACATTTAAGGACCAAACCTGTCCTTGGGTCCCATCAATCAGTTTAAAGTTGAGGTCATTATCAATCTCCTTATAAAAAAGACCCTGGTTGGTCCCTAAATAAAGTTTATTACCTACTATTTCAGAGGCGTATACACTACCGGCAACCCCCCTATTATCGCGGTATACTTTAAAAGGTGATCTCAGGTTTATATAACTGACACCATTATCT
>CBDUGN010000046.1:0-20143 GCA_965366915.1 uncultured Eudoraea sp. | reverse complement strand
ACTACCATTGAGTGAGAGCAAGTACCTCTTTAATCTCATTAAACTCGACGAAAAACCTGAATTACAAGAGCAACTGCAAATCATATTTGGAAAAGAAACACAAATAGATTCGCTTAATACTCCAGTCGTAAATCTTGCAGGCAAATTATATACTAATTTGATTAGCTATGATCTGTTGATGGAACAGCTAAATAATCAGTAAGTGTTGATTCTGATTGTAGAATCAATAGAAAGTTAATAAAATTGAAAATCAGGTAATATTAAATATCCGGTCTGCCTTTAAGGCGTTTTTCTAACTTTTTCTTTAGTACCGTTAAACGCTTCATAAGTTCCATTAAAGCTGAGTCTTCGTTCTGCTTATAAAGCTCATTTAATCCTAAAATTAGTGACTTTGCTTCCCTAGAAGCAACAATACGGTCGCTCGTAGTGAGCTTGTTCCATTTGCGTTGTTCAAACAATCGCGCTTTATCAATTATATCCATGTTAATTTATAATCTTTGTTATTAGAAGGAAATTATCTTTATTCCTTACTCAAAATAGCCCTATTATTTTCTTAATTCCAAAAAAATGGATCAAAATTTAAGCCATAGTACTACTTTTCTGCTATAAATTTATAAATTCTCTTAGATTGTCTAATACGTTTAACATATGTTTAAACATATTTATTTAGTTGATTATTGCATATTCAAAGTATTTCAGTAGCTTCATTAAAGCATTATCTAAAATATTTTTTAAAAAAATTACGCCCATTATCAGACATTATCCTGGCGATTATTTCATCTGCTTTTATGACATTTTGTATGTTTTCCAGATTGTGAGACAGCATATAGTTATGTGCATGTCGCTCAAGGAAATCTGCTAAAAAAGGTAATTCTTCAGCGGTCCAGAAACCATTAAGTGAATCTATTATGCCGTCAAAATCCGATCCAATTGCCATACATTCCCAGGCAAAAAGGCCTTCATCATCCAGTACCTCTGCAATATGCTGTATCTGATTCCATAACAATTCTGATCTATAATGCATTATTTTGCTTCGTTTTATGGAGTTCTTGGTTTTTTTCAGCGTTTTTTTATTAACAATTCTACGCTCATCTAATTGCAGGCCAATTATACCTTTGCTTTTGGCAATACGTATAATTTCTTCGTCGAAAAGATTAATAGAAACAGGATTTAGTTTACTTGCGGTTTTGGGATGTGCCACTACCGGATCCCCAAAAGATTTAAGTCCATTACATGCTGCATGGCTGGCAATAACGGGTAGATTCATAAAATTTGGGCTTCCCGAGTCCAACATTTGATAGTATTCTTTTCTCGCCTGAATACTCATATGCTTGATATCTGGTATAATTCTGCTATTATTGGTATTATCAACAAGTCGCTCCATAACTTTCCGCCCCATAGCGGTAAATCCGCTGTTAAGTCCTTCAGTCTGATCCGCAAATTTCAATATTATTCCTGATAGACTTTCGGAATGTCCACATAACTGATTCCAAAAGTGATGTGCGATAGTTATGAAAAATGGACGAAATTCCCATTTTTTAATTTTATCCAGATTTGTCAGAATTTCAAATTCGCTGAAAGGCTTCCTTAGGCCGGTATTGAGGACATGTAATCCTTCTATACTTATAATAACGCAAATAGTATGGACTTTTCCACCAGCGGCATTCTCATTCTTTATGTGCTGTATTTCTGTATAACTTTTCACCAACTTGTAACGAAATTTACCTTCCGGCAGCTGTACTATTTTGCCATCCAATTGCATGTAATAATCATACTGTGCCTCAACGTCCTTAAAATAATCAGTGATCCCTTGTATGTAATCAATGCGCTTATGCCCTACTCCCAGGGCAAAATTTGAAGCAAGATCCAATAATAATTCACTATTCATTTTGTTTCTCACAAACCATTTTTCCAACGGATACAGTGATACACATACGATTCCTACTCCGCCCTTAACAAGACTTGTAAAGTTTGCCTGGGAAAATTTGGTAAGTCCTGTGAGGTAGTTTAATAATTTATCGCTAATTGAAGGAGGGTCATAGTGCCAAATACTTCGTTTGCTATTTCTATGACTTATATGAATTCCTGTATGAGTGTAATTGAAGCTTTTTCCAAATGGTTTTAAGGAAGGATGACAATGAAAATCAATATAATCATCATTAAAATGCATTGTTGCCAAGAATTCTCGTTTCGTAATAGATAATTACAGAAAATTACTACATTTTATTGAATTGTAAAGTACAAATGTATCAATAACCAGATATCATGTATGGTTCGTCTGTACTTATACATCTTAAATATTATGCTTATAAATCTTCAATTTAAGTTGTAAGAATAAAAAAACCATATCGTTCGAAACTTCACGATATGGCCTTCTTAAATACGTAAGGTTTACTCAATTTTTCACAAGGTTCGCCTGAATATTATTTGGAACTGCCTTAAAAGCGGAAAAAGCCGAATTAAAAGTTGCTTTACCCTGGGTTAGTGATCTTAAGTTTGTTGAATATCCATAAAGCTCTGCCTGTGGTACAGCACACTTCAGAATCTGATAGTGATCAATACTGTCTATTCCTTGTATGATAGACCTTCTTGACTGTAAATCAGTCATAACATTTCCTACCATTTCTTCGGGTACCTTAACGGTCAATTCTTGTATTGGCTCCAAAAGTTTAGGTTTGGCATTTAGAAAAGCCTCTCTAAAAGCATGTGCCCCCGCAATTTTGAATGCGATATCATTGGAGTCCACAGAGTGCATTTTACCGTCATATACCATAACACGAACATCACGAATATAAGAGCCAGTTAATGGCCCTGATTCCATAACTTCCAAGATACCTTTTCTAATGGATGGTAAATAACGTATATCTATTACTCCCCCTACAATACAGTTATAGAAAACCAATTTACCTCCCCAGTCAAGTTCAACTTCTTCCTTGCCCCGGATAGTAAAGCCCTCCGGTTCAGGCATACCTTCATCCCAGGGTTCTATCTTCAGATGTACCTGTGCAAACTGGCCTGCACCACCGGATTGCTTCTTATGCCGGTAATTTGCATTTGATGCTCTTTGTATGGTTTCTCTGTAGGCAATTTTTGGGGGTTCAAATTTAGCTTCAATACCGTAGATATTGTTTAATATCCATTTTATAGTTGCTAAGTGCAATTCTCCCTGGCAACCCAATATTAGTTGCTTTAGTTCCTTGGAAAACTCAATTACTACTGTTGGATCCTGACTATGAATCTTCTTTAGAGCATCGCTAAGTTTCTCCTCCTCATTCTTATTAACTGCTGACACCGCCTTGCGGGTTCTGGGTTCCGGGTATTGTATGGGTTTAATAGTAATTGACTTTCCAGGTGCATGGAGTGTATCATTTGTCTCTGTGCTTTTGAGCTTCAATGTTGCTCCAATATCACCTACTTCCAATTTAGGCACTGATTCCCGCTTTTTACCATCCATTATATAAAGATGATTAAGTATTTCAGTGTCACCAGTTCTGGAATTTACCAATTTATCATTTGCCTTAACTTCTCCGGATTTTACTTTAAAAAAGGAGATCTGCCCCAAACTGGGTTGATAAACCGTTTTAAAAACAAATAATGCTGTTGGAGCTTCTTTCTTGCGAACAAGTACATCCCCTTCCACGGTTTGCTCCGGTTTCAAATCGGCGGCAGCAGGTGCTACATTATCTATAAAGCCCATGAGTCTGCCGCTACCCATATCATTTAGTGCAGAAACACAGAAAACCGGAAATAGTTCATGATTAAGCATTCCTGCTTTAATACCTACCCGCATTTCATCTTCGTTTAAGGTGCCTTTCTCAAAAAACAGCTCCAATAATTCTTCGTCATTCTCCGCTGCTTTTTCAACAAGTTCATTGTGCAATTCATCTGCTCGTTCTTTTTGATCTTCCGGGATTGGTAATTTTTCTGGTTTTCCCCCTTCAGGTGAAAATTTATAGCATTTCATCTTCAGCACATCAATGATACATTGTGCACCGTCAATAACCAATGGATATTGAATAACTACTGCATTGTTACCCACAAGAGCTTTTATGCCTTTGAACGAGTCCTCAAAATTTGCATTTATATGATCTATTTGATTTACAACAAAAAGTGTAGGCTTGGAGTAGTTATTAACATAATTCCAAATGATTTCAGTTCCAATTTCCACACCGTGCTGAGCATTTAAAACTGTAACTATAGTATCAGCAACACGAATTGATGAAATAATCTCTCCTACAAAATCATCAAGGCCCGGGGTATCAATTATGTTTATTTTGTAATTGCGCCATTCAGTATGAAGAGGTGTAGCATAAACCGAAGTTCCCCTTTCGTGTTCAATTTCATGATAATCTGAAACCGTATTTTGTGTTTCTACTGTCCCTCTCCTATTTATAAGACCAGCCTCGAAGAGCATGGTTTCGGCAAGCGTAGTTTTACCACTATTGTGTGCTCCTACGAATACCACATTTTTAATGTGTTTGTCATCATATATTTTCATATGTCCTTGTTTTTGGGAATAAAATCATAAAGCTAATATGGATAAAAAATATAGCATATGACATTTGTTAGGTTTTGGTGCGACAGGTTTCTACAATATAAGTTTTAATTACTTTTTATCCTCGACTTTTTTGTCTTTTTTATAAGTATCACCTTAAAATCACATTTTAATAGTATGAAATTCAATTTTTAAACAATTAATATAAAATACTGTATAACAGACATATAGATGTGTTTGTTTTTAATTTAATATATAAAATATGTTAAAAATTGTATAAAACGGTACTATTTTATACATAGTACTGTAACAAATAAGATTCATTGTCGTCTATTAGATGTAAGTTATTAAGATTTACAGTTTAAAAAAGTAAAAACAGACAATATCAATTTAAAAATAATAGCGATGAGAAACTTTAACAATCAAACACCAACAGAATCAAGAAGATATTCATTCTTTTCAAATTTTAAAAACAGCAAGAGAGTACGCTGGTCAGAATCAAGAAATTATATCAATTAATATTAATATTTAAAACGAACAATCATGAGACATTTTATCAAACAAACACCGACAGAAGCACGCAGACATACCTTCTTTTCTAATTTTAAAAATAGCAAAAGAGTGCGCTGGGCAGAAGTAAGACACTATACAATCTAACAGTATTAGATACTAGAATAGCAAGTAATCCTAAAATTAAAAAACAAAGAAATGAGAAATATAATGCAACATTCACCAACAGATTCCAGAAGATTTTCATACTTCTCCAGTCTTAAGGACAGCAAACGAGTTCGTTGGACAGAAAGCAGAAATTATGTCTGATAACAATAAGCAAGGAACTGGCCCACTAAAGCCAGCAGAGATTTAACTAAGGAGGTAAAATAGATTAACCTCCTTTTTTATGCTCCATTTTGTTTCAATTATTCTTTCTGGTAAGTGGAACAAATCTCACAGCCATTACTTCCCTGGTTTTAAATTTCCCCGATTTATTAGTGATCAGCAATAATTGCCTGACACCATTATGAGGCCCAACCGGAATAATCATCCTCCCTCCTTCTTTTAACTGTTTTAATAGTGGTTCAGGGACTTCCTCTGCACCTGCAGTAACTATTATTGCATCAAAGGGGCCTTTCTCGGGCCAACCAAGGTATCCGTCACCCGATTTCACATTAATATTGTCATACCCTAATTCCGCAAGTCTGTTTTTTGCGTTAAAAGCTAATGCTTCAACTATTTCTATGGTATATACAGTATCTACTATTTGTCCTAATATGGCTGCCTGATATCCTGATCCGGTTCCCACTTCTAAAACCCGGTGGTGATCTTTTAACTCCAGGACCTGAGTCATGTAAGCAACTATATAAGGCTGAGAAATGGTTTGTCCCATTCCTATTGACAGCGGATGATCTGCATAAGCATACGCTTGCATTTTTGTTGGTACAAATTCATGCCTGGGAACAATCCGCATTGCATTTAAGGTAGCCGGATCCCTAATATCTCTGGCTTGCAGCTGTTCCTTTATCATGTTTTCCCGTAATTGCTTGAAGTTTATCTGGCTATGGCCAAAAGTAGCAAATAAGTAAATTAATCCAAGAACAAGTAATTTAAATAAAGATCCGGTTTTAGATAAAATTGTCATTGTTTTCACTGATGTAAAATTAGGGTAGCAGGAATTCCGGGACAGCTCAACATGTGATTTAATTTATATTTTCTTCTTTTATAGGCTTCAAATACCCAATATAATTTATTGAAGACCTCGCACTGCTTATTACTTTTACAGTGGTCTGACCGCCATAACCCACAGTAAGAGTAATATCATGGCGCTCAGAACTGCTGCGCACGCCTATTTTAATTATGGATCGTCTTTTCTTATCAATATATTTTACACTGTATTTATCCGGAATCCCTTTGTAGGTGATACCGGGGTTGGTATTATAGCCTCCAGCCCCTCTTGCCGTACCAAAAAAGGGTAAATCAATATCAACCTCTCCATCTTTAACTATAAAACGATTTGGTATTGTTGCTAATGTTATTCCTGTTGAAATATAGTTTGGATCGAACAGATAATTACCAGAATTTATCAGTTCTTGCATAGCATTATATGCTATATTTTTTTGGTCTTCCTTTTTTTGATGCTTTTCATCATTTTTTTGAGCAGTCAAAGTTGCAGTAACCAGTATCAAAATTATTGTGTTGAAAAAGATATTTTTCATAGCTAAATCTTTAAGTTCGAAAATAAATATTTCTTTTTACAAGATACAAAAACTGATTTTCAAGGAAGAACTGCCAGTAACACCCATATTTTTTTATCAGGATCTTCTTCCCAATAACCAAGGTCTTTTTCCAGAATTGTAACTGTAAAGCCAGCTTCCGTTAATTCATTTTTAACAAATTCTGGTGAAATAGTATGTGCCAGGGTTTGTTCCTGTCTGGATTTTCCAATCATTTTACGTTTAAGTTTTTCCAGCACCAGTATGCAGCCATCTGGTTTTAGGGCTTTCTTTACATTCAGGAGGATTTGTTTATAATCCTTCATTTCATGGTAGGCATCAATCATAAACGCCACATCTATGCTGTGTTCCTGTAATTTGGGATCGTCATAATCTCCCAAAATAGTATGGATATTTCTTATGCCTCTTTCGGTAGCGATATCATTTAATTTATTTAAACGGTCTTCCCTTACATCTACCGAATATACTTTTCCGGTCTCACCAATATATTTAGCAAGCCGAATGCTCAAATAGCCTTGATGGCATCCTATATCTGCGACAATATTACCCTCTTTAACGCCAGCCATTTCAAAAATATCCCTGACTTTCATCCATTCATCCCTGTCTTTCCAATCACTCTCTGAATACTGGCAATACAAGCCAGGTATGATCAATAATGCAAATAGAAAACATAAAGTCCTTACTCTGGAATACATCATAAAAAGATAGTATTTTCAAATTCTAATAGCACTTAAAATTATCTTAAATTCTTTATGAACTATCTTTTTACTATTGGCAATCTGACTTGAGAAGGATATTTTTTTGAATGATGTACACTGTTACGAGCAACTACTCCATGTTTTTCATCGAAATTTTTTCCACCTGTATTTAAATTTCTTGCGAATCTGGGAAAATTACTGCTTGAGACTTCGATTCGAATTCTATGTCCTTGTTCAAAGAAGTTACTAGTCGCCATTGGTGTTAAGTTAATTTCATAGACTTTATCTCTTTCCATAAATACTTCCTTATCATACCCTTCTCTGTAACGAACTCGCTGTATGGTTTCATCCAGGTTATATGCCCGTCCATCTGGATAAACATCAATTAATTTTATGGTAAAATCGGTGTCTTTGGCATCAGATGATATATACAGTTTACTTTCAATAAATCCAGTTACTTCCAAACCTTTTTCCAATGGTTCAGTGGTGTAAACAAGAATATCTTGTCTTGTTTCCATGGCTTGTTGATCGTAGGCGCCACCTTTTACCGCATTCCCTGTGCAACAAACGTTACCCCCATACGAGTTCACCGGATTCATAGGATCATATTTAAAACTATCCGGTGCATTTGCACTATTGGGTTCTTTTAAACTAAGCTTTCCATCTCCGTATAAGCTATTAGCTTTACCACCACTTGTTAAATAATAGGTTTTCAATTCGGTATTTTCCGGAGGCCAGGTTTCTGCAGACTGCCAAACATTGCTGCCCATAGTGTAATATTGGACTCTTGGAGTGTTGTCCTTAAAATTGTTATTTTCTCCTTTTAGCCAAAGATCAAACCAGGAATATATTTGCTCATTGTAATTCAGTCTTGCGTCTCCTAGATTTCTTTCACCAACTACGGTATTAACCGTAGCCCTGGTATATCTGCAATGTAATGTAGGTGCAATTACCAAATATTGATTTTCCCGCACAAATTTGTCTTTACTATTGTTTCTAACATGATTATATAGCGCCAGATTAGGGCTTATAGATACATCATACCATGAGGCAAACCAAAAACTTGGCACCCCTATTTCCATATCGTCATGGTAGAGCCCACCTTTATACCAATCAGCATGATTAGGATTACGCTTAACTATCTTGTCAAAAACCTCTCGTTTCCCTTGAATATTCTGTAAAATATCCTGAATAGGCAGATGGGCTAAAGCTTCTGACATATCAACAGGTGGATTCTCCGGTGCCAAATCATAGAATCTGGAAATACGGATAAGATCCTCCTGTGTAGCGCCTTTGGGTATTCGGGGTTTATACTTATCATGTTCTACACCATATAACCAGGCAAAAAACAATAACTGTTCTGCTCCACCTCTGTACCAATTTCCCTGTTCATAATAGTTACCAACTCTTCCTACTCCAGCTCCAAAACTTTGAGGCACCATAGCGGCATGTGAAGGATGATCTAAAGCAGCAACAGCCATTTGCCATTCTGCAGTGGATGAGCATCCAAGCGTTCCAATCTTACCATTAGACCAGGGCTGATCCTTCATCCAGCTAAAGGCATCATAACCATCAGTCAGAGGAATGCCTAATATATCCCATTCACCTTCTGAGTAATATCTTCCGCGCTCATTTTGTATGACATAAGCATAACCATGTTGTACAACTTCGTATGCTTTTTTCGCTGTTCTGGTTTTTTGCTCACCATCGCCCCAGGAATTAAAATTATAAGGTGTTCTGGAAAATATGACAGGTACTTTTTTATCAGTTTTAGGTCTGTAAATATCTGTTGCCAATCGTATTCCATCTCGCATAGGCATCATTACTTTCTGATCTATTATTGCAATTTCTTTGAGTTTTTCAAATATATCATCCTGCGCGTGGATCTGAAAAATGCCCAAAGAAAAATTCATTATAACTAATAGAAGAGCGGTTAAAATTGTTCTCATTGTGTTGGTTTTTTAAAATAAATATTGAGGATTAATAATAGAAAAATACACTATCGCTTTAACATAAAGAAACCCACAAGTGCGTTGCCCTCAGTAGTTTCTATTCGGTACCAATAGGAATCGGATGCAAGAGGTTTTCCATTAAAACTTCCATCCCATCCCTGATCCGGGAATAATTGCTTCAACAATTGACCATACCTGTTAAATATATGTATTGTACTGATCTCGATTTCCGGTGTTGATGTAACTATCCACCGGTCATTAAAACCATCATTGTTCGGTGTAAAAAATTTAGGAACGGGCAATTCATTCGGCGCACTCTGAAAACCAGTTGTGGTAAAGGACTCCTCCCGGCAATCTTCAGCCTGTAAATT
Organism: uncultured Eudoraea sp.; assembly: GCA_965366915.1. GTDB lineage: Bacteria > Bacteroidota > Bacteroidia > Flavobacteriales > Flavobacteriaceae > Eudoraea. Next base: position 10,399 of record CBDUGN010000046.1, on the reverse strand, counting down.
TAAACTATAGGGAATAATCGTTACGTAAATAGTACTGGCCTCAGGAAGGGGCTGATTAAAGCTGTAATTGGTTGTATTACCCAAATCAATTGAGTTTACCAGATCTGTACCGCCTGATGAAGTACCTGCCGAAAGTATATACCCCAAAACATTAGGCACAGATTCCCATTCTAAATTGGTGTTTACATCAATGTTGTCTGAACCATTTTTTGGATTTAATAAATTAGTACATTCCGGAGGTACTGGTCCTGCTCCGGTTGTAAAGGAGATTGGCTGACAATTCTGTGCGGCTCCCAAATCATTATAGGGCGTTATGCGCACAAAATACACAGTATTGCCTTCAAAATCCGGGGGTTTAAAATTTGTACCGCTTCCGACATCAAAATTGTCGAGTATTTTAACACCTCCAATGGACGCTTTCTCTACAGTCATGAGGTAGCCTGAGGCATTAAAATCTCTAATCCAGGTTATATTTGCAGTCACTGAAACGAATTCACCTCCGTCAACCGGATTTATTATATCTGTGCACAAAGGTGGATTGTTGCCTCTTGTCCTGAAATTAACTTCGGAACAGGAGGGAGATTCGCCAGCACTGTTATAGGGTGTTATAGTAATATAAACACGCTGTGAAAGTGGCAAGGCAGCAGGAGGGTCATAAACAGTCACATTTCCTACATCTTCATTGCTTAGAATATCACTTGCACCAGTGCTGGTGCCTATATTCAGAATATATCCTACAGCTGCTGACTGGCCAGTCCAGCTAATATTTATATCGGGGGGAACTCCATAAGAACCTGCCATAGGACTAGACAGCGTTACACAGCCCGGGACAGAACTTGCAAGCCCTGTTGTGAAACTTTCTTCAGCACAATTTTGCGCATCGCCGATATTGTTATTAGGAATTACAGTGACATAATAGACTGTATTTGGCATAAGACTTGTGGCAGGTGTATAGCTGAGATTGCTCCCCATTGATACTCCATTTAAAACATCTGCTCCTCCTGGATTAGTTCCAATAAAAAGAAAATATTGGGTGGCATTTGCTACTGCCTGCCATTGCAGTTGGGTATTTACGGAAACCCCGGTTTCACCATTGGATGGAGAAGTCAATATGGTGCAATCCGGAGGCGCCTGGGCGGACAAGCTGTAAACGAACCCGAAAAATACTCCAATCAACAGTATTTTTATTGAGTCCTTTTTTAAGTCAATTTTATATGGTACAACTTTAAGATCCACCTTTAAAGATAGTAGAAATATTAAATATGATCCTAGACGTTAAATTCGTCTGAAAAAAATGCCAAACCTTTCAGTATCAAACTTAAATAATCAGAACACTTCCTGAATTATTTGATAAGTCAGAGAAGTAGCATTAGAATTTTCGGTATTTCATGTGTCGCATCTTATTGGCGGCATTATTACCCTTAAATTTCTCTTTTTCAGGATTCCAGTGAAGAGTTTCACCAAGGTCATAGGCAATATTTGCTATATTACAAACACTTGCAGAGCGATGACCTGTTTCTACATCGCAGATAGGTTGGGTTCTATTTTTTATGGCATCCATCCAATCCTGATAATGATCTTGTTTTACTTTGTATAATCGTGTATCAGTATCTTTTAATTCAACATTCAGAATACCTGCAGGATCTGTTTCAAGAAAACTACGACTCACATCCATTTTACCTTCGGTACCATAAAAGCGAACGCCCCATCCGCGTTCAAAGTCTTCATGAACAACTTCTATACCGTTTTCATAATACATTTTTAAACCGCGTACCGCATTTTTGTCAGCCGGTGGAACGAATTTTACAGGTCCGGTCCTGTCCATTCCCAGGGCCCATTGAACTATATCAAACATATGTGCCCCCCAGTCGCATAAAATACCCCCTCCGACCTCTTGATACAAACGCCAATCCGGCCAGAAATCAACATCATTACTTGAAGGTGCAAGCCTGTGATTATAGTTTAAAAGAGGTGCGGGACCACACCAATTATTCCAATTAACTTCCTCTGGCATGGCCTCAGCTTTTAAATCATAAGGCTTTGCGGGATCACCAACATTTACCAAAATTTTCTGTATATCTCCCAAATAACCATTTCTTACCAGTTCGCAAGCTTTTCTAAAATTATCCCACGAACGTTGCATACTTCCGGTCTGTACAATTTTGCCGGTCTTTTTAGCCCATTTTACCATGTCCGAACCTTCTTTCAGCGTATGAGTCAGAGGTTTTTCGCAAAAAACATCTTTTCCGGCTTTCATGGCGTCAATAGATTGTAAGGCATGCCAATGGTCCGGTGTCGCTATAACAACGGCATCTATTTCCGTTTGATCCAGAAGTTCTTTGTATTCCAGATATGTATTTACACTGCTATAACTTGATTGGTTACGGTGTTCTGCATAGACCTTTTCAACATGATCCTTGAACCATGCATTTTTTGTGGTCCAGACATCACAGCTGGCTATAATTTGAGCATTTGTATTCTCAACAAATCGAGACGCAAGTCCCCTACTCTGCTTACCAAGGCCAATAAAACCGAGATTAATCTTATCACTGGGGGCAACAAAACCTTTGCCCAAAACATGGCGTGGTATTATTGAAATTGCTCCCAAAGTAAAGGCAGAATTTCTAATAAATTTTCTCCGTGTGAGATTTGATTTTTTGCTTTCCTTTTTGGCTTTAGTATTTAGTATTTCTCCTTTCATTACCGGTTATTTTACAATTAATGACGTAGCTGGATTTAGCTCTTAAATTACGAGAAAATTTTAAATATTTAATCATAAACGAGCATAATTAAAACCTGGCAAAATACAGGTTTAATTTTATATGAGAATTTTAAACTTATTTATTGAACCAGTATGTTAGTTTTAGAGTGACTGACCAGATCCTACCCTCAAAAGGTGCCAATAATTCATTGTTGGTATAAACGAGGAACAAATCCGAAGCCGGCTTATAACGCCATTGAAGCCTTGAGTTAAGGTTAAAGTTCTTTGATTGCTCATTGTATTGAAATAAAGTGGCAAAAAATAGTTTATTGGTAAAAGTAATATCTACTTCAGATCCTATTAACCAGAATTCTGTGGTATTCCATGGTTCGGGCAATTTGATGTTATTATAGCTAATATTAGAGCTTAGGCTTACATAAGGCTGAAAACGATAACCTAATTCGCTAGTTATGTTTAATCGCTTACCATCTTCATAGTAGCCCCCGTATCTTGCCCCTGCAGTATAAGTAAACATACTTTGTGGTTTGGCATTGTATTCAAATCTGAAGGCATTCCACCGATGTTTGGTCCCTGTGCCCAGGGAATCTTTACCGGTCCCTGTAGGATCAAAAGGCGCCAGCAATTCAACATATTCATTGACCCCTTCCAAACTTAAACTGCTTCTGTTACGAAAGTTAATAAGGTATTGCAGTATATTCTGATGATCTGTTTCCCTTAATTCCTCGGTAAAATAATAATTTAGTTTTCCTACTGGCCCATGGCTTAAAACCGGACCTGCTTTTGGAAAAAATAGATGGCCTAAAAATGTGTTGAAATTAAAATACCCCTTTCTGGGCACAAAACCAACTTCTGCGGTATAAGTGCTATCCACATATTCTTCTTTAATACCCCAATTCCACTTTCTACTCTTATATTCAATGTTAGCAGCTTGTGTAATGCCATTTCCCTGCTTATCTGGTGTAAAGGATTTGAGTAAAAAGGCTTTTCCGTTCCACAAGTTGTCCGGCGAGGCCAAATTATATTCCAATCCTAAATTCCGATTGAATTTTGGATAAATTGTGCGCAGAGAGTCATTATCCTGTGGATAATTAGTTGACTGCTTATTTACAAATAGCAGCCCAATGGTAGATCTGCTAAACACCTGTCTTTGCAAGCTAATGACGCCAAAATTTTGACTTGGTAGTCCTGTTGCTTCGTCTTTTGCTGTTTGAATATCCATGACTCCCAAACGCCATTTTTCACCAAGGTTTCCGCTGAGTCTTAAACCGCCGTTAATTGGAATACCAAGTCCAATTCGTCTGGAAAAGAAAGGTCTAATAGTCTCATATCCGAAGTTGGCAAACAAATCGGCATTTTCAAGGAAGAATTGCCTTCTTTCAGGGAAAAAGAGTTCAAATCTATCAAGATTTGTAACCTGCCGGTCTACTTCCACTTGAGAAAAATCCGGATTTATTGTCAGGTCCAGGTTTAGTGAGGAGGACAGACTTATTTTAACATCGCCACCTACTTTAGTCTCATAGTCTGTATTTCCATCTAAATCATAAGTTGCTTGACCCAATACATATGGGATTAGAGAATAATTAAAACGTGGTGTTGGAGGAGGTTCATCCCAAACCAAAACTCCTGTATATGCAAGTGATGCAGTGGGAAACTGTCTTGGTATTGGTGTCCAACTAGATTTTTCGCTAGATGCCAAATGAAGTCTGCTAAAATTAATACCCCATTCTTTAACCCCATCTTCATATCTAATGGACTTAAACGGAAGGGCCATTTCAAAAACCCATTTTTCCTCGTCCCTTGTTACTTCAGATATCCATTTGCTATCCCAATTGAGATCTACACTACCACCGGCAAACATGGTCCCATCCCATTGTGCACCAGCAGCATTGGAACCAAAAGTAAAACCAGTAGTTTGGTTGTTAAAGGGATCCAGGAATAATAAGAAATTGTCATTTTTATTGAAAGAAAAATCACGCCTTAGAGACTCTACAAAATAACGTCCGGGAACACTGTTATAAAAAGTAGCTATTAAATAGATGTTGGTGTCATCATAGGTCATCCGTATTTCGGACTTATCTGTTGCCTTATCAATATCCATGGGTATTACCATAAAAAAATCTTTGGCAACATCAGTTCCCTTCCAGGCTTCATCATCGGCAATGCCATCAATTTTTACAGGTAAATTTGTTTTTCGAATATTTAAGCGAAAATCTTCGTTCTTTTTTTGGGCATGAAGTTGTAGTACCAATGTTAAAAGGACTAATGTAATGGGTAACTTCTGCATGCTACTGTTATAATGAATCGGTCTGAACTCTTGTGTAACTGATATTTATTCTTAATAAAATGACTATTAAATGAAAATAAAGATCGTAGTAAGTATATTCTTAAACTATGATAAAGTTCAGTAAAAATTAAAAAAGATCCTGAAATTAAACATTGAAATAATAACAATCTAAAAAAGCCCCGTCATACGGGGCCTGATAAAATGGGTACAACTCTAAAAATTTAAGCTTCCAATTCCTTAAGAATATTTTCCGCAGAATTAGTTATGTTCTTGTAGCACTTATAACCCCACCTTGCAAAGAAGAACAAAAAAATTGCCATTAGTGGTAAGTAAATCAGCCAGATCTTACTTTGCAGAAAAAGATCCTTATTATTCATGATTTTACTAAATACGGGCAAGCATGTAAACATTAATACAAAACTCAAATATATTCCTACCCTTTGCATAAGCAATAATTGATTCTTTGCCTTTGTATAACCTACAATAGTTTCTTTAAAACTATTTTTTACAATATTCATACGCTTAATTTTTCCTAATAATCCCAAAGTAATAATGGGCAAAACAATTAAGAAAGCAACGGTAAATATGCCGCAGGCAAGAAGAGACCAGGTGTCTAATTTATGAATGTTAACCAAAAAATAGATGGCCGCAAGGAAACATATTACTGCTCCAATTGTTTCATAAAATGTGATCTTATCAAACTTATTGCTATATCTGTCTTGTGTCATTTTCATAATTATTTCATTGGTCAATTTTTTTTGCTGCTCTAATTGATCACTCATTTCTGACCAAATTGTCTGGATTTCTTCTAAGTCCATAACTTAATTTTTTAATATTCGCGATTTTAATTTTTGTTTAATCCTGGAAATACGGGTTCCGACATTGGTTTCGCTTAATCCGGTGATCTCCGCAATCTCTTCGTACTTTTTACCTTCCAATAGAAGAAGTATTAAACCTTTTTCAAGTATGTTCAATTGATTAATATGCTGATATACAATTTTCAATCGGTTTTCAAATTGAGCATCATAATTTTCTGTTTGTCTGAGAACAACCTGATCTATGCCTGTAGTATTGGAATGCTTTTTGCCTTTGTTCAATTGATTAATTGCAGTATTTAAGGCAACACGGTACATCCATGTACTAATTTTAGACTCATTTCGAAAAGAATCAAAGGACTTCCACAACTGATAAACAATCTCCTGGTATAAATCTTTTTGGTCCTGTTCGTTTTGTGTATAGATAGTCGTGATTTTAAAAATCACCCCTTCATTTTCCATGATTATCCTGGTAAATGATTCTTCTTTACCCATATTTTAAATCTTCTGAATAATTAGTAGGTTTATGACCAAATAAATCACACTTTCTTTGAAATTTTATTGAGAAGTAAACTACCTGCATGTGGTCTAGTATCAAAAATGCATTCACTGCGAACTCGAAAAGAAGACTTTAATACAACATACTAAACGTTGAATGCAATTAAATAATAAAAATACTACAACGCCTATTTAGCAAACAAACTTTGATCTATTCCTGGTAAGAGTTTTATTGCGTTTTTATAATAGACTTTTTTCAATACATCGTCTGGGAGATCCAGCCCGTACATAGCCCAGAAAGCATGGTATTTTTTGTAATAAGGAAAATACTCATCTGCTGTTTCCAGAACCCTGAAATAAGTGGGAAACTCCTTAGGCTGATAACTGTCCTTACCAAATAATATTCGATCCTGGTACTTAATAAAAAAATTACGGGCATTTCTGGGTTGCCTGCCAAGCTCTGCTATTACTGCTCCAATTCCTACATACATATTTGGTATTTCTTCCATAAGTTCTGCCAGCTTTTGTAAATTATTAGCGTACCATCCCATGTGAGCATTGATGAATTTCGTTTGCGGATGTTTTTTAAACATATTATGCTGTTCTCCAATTATTTGTTCCCAGGGAGCTGGATTATTTGCTGATCGTTTCCTTCGCGGCCTGGTTTTTAATTCCAACCAGCGTTCATTACTGCTGTCCATAGGATCCCAGAACGACTTAGGATCTGCAGCATGGATGAGAACCGGTATCCCTAATTCCCCGCATTTGGCCCAAATAGGATCCAGGCGCCGGTCATCAATTCTTATTCTATTTCCGTCAATATCCTTATTTCTTAATCCCAGGCTCTTATATATTTTTAATCCTTTAGCTCCATTTTTGACATCCTCTTCCAGCTGTCTCACAGCATTGTCTGCCCAATTCGGATTACCTACACCATCAAAATTTACATTGGCAAAAACTACAAACCTGTTTGGGTAATTCCGGTTTATGTTATCCAGCATATTTTTAAGACCTTCCCCGGAACCGCCGCTTAAATTAACCATTACAGCCATATTCATATTATCCATAGAAGCAATCAACTCGGATAGGTCCTGTGTGGCCATTTTGAAATGATGACTGTGAATATCAATAAATGGATATCTGGCCTTTTCCACTATATTTTTTGTAACCACTAATGTGGATTTCGGGTTATACTCTTCAAAACTCATTTCCTGAGAATGGCCTTGTAATAAAAAAGCTAAAAGCATTAATAGAAGGAGCCGGTTTTTAATATTATTCATTCAGTTATTTTTTTGATGTTCGAAATGTACTATAAATCTGTGAGGCACATTATTTTGTTTCTAAATAAAACAAACACTATTTAATTAACTTTTGTTGTCAGATAATTTTAAAAGTCGATTGTAATCTTCCAAAGTATCAATATCATAGGCTTTACCTTTGGGATTCAAACCTAAAACTTTGTTCCCAAGCTTTTTTAGAAATAGCTGAGCCCCACGATCTCCATCTAGTTTCAATAAATCAGGAAAATAGTAACGTTCAAATAAAGCCGGAACACCAATTTTATCTTCATATCTGGTACCAATAAGATCACTTTCTCCTGTGCTATATAAATCTATAATTTTATTAATGTGTTCAGAATCCATTAAAGCCTGATCTGCAAGAAGAATAAGTACTGCATCAGACTCTTTATTGTAATTCAATAAATAGTCAATACCACATGATATAGATGTTCCTAAACCGCCTTTCCAATTAGTATTTTCAAGAAAAACTACTTCAGTCGTTTTAATAGACTCCATAATTAACCTGGCATTTGAACCAAGGACAACAATTACATCACAGGCCTTAGATAATTTAGCTGTTTTAATAGTATGCTCAAGAAGTGTAGATTCCTTCCATGGTAAGAGTTGTTTAACTTTTCCCATTCTGTTGGAAGATCCTGCTGCAAGTATTAAGACAGATACCGTAGAACTCATCAATTATGAATTGTACCCAATTTATTCCTTAAAAACATGGGGTCTTTTTTACGAATTACCGCAAGGATTTCAGCTATTATGGATATCGAGATTTCCTGAGGTGTCTCTGCACCGATATTTATTCCGGCTGGTCCGTAAATAGATTCAAAAAAGTCATCTGAGATTTCCAGGTTGTATTCCACAAGTTCATTTAATAGCCTTTCTCTGCGTGATGAAGGTCCTAATAATCCAAGATAAGTTGGGGTTACGTTCATTAGGCTGACTAAAAACTTAAGATCTTTTACATAACTGTGAGTCATTAATACTACTCCGGTTTGATTATCTATCACCATTTGCGGCTGAAACTCTTCAGGCGATAGTGAAAGGAACTCTTTGACACCCGGGAAATCATTTATCCCCTTTTCTTCAGATGGTGAAGTAATAACAGTAACCTCCCATCCTGTCATGGAAGCATAAGAACATAATTGAACCGCATCATGTTCAGAACCGATTATTACTAACTTAAAACATGGGGTTAGTTTTTGTTGAAATACTTCGGCTCCTTTTTTAGTTTCATAATTGGGTCTCAGTAATAATTCACTTTTATCAGCTTCGAAAAGCGTACCCAATCCTTCCGTACTGCTTTCCTGCAGGGTATAATGGGATACCAGATTAAAACTCTTCCTGTCTTTAATGTTCTGCCAAAAAGTACTAACTGAAGTTTTATCAGGCATAAATGGCTCTAAAAGAATATATAAAATACCTTCACACCCTAGGCGATAACGACCATCGTAGGTCATCATTTTTGGTATTCCGCTACTAAACACACTATCCGCCTGTCTTTGGATTTCTTTCTCAACACAACCACCACTGACCGCCCCAACCATTTTTCCGTTATCCAAGAGTAGCATTCGAACACCTGGACGTCGATAAGAAGATCCTTGCAGTGCGACAACAGTTGCCAACACTGCTTTACCCCCAGATTGGTGATGGGCTTCATATGCTGCGAATATATTTTTTAATTCATGAGTCATTTATATAAGAGTTCTTGTGCTTATAAAAGTTACTTTCTCATCAATGCCATATGGCACTTCCCTGGGATCTAATTTAATAAATCCATCCGATCTTGATAAACTGGTAAGGTCTCCAGAACCATTATCCGGTACTAATTTGGCTTTTAATAAACCATTTGTCCAACTGGTTTTCACTCCAAGAAAACGGGTTAGGGAGCCTTCAATAGTAATGACATCTTCCAAAAAAACTTCAACTTTAGGAATAGGTAATCCTAATGATTTTTGCAACCAATTTTTAAAATAAATATGATAATTGACAAATGTTGATATCGGGTTTCCGGGGAAAGAAAATATTAATGCATTTGTATTTTTATAGAATCCAAACCAGAAAGGCTTACCTGGGCGCTGTAAGACGCCGTGAAATACTTTCTCTACACCTAATTCCTCAAGCACTTTAGGTATAAAATCAAATTTCCCTTTTGATACCCCTCCGCTCAACAATAAAACATCCATTTCCTGAATTACATATGATAATTTTTGTCTGATCATGTCTTTATCGTCCGATAAATGCAAAAGCAAAGGCTCTATTCGCTCCTCGTCAAGAGCTGCAAACAAGGTGTAAGAATTTGATTTTCTAATTTGATGGGGCAAAGGATGGTCTTCTACTTCAACCAGTTCATTACCTGTAGAAATAACAGCGATTCTTGGAAGTCTTTTAACTTCAACGGCAGATTTTCCAACCGCTGCCAATACACCAACTTCGGCAGCCATTATTTTACTGTCTTTGCCAAGGACCAGCTCACCTTTTTTCTTATCACTTCCTTTATCATGAATATTTTGTCCTCTTTTAGGTTTCTTATTGAGGTTGGCTATACCGTGTTCAATGGTAATATCCTCATACATAACTACGGTATCAGCTTCATATGGCACAACAGCCCCTGTCATAATTTCTACACAATGATCCTCTTCCAAAAATTTATAAGTCCTTTGACCTGCTGCAACGGTTGCTTTAATGTTAAATGCCTTCCTACCGTTTTCAATGGCATTGTAATTAATTGCGATTCCATCTTTGGTAGCACGATTAAAAGGAGGGAAATCCCTATCAGCATATATAT
>CBDUGN010000045.1:0-20753 GCA_965366915.1 uncultured Eudoraea sp. | reverse complement strand
AAACCTTCTATAGAGCTAAACTTCTTCTGATCATTTATTTGATTTAAGAAAAGCCCTACGTTAAAATCCAAAATCCTTTTTTTGGATTTATATATTTCTTCAGCCTGCATTAATGTAGCCATGCTTGCCGGTGATGGCGGCGAAGCCCCGGCATAAAAATCGGTTTTTAATACTTCCCTTAACCTTGCGCTTGTACCAAAGATTGCTCCGGCGTCAATACCCAACGCCTTACCCAAAGAGCAGCAAATTAATAGATCTGATGGTTTTAACCTTGAAAGGATTTGAAAGACACCACTATTTCCGGGACCTATTTGCCCTATGCCGTGCGAATCATCTGCCACAAGAATACATTTATTTAAAGGGAGCGACGTTAAGCCTTGAAATAGTGGATAATTGTAGCCCGAGAAATCTATGGAGTCTAAAAGAATAACCGGTATTACCTCTTTCTTTGATGACAGATGGTCCTTTAATGCTATATTCAAAGCCGAATAAGTGATATATGGTTTAATGCTAGATTGGTATAGGGCAGAGTGACTATTTGGGGTATAGAACAACCTATATTGCCCGGTGCTGAATAAATTACATATTAATTGGCCTGCTAGATATCCTGAAGACAGAGTTACACAGTCTTCACAACCCACCCATTTAGAAAGATATTTTTCTGCTTCTCTATAAATAGATAGCTGAACATTGGATTTTCTGGAAGCACCATAGCTAGTCCCGTATTTTTTAATGTTTGTGACAAAAATATTCTGGAATTCCCTATCAGTTTGTGTTCCAAAATAGGCGGTTCCACCAAAATAAAGAAATTTCTTTCCTTTGATTACAATTTCACGGCCTGGAAAAGAATCGATTTTAGCGGTCATATTAATAATTCTATACCACTACCATTTATTGATGGAAAAACAACATGCCCCGATTCTTTAATTTCAACACCTTTTGCAATATCCTCAGATAATAACATTGCTCCATCCATATCTACATAATCTAATTTTGGCAAAAGCTGTGCGATGGCAGAAATCCCAACAGTAGATTCCGTCATACAACCCACCATGACTTTTAAATCTAATTTCCTAGCTTTATCTATCATCCGCAAGGCCGGTGTTAGACCTCCACATTTGGTCAGTTTAATATTTATTCCATTAAAATGGAGCCAGCATTTTTCTACGTCACTCTCTTCAATACAACTTTCGTCTGCAATTACCGGAAGAACACTTTGGTGAATTACTTTCTCCATACCTTCCCAATCATCGGCTTTTAAAGGTTGTTCTAAAAATTCAACACCCAATTCTTTAAGCAAAGGTGCATTATGAATGGTCTCTGCCGCGGTCCAGGCACAATTAGCATCAATCCTGAAAATAGCTGTTGTATGTTTTCGCAACGCTTTAATAATGGCCACATCATTGTCTGTTCCTAACTTAATTTTGTAAATAGGCCAGGGTTTTTCTTTCATTTTGGCAACCATATTATCTATGGTATCCAGACCAATGGTATAGTTGGTAATGGGATAATTCTCAATCGAAGTACCCCAAATCTCATACAATGGTTTCTCTTTGATTTTGCCGTAGAGATCGTGAGCAGCAAGATCTAAAGCACACAATGCAAAGTTGCTCAAGCCCTTTGATGAAATAAAAGAGTAAAAATCTTCTGTAGCAATAAAATTGTAGGCCTCAATATCCTGGCGAATCTTCTCTATTTCAGAGATCATGCTTTCACAACTAATACCGTAATACGGATTGGAAGTTGCTTCACCATAGCCGGTAAAGTTATCAGAAGAGAGAGAAACTATTAAAGTATCTTGTGAATCATACGATTCCCTTGAAATACTAAAGGTATGTTTCAAGCTTAAAGTGTACTTTTTCAGATTCAGATCCATTCATAAAATGTTTAATACGAATATAAATAAAACCCATATATGACGAAAAAAAACCCCGGTAAGAATACCGGGGCCAAAGTATCAATGTTTAGGAAAAAGTATGTTATTCTATATTGACTAGCTAGTCCTAATTTTTATGAACGCTTCCGGACACAGATTTCTTCATTTGAACTGTGGCCTCACCGGTATAGGAAATATCTGCTCCGCTACTGGCATCAGCAATCAGGCTTTCAGATACATTTACAGAAATATCAGCTCCGCTGCTTGCATCGGCATGGCAGGTTTGTACTTTAAAGTCACGTGCCTTAATGTCAGAGCCACTGCTGGCGTTGGCATATAGCATATTGGCTTCACCAGATACCCTAATATCTGCTCCACTGCTTGTATTGGCATCAACCTCATCTGCAGATATTTCTACTTGCAGATCGGATCCACTGCTGGCATTCAAAGTTATTTTGTCAGATTCAATAATAGTTTTCCCAACTAAATCGGCACCGCTGGAAGATTCCAAACCGGTAATATCAGGCAAAGAAACATATACTTTTTTGGTAGCTCTGCCAATATTTTCAATGGCGTGTATTTTTAGTTTGCCATCTCTGATATCTGTGCCTATAAGGTCAATTACATTTTCATCTGCTTCTACGGTAATTTCAAAATCTTTTGCCTGGGTAACATAAACATCCAGACCTTCTGAGGCAGATACAACGGTAAACTCTTCAGTAACTTCTCTCTGGTCCTCGGCGACAATACCATTTCCTTTTTTGCCGTCTCCAAAGTTAATGTCAAAGGCACAAGAGGATAGAAATAGTGCCAGGATTAATGCGATTGTAATTCTTGCTAATGTTGTCATGATAGTCGTTTTAAAGGAACCCAAATATTATGGGTTTTTGATTAATTGTTTACTTATTTAATTTGATTGATAAAATTCTATGTTTCTATTAGAAATATTAAAATTGAATTACTCAATTGTTGATTTCAAATGATGAATTGTAAGCTACTAGTTATTCTCATTGGTTTTTATCTTAACGCCCTCCTCATCAATTTTCATTTTAAAAGATTCACCGTCGTCCTTAATGTCAATATCTACTCCATCCTCATTAATGATTATGCGACCTTTTTCATCTTCATCATCTTCATCTTCCAAGTCTTCCGGACAGTCCAGACATTTTAGTATTCCGTTATCCTGCATAAGCCATTGATAATCTACGATATTGCTTCTATAAATATCTTTGTCGTAGCGGGTTACTCTTCCAATATGGCCTTTAGCAGATTCATCAAAATGTACTACACTATTCGAAGGAACAAAAACAGTTACTCTTACTTCCTGATCCCTTACCTTATTTTTCGCAGCTGTAGTATAAAAATTGTCTAGTAACAGGGTATTAGCCTGAACGGAATAGGCGTATTCAATATTGGTTGCCCTGTCTTTTGCACTTTCAAAAGAACTTCCGTCTGCGTCTTTCCGAATACGAATATGCGCAAGAGAATCTTGAGATTTTTTAATGTCAAATCTCACATCATCGTCAAATAACAATTTATCTCCTTCTTCATTGTAGGTTAAAGTCATTCCATTTATCCCTACACTTTCCTGATTTTCGTACAGATCACTGGCCATTAAACTAATGCGCAATGTATCAAGCCCTTCAGGAAAATAGAGATCTTCTTTAATCGTAGTTGTTCCGCTAAATGCATGTGCCGAAACCTGTTGAATACCAAGGACACTTAACCCGATTATTGAGAGAAGCCATAGTCCCAATAAAGAAAATTTGGCTATGTTTCCGATGGATTTCAGGTTGTTCACCAGAATTTTTAATCCCAGGTATAACAGAAAGAAAAACGGAATCCCAATTGCGAAAAAGCATAATAATGAAACAAGCCAAACCGGGGCGGAGGTGGAATTCACCATATCATAAAAGTCGATTCCCGGGATATGCACAATATCCAAAATTCCAACGGTGAACAATCCTATAAAGAGACCGATTAAAGTTGCTGCTCCTATTATGATTAATAAGATCCCAATAAATTTTCCGAAAACTTTGAATAGGAACATGATAACGTCGCCAAGAGCATCAAAAAACGTTTTACCACTGCTTTTTACCTTATTACCTACTTTTTCATAATCCACACTTTTTACCTTATCTGCAACATCATCAAACCCCTCTTTTACTTTTCGTTCAATATTACTGATATTTACGGGTTCACCTCTCATATCTAATTTCTGAGAAGTGGTTGCAGCTTCCGGTACTAAAATCCAAAGCAGGATATATGCAATAAAACCAAAACCGGTGAAAATACCGAGTACAATAAAAATTAAACGGATCCAAATGACATCAAATCCCAGATAGTGTTCCAGGCCGGCACATACCCCACCAATATATTTATTGTCAATATCTCTGTAGAGTTTTTTAACTTTTGACCTTGGTTCGCTGCTCCTTCGCGGTTCATCCTCAAAAATGTCTTCGTCTACCATATAGTCTTCCGGTTGCCCCATAATATTGATGACTTCATCTACTTCTTTAAGGGTAATAACCTGCCTGTCATTTTCCATTTTTTCCTGGAAAAGTTCAGCGATCCTGGCTTCAATATCAGCAATGATTTCATCGCTTCCGGTTGTTCCGGAAAATGAACGCTTAATCGATTCCAGGTAGCGTTGTAATTTGTTAAATGCTTTTTCATCTATGTGAAAAAGTATATTTGCGAGATTTATATTAACTGTTTTATTCATTGTTAGTTGTTTTTAGTATTGGTAACCAAATTAACTGCTGCTCTAAGCTCATCCCAGGTAATGTTCAATTCTTTCAGGAACACTTTGCCCGTTTCCGTAAGTGCATAATATTTTCTAGGTGGGCCGGAGGTTGATTCCTCCCAGCGATAATTAAGCAACCCGGCATTCTTTAACCTGGTTAGCAAAGGATAAATTGTACCTTCAACTACCAGCATTTTTGCATCCTTGAGACGTCCAAGAATTTCGGAAGCATACTTATCTTCTCCCCTGAGAATGGAGAGTATGCAATATTCCAAAACTCCCTTTCGCATCTGTGCTTTTGTGTTTTCTATGTTCATAATATTATAATTCTGTTTTGTGCTGCTCCGCCTACTGCGGATTTGATTCAGCATCTGGTTAACTGTTCGTTTTTTTGCTTTTCATTTGATGATGATTGATAAATAAACTCTTTTTTATTGATGAATAACTCCTATTATACAGCTTGATTAATGCTGTTTATTATTTTATAAAATTGATCGTAATTGGATATCTAAAATACTGCCCTTCATTTGTCCTTAAAGTGGCTAATATGGTATAAACTATGTTGACAATGAAGAGCGCAACCTGTAACATGCCCGTAATCCCAATAGGCCATAGCCACCATCCTATATGCAGGTTTTCTCCTATAAAATGAAAATTGATATTGTTAAATTCATTGTAATCGCGAATATTCAATAGACCTCCTTCAAAAATATTAGGTAAAAATCCCAGAATGAAAGGTACAGATATGATACCAAGAATAATAGAGTACAATAAGAGGCTAATTTGAAAATTTAAGGCCTGTTTCCCATTGTAGTCAACAAAGCTATGTTCCTTCTTGTTTCCTATCCATAATACCAATGGCAAAAGAAAATTACCAAAGGGAATAAAGTACTTGCTTAGCGTGGATGCATGAATAACTGCGGATAGATTTCTTTCGTGTTTGCTCAATGTCTCTGTCATGGCATATTAGTTTCTTATGCAAATATATGGATAAAAGAAGGTATTATGCAAAACATAGTACTAATATTTAACATATAATTAACATTTTTAAGTTAAAATAGAATACTTACTTTTACCAAATATTTTTAGTTCTATGAGTCTAAGTCCCAGTAAATTCAATGTCTTTGCCTTTTTCAAATTGCCATCGGCCTGGTGGTGTGGGGTTCGACTTAGATCTTGCGATGAAGAGAAAGCTGTAGTTACAGTGAGACATAAATGGTTTAATCAGAACCCATTTAAATCTATGTTCTGGGCCGTTCAGGGTATGGCCGCCGAACTGAGTACCGGGATTATGGTTAGTTCGCAAATACGAGAGTGTGGCGAAAACATCTCCATGCTTGTTGCCAATAATAATGCTAATTTTTCAAAAAAGGCGACAGGTAAAATTACCTTCACCTGTGAAGATGGGCATAAGATAAAAGAAGCATTAAGCCATACGATAGCTACCGGAGAGGGACAAACCTTTTGGATGAATTCTGTGGGTGTAAACGAGTCAGGAGAAGTAGTTTCTACCTTTAATTTTGAATGGACGGTAAAATTGAGAGCCTGATACGTTTAAATTTAAGCTGTTGATGTAACATTTTGAATTTTAATTCAACTAACTATTGATAATAAAAATATGCAAAAATGAATGCACACGAAATAGACTACCTATTATCAAGTGTTTCATAGATTGAATTGTTAGTTGCAAATAGTTCGACCATAGTCCTGGATGAAAAAAACGATATTTGAAATAACTAAAATGGATTGTCCTTCAGAGGTAAATCTTATCAGGATGAAATTGGATGGTATTTCGAGTGTTAAAAATCTTGATTTTGATATTCCTAACCGAAAATTAACTGTATTTCACAGCGGACAAACTGACCAAATTGAGAAATCATTAGCCGAATTGAATTTAGGTGAAGACAAACTAACAACTGAACATACAGACCAGACCAAATTTGAAGAAAATTCAAATCAAAAAAAGTTGCTTTGGACAGTACTCGCAATCAACTTTGTATTTTTCATAATAGAAATGACAACTGGATTGATTTCCAAATCAATGGGACTTGTAGCTGATAGTTTGGATATGCTTGCAGACTCATTTGTTTATGGAATTAGCCTTTTTGCAGTTGGCGGAACATTGACAAGAAAAGGACGAATTGCAAAACTAGCTGGTTATTTCCAAATCCTACTTGCGGTTATTGGATTTGTCGAAGTTTTAAGACGTTTTTTCGGAGTAGAAGAACTTCCTGATTTCACGACAATGATAATAGTTTCGGTTTTTGCTTTAATTGCAAACGGAATTTGTCTTTACTTACTTCAAAAGTCAAAAAGCAAAGAAGAAGCACATATGAAAGCGAGTATGATTTTTACCTCAAATGATGTAATTATCAATCTAGGGGTTATAGTGGCTGGACTTTTGGTTAATTGGATGAACTCAAACAAACCCGACTTGATTATTGGAACTGTTGTTTTTATTTTGGTAATTCAAGGTGCAAGACGAATATTAAAACTCGGAAACTAATAACATTAAAACAAATAAGATGAGTAACACAAACCACGAAATAGACTACCACATATACGGAGAAGAAATGCAATATGTGGAAATTGAACTTGATCCTCAGGAAGCAGTTGTTGCTGAAGCCGGAAGCTTTATGATGATGGATACCGATATTAAGATGGATACTATTTTTGGGGATGGTTCCAACCAGGATAAAAGTGTCCTTGGTAAAATATTTTCCGCAGGAAAACGAGTTCTTACCGGTGAGAGCTTATTTATGACAGCCTTCTTAAATGTTGGCCAGGGTAAAAAGGAAGTTAGTTTTGCTTCTCCTTACCCGGGAAAGATTGTGCCCATTGATTTATCTGAGAAACAAGGAAAATTTATTTGTCAGAAAGATGCCTTTCTATGCGCTGCCAAGGGAGTATCTATTGGAATAGAGTTCTCCAAGCGCCTGGGCAGGGGTCTGTTTGGAGGCGAAGGATTTATTATGCAAAAACTCGAGGGTGACGGGATGGCTTTTGTTCATGCGGGAGGAACCCTGGCTAAGAAGGTATTAGGGCCTGGTGAAATTTTAAAAGTAGACACAGGTTGCATCGTAGGGTTTACAAAGGATATAGACTACGATATTGAGTTTGTTGGAGGAATAAGGAATACTGTATTTGGCGGTGAAGGTTTGTTCTTTGCGTCTTTGAGAGGACCCGGAACGGTTTATATTCAATCCTTACCTTTTAGCAGGCTGGCCGGCAGAGTATGGGCGGCGGCACCAAAAGGGGGAGGTAAAGACAAAGGTGAAGGAAGTATACTGGGAGGATTGGGTGATCTTTTAGACGGCGATAACCGTTTCTAATTAACCCCCCTAATAAAACCAAAGCATCAAACTTATCTCCTTATGAATTTTAAAAAGCTATTTGATTTCTTAAGCGAATTAGAGAAGAACAATTCAAAGGTTTGGATGGATAGCAACCGAAATCGGTACAAGGAAATTCGTACGGAATTTATTGGCTGGTTAGATGATTTGGATGATACCCTGGCAGTTATTGACAAATATTATTATCGTACTCCTGGGAAAAAGGGGATAAACAGGATTAACAATAACCTGATGTTTCACCCACATAAACCGGTATACAAAGATCACTTTGGTGCAGGTTTGGATAAAGCACCTGGTACCGGAGATTTTTATATTCAGATTGGGATAAATGAATCTTTGCTGGCAGGCGGTATTTGGCGGCCGGACCCAAAATCATTACGAAGTATAAGAGATGCTATAGATTATAATGGGGCTGAACTAATAAAAATTATCAATAAAGATTCTTTTAAAAAAACCTTTGGCTCCCTATATGTTGACGAAAAATTGAAAGGTGCTCCCAAAGGCTTTACAAAGGAACATCCTTACATTGATTTGTTGAAACACAAATCTTTTGCCGTAGTTCACCCACTTACTAAGGATCAGGTATTAAGCAATAACTTTAAAGAAATAGTAATCGAAGTATACAAGGAAATGCTGCCTTTTAGGAGGTATTTAAATCAGGCACTTACAGTTTAAATAGATAATATAGGATGCTTCAATTAACACAAGTATAGAAAAACGTGAATAAGAGCAAGATTAGAAATATAAACAAAGACATCCTATCAGACAATTGGTATACCTTAAACAAGTACACCTATGAATATCAAAAGGAGGATGGAAGCTGGGAAACTCAGATTCGTGAGACGTATGATCGTGGAAATGGAGCTGCAATCCTCTTATTTAATAAAGGGAAAGAAACAGTTATTCTTACAAAACAATTTAGAATGCCAACCTACGTAAATGGAAATCCTTCGGGTATGATGATAGAAGTTTGTGCGGGGGTACTGGATGGGGCGGATCCTGAAGATTGCATTAAAAAAGAAGTAGAAGAAGAGACTGGTTATCAAATAGATCATGTAAAAAAGGTGTTTGAATCATATATGTCACCGGGTGCCGTAACGGAAATACTTCATTTTTTTATAGGGGAATACCAGGCGCAAATGAAAATAAGTGAAGGTGGGGGTGCTGAGGATGAGAGCGAAAATATTGAAGTATTAGAAATACCTTTTAATGTGGCATTAGAGATGATTGCCACCGGGGAAATAAAAGATGCGAAAACTATTATGCTCCTGCAATATGCACGCTTAAATAACATACTTTAATAATTATCACGCACCCATTCAAAGATCATCTGCATTTGCCTTTTTATCTCCGAAGCAGGATTTGTAAAATGGTTATTCATAAAACTGAATATTAGGGTTTTTCCGGATTTTGTAATTAAATACCCACTTATATTATGATTATTACCGAGTGTCCCCGTTTTGGCGTAGATATAAGGATGGGGATTTCCCGGGTACCAATCTGTTAATGTACCCGATTCTCCTCCCTGTGCAAAAAAATTGAATAGTCGTTCTTTGGGGAACTCCTTGTGCATGGCATTCAGAACAAATACCATTGATTCAGGGCTAAAAAGATTATATCTTGAAAGTCCGGAACCGTCTACCCACCGGGGTGACTGTTTTAATTCTTTAAGGCGATTTTTAAGCATGTACTCTATGACTATTTTAGTGTTTAAAGTGTCTGATAGGGTAGAGGAGGCCAGCAGAAGTAATTGCTCAGCTAAAAAATTATCACTTTCCTGCATCATTCTTTTATTTATGCTGTCGGCAGGTATTCCCGGGAGTATCATTTTCTCTTCACAAGGCATTTTTGAAACTACTGATATTTCCCGACCGAGGGTAGCTTCTAAAAGTCCCTGAATTGTTACCCTATCAGTTTTAAATGGAATTTCCAGAGTATCTTTTCTTGAAGGATCAAAATAAAAAGAATTTGAGTCAATTTCCCGATTGGTAGAGTTTTTTATCAGATTTACATTCGCCTTAAAATACTTAGGAACTACATGTAAGGTATCTGTTTTATAGATAGTTACAATATTTCCAAATATCGGTAAGGCACTTCTTTCGGGTGAATAATACCCGTCATAGTCTTCCCAGGCCCATCCGGGTCCGAATTTGCTATCAGCATAGTTGTTCAGATTCAGGGAAATGTTTTTATAGCCTTTTAAAAATTGTATAACAGAACTATCATTTAAAAACGGATGTAAAAGTGAGGGATTAGCTGTGCCTTCTATAAACAGGGTGTCGTTTATATTGCAATATTTTATTGCTGGAATATTTTTGGGCAGGAGTAATAAGGATGTATAAAGGGTAAAGATTTTTGTATTACTTGCCGGAGTAAAATATTTTTCGCTGTTAAGTTGGTACAAAGTATCACCGGATATTGGATCGTAGATCATTATCCCCGTAAAATGATTTCCGAAAGTTGCAGTATTGAGTGCTGAAGAGACAGTTTTATTTAACTTTTTACCAGAAGCACAGGCTCCAATAAGAATTGACAACAGTATTAAGCTACAAATATTTAGGATTCTTTTCAATTTAAAATCAAGTACTTAGTAAGAGATAAAACAGAATTTAACATGAAATTATCCAATTTTTAACGGAAACCGTACAATAATACAAAGCTTTTTTTGGTTATTTTTACCGTAACAATCTAATTAAAACAAACTCTTAATATGGCAAAATCTATGTTGGAGTATTATAAAACAGTACTCCAAAAAGTAAGTTTTGATGTAAAACTCTTCAGTAAAGAACTTAAAAAAGCAATTTCTAGACTATTGCCTGACGAAATTGAAGAGTTAAAAGCCTGGTTGCAAATTTTTACTACAGATAAACCAGAGCTACAACCCACACTAATTTATCTAAAAAAATAATCCACAGGCCACCCCAAAAAGGTGGCTTTTAATTTTTATGGATAGGACTAATTATTTTTACATCCTGAAAGGCAATTGCTCCACGCACAATCCCAGAAATAACATCTTTTAATGCTCTCGTAATCTGAATTTTAAGTTCGCTTTTGTGATAAATAAGACTTACTTCCCTTGCTGGTGACGGCTTATTAAAATATTTTAAATTTTTCTTTTTTTTCTCATCCAATTCCAGGGTATTGAGGTAAGGTAATAAGGTCATTCCCATATCCTCATCCGCCAGGTTAATCAATGTTTCAAAACTGCCGCTTTGAAGCTGAAAATGCTCATCTTCATATTTTTTTGGTGTTTTACACAGATTAATTACTCCATCCCTGAAACAATGCCCGTCCTTTAATAATAAAATATCATTAATATCCAGATCACGCGGATCTAGTTTATCTGCTTCGCTAAGTCTGTGGTTCCTGGGCACATATCCTACAAAAGGCTCATAGTATAATGGTCTTTCCATGATATACTCAATTTCCAGTGGTGTTGCAGCAATTGCGCCATCTAAATGACCTTCCTGTATATTTCTAATAAGGGTTTCTGTACTTTGCTCCTTTATTATAAGATTAACTTTCGGATATTTATTAATAAAGGTTTTGAGAAACATGGGGAGCAGAGTAGGCATTACTGTTGGAATAATGCCAAGAGTATATTCACCACCAATAAACCCTTTTTCCTGATCAACAATATCCTTGATCCGTTCTGCTTCGTTGACAATATTTTTAGCCTGTGCAACAATTTTGAGACCGGCTTCGGTAATGCGTATCGGTTTCTTGCTCCTGTCAAATATAAGGATGTCCAGTTCGTCCTCAAGCTTTTGTACCTGCATACTTAAAGTAGGTTGTGTAACAAAGCTTTTTTCAGCGGCCAAAGTGAAATTTTGGTATTCCGCAACGGCCAATACATATTGCAATTGGGTAATGGTCATCTATGATAATTTTGAGTAATACAAATATAGAAACTATCAATAAAATTTATACTATAAGAGATATATATTCAATAACTTTATAAATATAAAAAGGAAATATGATGAAATTAAATAGTATTGGCCTGGATGCGGAGAAATCAAAGGCACTAAGTAAAGATTTGAATACGTTGTTAGCTAACTTTCAGACTTATTATCAAAACCTTAGAGGAATACACTGGAATATTAAAGGAAAAAGTTTTTTTGACCTGCATGTTAAATTTGAAGAGTTATACAACGATGCAAACTTAAAAGTAGATGAAGTAGCGGAAAGAATTTTAACCTTAGGTGAAGTACCTCTTCATACTTTTGATGATTATTTGCAAAATTCAAGAGTTCCGATAGGAAAAAATGTGACAAAGGATGAAGAAGCAATTAAATTGATTGTTGATTCCATCAAAGAACTTCTTCTTATTGAACGTAAAATTTTGGCAGATTCTGACGCGGCGAATGATGAGGGTACAAATTCAATGATGAGCGATTTTATAACTGAACAGGAAAAAACGGTTTGGATGATGAAAGCCTGGTTGGCGGAAGAGATATAATTTTTAATTCTTTTACCTCACACTTATAAACAAAAATGCCCGCTATATGCGGGCATTTTCAAATTTTATTTGGATTTAATAATGAAGTTTTATTTCAAGATCGTGGCCTTCTACTTTGAACTTCACATCTTGAAAGGTTGGAGGCCCTGTGATTATTTCACTACCACTCATTGCATAACTTTCTTTTGGCATGCCATTATCCTGGAAATCCATTCTTTGATTTTCATTTATATCATGCATAGATGATATTGCATAAGTGCCGGGCTTTACGTCTTCAAAAACAAATGAAATGCTCCCGGTCTTTGCTTTGCTCATTAATTGTTGAATTCCCGGGCCTCTCATAAAAGTGTCCTGGGTATGGAGTTCTGCCAGGATTTGACCTTCATTATTTTCTACATTTTCAATGGTGACCGTAAGGGTGACACTTTTTGTATCCTGCGCATTGGCAATAATCCCCGAAATAAATAAACCTAAAATAAGTGCTAAAGTTTTCATATAAATGTTTTTATTATTATTGATGGTTCAAACATCTTAATACTTACATACATTCCTAAGTATTCTTTACCCAACTGCAGAAAATAGGGCTTGAATTGTATACATTTTAGCCGGCTTCAATGCGCCTTATTAAAAGGGCCGTGGGATACTCTTAGTATATTCTAAGAAAGGAATGACTCTCTATTTTGTATCACTCATAAGAATGTTTTTCGGATTCTTATGGACCATAAATACTAATAAAAAGAGCAACCAATTAGTTCATTTATAAGAAGTAATCCATAACCCCAACTTATATGATATTTCAGTTATTTTGTTGCAATATCAGAAGTCGCTTCATTGTCCTGAACAATTAAACAGAGGAATCCGGCAATGATCATTGAAACGCCGCCAATTACTAAAGCATAAATAGAAATATTACCAAAAAAAGACTTAAGCATAAAGCCCAGGATGCCTGCCGCCACAATTTGTGGAATGACTATAAAAAAGTTAAAAACTCCCATATAATACCCCATTTTGTTAGCTGGTAAGATACTGGATAGCATAGCATAAGGCATTGATAATATGCTTGCCCAGGCAATTCCAACTCCTATCATAGATACAAGCAATAAATTTGGATCAGAAATAAAATAAATAGAGATCAATCCAATACCTCCAATTACAAGTGCCATTAAATGGGTGATCTTTCTGCTTATTTTCTTAGCTACGACGGGTAATAAGAAGGCTACGAGCGCGGCAATACCGTTATATACGGCAAAACAAATTCCAACCCAATCTGCTCCCTCATTATATAATACAGATGTAGTATCTGAAGTGTCGTAAATATGACTGGTTACGGCCGAAGTTGTGTAGATCCACATAGCAAATAATGAAAACCAGGAAAAGAACTGCACAAAAGCAAGCTGCAACATGGTTTTGGGCATTTTAAAAATTCCCATAAAGGACTCCTTAAGTCCGGTGAATACTCCTTTCTCTGCATTTTCATTTTTAAGCTTTTCAAGATCATCGGGAGGATATTCTTTGGTATTGAAGACAGTCCACATAACGGCGGTGAAATAAGCAATCCCCCCCAGGTAAAAAGACCATTTAACCGAATCCGGTATACCGCCATCCGCAGCTATATTTTCTATTCCAAACCAATTTGTCATTATAAAGGGTAGGGCTGAGGCAATAATGGCTCCCAAACCAATAAAAAAACTTTGCATCGCAAATCCACTGGTCCGCTGCTCATTTGGTAACATGTCACCCACAAATGCCCTGAAAGGTTCCATACTTACGTTAATTGATGCGTCCATCAGCCACAGCATAATTACAGCCATCCAAAGTGCTGTTGAGTTTGGCATGGCAAATAAAGCGATGGTGGCAAGAATTGCTCCAATAGCAAAGAAAGGCCTTCGCCTTCCCCATTTCTTATGCCAGGTTCTATCGCTGTAGTATCCAATAATGGGTTGTACCAGAAGGCCGGTTACCGGCGCTGCCAACCACAGAATTGGCAATTCATCCTTTGATGCCCCAAGTGTTTCAAATATCCTGCTTACATTGGCGTTTTGCAGAGCGAACCCAAATTGAATTCCCAGGAAACCAAAGCTCATATTCCAGATTTGCCAAAAAGTTAATCTGGGTTTAATCGAGCTAATGGAAATTTGCGACATACTGATTGGTTTAGTTTGGATTGATCTTGTAAGGTATTAAAAATAGTTTTTTTTTATGAATCTACCCGATTGCGTACTTTATTGACATCCAGCTATAAAACTGATTTATTTGAACATCACCTCAATCTATCCAGGGTGGTATTTTTAAATACACAGTATGTTTTGAAATTGTAATATCGGTTCTAATGAGGCTATTTTACGGAGTCACTTTGGATTTCTTATATTTACCTTCCTATGTTAAGCCCTAAAATTACTCGTTATTTAAGACAGACCTTAGCATTCGGAATTATCTGGCTGCTATTCGGGCTTCTCTATGTAATTCTTGAATATGGATTACTTGGTGATTCTCGCATATACCCTGCAACGGGCAACAAATATGATTTTAAGAATGCCCTAATATATACGAGTCTAGGATGCTTTCTTATGGGATTGGCACAAGGTTGGATTGAGGTAAGGTGGTTAAGAAAGCGATATCAGGACAAATCGTTTTTGAAAAAAATATTCATTAAAGGAACTTTTTACACCATCCTGTTAATCATTTTTTTATGTGTTCTCACCTTAGTTATCAATTCATTTCGCTTTAATAGTTCGGTTTTTGACCCGGTGGTTTATAACAGCCTGTTAAACTTTATGAAGGAATTCTCTTTTTGGAGTATTATCTTATATAGCGGATTAACATTAGATATCGCATTATTCTATTCTGAAATAACTACGTACTTGGGAAACGAGGTGTTCTATAATTACTCCTTTGGAAAATATATAAAACCTAAACAAGAAGTAAGAATATTTATGTTTCTTGATATGAAGTCTTCCACGACTATAGCAGAACAGATAGGACATAGAAAATATTTTGACCTGATAAAGGCATATTACGCGGACATGACTGATGCCATCCTTGAAACCAATGGAGAAATATATCAGTATGTAGGAGATGAAATTGTTGTCTCCTGGACAGAGAAAAAAGGATTATTTAAAAATAATTGTATTGTTTGTTTCCAAAAGATTTCTGAAGTGTTTAAAGTTAAAAAGGCTCATTATATTGAAAATTTTGGATTGGTACCTGAATTTAAAGCAGGTTTCCACATAGGGGAGGTTACAACCGGTGAAATTGGAATTATTAAGAAGGATATAATATATACAGGAGACGCTTTGAACACCACAGCAAGGATTCAGTCTGAATGCAATAATTATGGGGTAAGGGCTTTGATATCAGAAGATCTGGTTATAAAATTAAATCTGGGTACCAATTTTTCGTTTACTGAAATTGGCAAACTCATATTGCGGGGAAAACAGGATGCCATTAAATTATTTGCCATCAATTTTAAATAATTTGATTCTTCTATAATTGACTACAACGGCCTCGGCTATAAGTGGTTCCGTGGTTTAGAACCAAACTTTGCAAGCCTGCCTGATGGCAGGCAATCACCAAGCTGAAAATCTACGCGTCTCGATAGTTTCTCCTTTGTAATACTATGGAGAAGGAGCTGTCGGGATTCAGAAATAAGCGAGAGCAAGCAACCAGTTCACCATGGGAGGATTACTTATAGCCATTGTGAGGCAATGTTATTTTTTGTTTAATTCTGAATTAATTAGCTTAACTGTTGCTTCCATATCTTCTCTTATTGGAACATAAAAAGAGCGATTAGCCGCTATTGATGTTATTTGAAAAAAGTATAAACTGTTGAAAAAATGTAATGACTTAAAAAGTTCCTTATTACTCCTGTTTTCATATATTGATTCCCAATTAAAATCCCATCCGAGTTCTTCTAAATATCGTTTATAATTTGCCTGATTCCTAAAGTGCTCCATAATTTCAAGTCGAGGAATATTTATTTCATTTTCCTGATGGCTAATTTGTTCTAAAGAACTTTCAAAAGAGGCAAGCCTTTGCTTTAATTCTTGATTTTGTATTAGTTTTAAATTACCAGAGCTTATGATTTCTGTTAGCACGCCAGTGCTCGGTGTATAGTTTACTTCACTTGAAAATGTTTCAAAGAAATAATTTACTACTGTCCTTTCAGAGATGGTATCAATAACATTCTGCTGAAATACTCCAACTAGCTTATCGACGTTATCAATTAGATTAGTGTTTAAGTCAATAGTTTGGTCTAGTTTATTTATGTTGGTCTCAAATTCTTCTTTTAGGGCAACCAGATACGTATTTTCAATTGATCTTTCTTGCCTGTAAATATTTTGATTATTGATTTGCAGTGCGATTAGTATTCCAACTACAACAAGAATTATTTCTCCAATAGCATAAAGCAAATATTTACTGAATTTATTTTCAGTCAGCAATTGCTGCCTTATTCGTCTTAAAAATTTAATCATGTTTTTTTGTATTAATGCCTCGCTTCAACTGGCTCCTCACTATCAAAGGTCTATCAGACCTTTGCTTACCGTTCGGCCCTCTAAAGAATTTTATCATTGGTTTTCTTTTGTACTAATGAAGCTTATCATAGGTGTGAAGTTCTTTTGTAGCGTCTGAATAATCTATTAATTAAGGTGTTTATGATTAATTCACCTGAAAATTGAAAACTGCCTTATTCTAAATTAAGCCAGACTTTTTCAATCAGCGCCTTGGTCGCTTTGATGCCTTCGGGCTCGCTTAGTTTTTCACCCTCATATTCTATCCCTATAAAACCATTAAATCCGGAATCCTTTACTATTTTAAGGAATCTTCTATAATCCAGAAAAGTTTCATTGCCATTCCTGTCAAAATTGTAGGATTTGGCACTTACACCTTTTGCATATGGCAAAAACTCCGTAACTCCCTGATAAGGATCATAAATTTCTGTGCATTTGTCATTCTGCGTGCTTCCCCATTTAGCATTGAGACACCAGTTTCCAAAGTCTGGTAAGGTTCCTAAATTGGGATGATTAACTTCTTTTATTATTGAAGTTATAAACTTTGCATCAGACGTATGCAGTCCATGATTTTCTATCAGTACATTGATATTTTCCTTTGCGCCGTAGTCACTTAATCTCCCCAAGCCATCTACTAAAGTATTCTTTAATTTGATCTTATTTCCCTGCCCAAAGGCATTAACCCTAATGGAGTGACAGCCTAAAAGTTTTGCTGCGTTAATCCATTTGTAATGATTTTCAATAGCTCGTGTTCGCTCTTTATTGTCGGGATTTCCAAGTTCTCCTTCATCATCAACCATGATTAGCAGATTTTTTACTTCCACTTCATCCGCTTTACGCTTAAGTTGATTCCAAAACTTTTCATTTCCCCCGTATTCTTTATAAAACGCATTAACATACTCTACGGCATTGATGCCAAATGAGTTTTTTGCAATGTCCGGAAAGTCAAGTGCATTTAATTCACCATTGAAAAAAGCCCTGTTCAAGGACCACTGTGCAAGTGATATCTTGGGCAAAGTAGATTTTAAACCTGAACTTGAAGCAAATACTCTTGTAAAAGGTGACATAAGAGCTACACAACCAAAAAGGGTTTTTTTAACGAAGGATCTTCTGGTTTCCATCGGAAAAACTATTCTAATTGCTTATTTTCACCTCTCTTCGATACAATTTCAACCAGCCAGTAGATCAATTCTCCCAGGCCACCGACAAAAATGAACAATAAGATCCACAATAGTAGCATATGCCCTTGTTTAAGATTGGGATTCTGAACAGCATGCACTATAAAGAATACCAGACTTGCAACAGAAAGTAGTATCACTAAAAAAATCACAATCATAAAGGAGCCTATCCATTCCAAAATCAGCTCCGGGGGTTCATCATGGGCTCGCTCCAATTCAGGGATATTGCTGAGTATTGAAAAAATAAAAACAAAATACCCCAGCATCATAATAAATAAAATAATAATGGGAGATAAAGCGAAAAAGGCCTGCCAGTATTTATTATGTATCATTAGTCTGTTTTCTAGACCTTTAAGATAGTAATAATTATAATCTTTTTGGTGAAATCAGAGGTATAATTGCTTAGGTATTAGTCTTTTTTATACTTTTCAAACCAGGCCAGTACACTGGCTATTTTTGCAACAAGGTTACTGGGTTTATTTGCAATACCGTGAGATGCCCCCGGAATTCGTACCATTGCTGTTTCTACCTTTTCCAGTTTAAGTGCGGCGTAAAACTGCTCAGATTCAGCAATTGGAGTACGGTAATCTTCTTCTCCGGTTAATAGCATTGTAGGAGTTGAAATATTTCCTACATATGAAAGTGGAGATCTTTTGAGGTAGTTGCCTGGATCTTCCCACGGTTTATTTGGAAACCAGTATTTATAAAAGAATCCGACCCCATCTGCATAAAGCACAAAACTATACCAGTTAATGACCGGTTTTGCAACAACCGCCGCAGCAAATCTATCTGTTTTTCCAACAATCCATGCAGACAAAACTCCACCGCCGCTGCCACCTGTAACAAACATATTGTCTTCATCTACAAACCCCTTGCTTATTACTTCATCTACACCAGACATGAGGTCATCATAGTCGTGGTTAGGGTAATCATGATGAATTAAATTGCCAAATTCTTCACCATAGCTTGTGCTACCCCTGGGATTGGTATATAAGACCATATAACCTTGAGCGGCATATAACTGAATTTCAGCTGAAAATACCGATCCGTAACTTGTAAAGGGTCCACCGTGAATTTCCAGGATTAGAGGGTATTTTTTGGATGGATCAAAATTAGGTGGTTTTACCAACCAGCCTTGGATCTTTCTCTGATCAAAGGAAGATTCCCACCAGAGTTCTTCCACCTCGGCAACATTTCTATAGGAGAACAGATCATCATTAAGTTTGGTAATTCTCTGATTATTACCTTTAAAAAATGCCCCTAAATCTGCAGGGTGCTGTGTGCCTCCCAAAGTATATGCAAATTTATTATTCTTTGAAACAGTAAAAGCAGCAGCATTATAAGGTCTTCCCAGAGTAAGACCGCCTAAATTTTCAAATAACAGAGTTACTTTACCAGAGTTAGAAATGAAACCTACTTTGGTATCTCCCTTGTCATTGTATTGGAAATACAATCCTTTACCATCACCAGACCAGCTAATGTTCTGTATATCCCGGTCAAAATCTCCTGAGAGAATTTTAGAATTTGTCCCATCTGCGTTCATAAGGTATAATTGAGTGATCTGATATCCCTGATATCTATCATCAAAACCAGTGTAAGCAATGTACTTTCCATCCGGGGATAGTGCAGGCCCATTATCCGGACCCAGCCGATCTGTAAGGGGCTTAATTGAATTATCTGCTATTGTAAGTTCATAAATTTCGCTATTCCTTGGTTCAAATTCGTGGTTTTCATGAAGGTTTGCAGCGAAATAAAGTTTTCTGTTGTCCTTGGACCAGATTGGGGTGCCGTGATCGTATTCAGAAAAAGTTAGTTGGCGGGGTGAACCTCCATCTGTAGACAAAATAAAAAGCTGGTCATTACCACTTTTGTAATATCCTTTTCCATCGCCACGGTAGTTCATTTCATCTATATAAACAGGTGGTTCGTTCCATTGCGCACCTTCCGGTTTAGTTGGCAATTTAATAAGCGACTCAGATTTTTTTGGAACAAACATTGTAAATGCCAAATGCCTATCATCATAAGACCAGCTAACAGCCCCCGGGGATGAAGTTGTATTTGTAAGGGCTGTATAATCTTTTGTATCCAGCCACATCATAAAAAGCTTGAATTTACCATCCTGCATGTTCGACTTAAACACAATTTTAGTGCCATCATGAGACCAGCGTGGAGCAAGATCATTTTGATTTCCATTCGTCAAGGGCCTATTCTTAGAGCCGTCAAAATTTACAATCCATAAATTTGAAAGATTCTTGTCGGTCATAATGTCCTTGAAATTCCTCACATAAATTATTCTGGTCCCATCCGGCGATATTTGTGGATCAGAGACAAATTCCAAACTAAAAATATCGGTAAGTTCAAGGTTGGTTTTCTGTTGTCCGAAAGAAGTGCCGCATAGCACTAAGGCAATGCAAACTATAGATAGAGATTTTGGCATGATATGTAATTTACATTTTGGGGTAATTTAATGAAGATTGTTGTAATGCCCTAATCAAGGAATTAAAGTAAATTTAGAATATTGTGTTTTACAATTTTTAATAGGAAATTAAAAGGCAAAACAAAACCCGGTATTTACCGGGTTTTGAATGGTTGGTTTGAAGTATGCTTTGGTTTAAAACTTCAGTACTGGTTTT
>CBDUGN010000044.1:0-21024 GCA_965366915.1 uncultured Eudoraea sp. | reverse complement strand
GTTGGGAAGACTCATTTCCAAACATATTTCTTCTGAGGTAAGATTTCCGAGCATCTCAACTAAAAAACGGGAATTAAACCCAATTTGCATGTCGTCTCCCTGATAGGAACAGGTTAGCCTTTCTTCTGCCTTATTACTGTAATCAATGTCCTCAGCGGAAATATTCAATTCGGCTCCCGCAATTTTAAGCCGAATTTGGTGCGTAGTTTTATTGGAGAAAATTGAAACACGCCTGACAGAACTCAAAAGTTGATTTCTGGAGATTGTTAATTTATTTGGATTCTCTTTAGGGATTACAGCCTCATAGTTGGGATATTTGCCATCTATCAATCGACAAATTAATTCTGTATTGTCAAAGCTGAATTTCGCGTTGCTTTCGTTGTATTCTATTTTTACAGTTTCCTCACTGCCCGCCAGAATACCTTTTAAAAGATTTAAGGGCTTTTTGGGCATTATAAATTCTGCAACCTCAGAAGCTTTAACATCGTTACGTTGGTATTTTACTAATTTATGGGCATCCGTGGCCACAAAAATTAAATGTTCTGACGAAAACTGGAAGAACACTCCGCTCATCACGGGCCTTAAATCGTCGTTACCAGCCGCAAAAATAGTTTTGTTTATTGCATTGGCAAGTATATCGCCCATTAGGTCGGTAGAACTGGGATTTGCAAGTTCAACAGCCTTAGGAAACTCCGCTCCATCGGCATATGCAAGTGCATATTTACCGTGATTAGAACTAATTTCTACTGTATTATTATCTTCAACGACAAATGTCAGCGGCTGTTCCGGAAAAGTCTTTAAAGTATCTAACAAAAGCCTAGCTGGCACTGCTATAGTACCCTCAGAATCGGAATCCACTTCCAGTACGGAACTCATTGTAGTCTCCAGATCGGAGGCAGATACCGTAAGCTTGTTCTTACTTAGTACAAACAGGAAATTATCAAGAATAGGTAAAGTATTACTGTTATTTATAACCCCACCCAAAACCTGAAGTTGCTTTAATAAATATGTGCTGGATACTATAAATTTCATTCGTTATTTATGCTTTTTTTTACGGATCCTTTTTATGTCCAAATGGTCATAATATTGACAGGAATCCAATTAAACAAATATATCTTAAATGTCCTTTTGATTAAAACAAACTTATTAACACTTAGGCACTGAATTTTCTCTTTCTGAAATAGTTAAAAGCAAAACCGAGAAAGAGTACCAATGCCAACGGAATGCCAACGTTTATCAACTGCCACTTTGTTTTTTGATCTGCTATTTTTTCCTGATCTAACAATGCAATTTTCACTTTTTTATTTCTAATGTTTATAAGTCCAGTATCATCCAAAAGATAATTGGTGCTATTCACTAAAAATTCTTTGTTGCCATAAAAATTATTGGTCCATTTATCATAACCCAACTCAAGGGGTCTATTGTTCCTTATTTGATTTTTTATTAGATCACCATCTGCAATAATTAGCATCTTATTCTCCTTGCCTTCAATTTTAGCTCCCTTGAGCTTAACCGGAACAATTCTATTGTTAAAAGCAGAACTAAACTCTCCTTCAATAAGAACAGCCAAGGGTTTGTCTCCATCATTAAAACTCGCTTTATCCGGAGGAGTGTTTATTATGTCTAAACTTATCAGTTTGGGTACGCCCTCTGTTTTTGAAAGTGGTGAACTAGAATACAGTACAGTTTTTCGATATGAATTGGAAATAGTATCAATACTGTTGGTAAATTGAAAGCGAACCGCCTCAAGATTATTATTTATAGGGTGGTTATTCCGTGAGAAAACCATAGGATGGTAGTACCAGGGTACCGGGTTGTATTGAGAATTATTTCCTTCACCGGAAGCCAATACTATTTGTGTAAAATATAGATCTGAAATAAGTACTGGATTAATCCTGACACCATATTTAAAGAAAAAATCATTCAGGTTGAGGTCTCTTGGAAATGCCATGGAACTGCCCTCTGGATTAAAAAGACTATCTAATTCCATGACTACCTGATCTATTAGCCAAATAGATTTGCCTCCATTTATTATAAACTGATCCAATACATATTTCTCTTTATCGGTAAAAGCCTCAGTAGGTTTGGCAATAAGGGCTAGATCATACTCCTTTAGTTGATTAAATACTTTTTGTGGATTTTTTTCTACAGAATCCAGGGTGATCGCACCTATATTATAATAATCTCTTATGGTAGTAAGATAGTCCGCTAAATAAATATCATCTAACTGTCCATTGCCCTTTATTACGGCTACCCTCTTTTTTGTTTTAATGGTCAGTTTGGTAAAAGCATCTGCAAAGGCATATTCTAAATTTTGCACAGAATTATTTACCCGTTCTTCTGACGTTGCTCCCAATTTGTTTTTCAAAAGAGGAACTTTAATGGTTTTATTATTGTAGTTGACCATTGCCCAGGGAAATACAATCTCTTGC
Organism: uncultured Eudoraea sp.; assembly: GCA_965366915.1. Lineage (GTDB taxonomy): Bacteria > Bacteroidota > Bacteroidia > Flavobacteriales > Flavobacteriaceae > Eudoraea. The sequence continues at coordinate 18,592 of CBDUGN010000044.1, read as the reverse complement.
GAGACTCTTCCGTTTTCTTCAACAGTAACATTCGCCGGTGTAAGTCCCAGGCTCTGCAATTCAGCAATGGTGGCTTCTGCCTGAGTAATATCTGAGAGGGGATCTACAAAATTAAATTTTATATTGTCGTTTCTGGATGCAAATTCCTCCAATATCTGTTTCGTCTCTGCTTTGAGCTTAGCAAATTCAGGAGGTAAATCCCCTTCAAGGAGTACGTCAACAACTATTACCGAATTAAAAGAGGCAGCGGCCTCTATTGCCTGTTCAGACAGGGTATATCGTTTATCCTCGGTAAGATCTATTCTTGCGTAAAAGAAACTCGCAATTACATTGATCAATATAAATGCAAGCAAAGCTAAACCAATGGTAAGTAACTTATTTTGTTTCATTACCTGGAATGGTTTTTTAATTGAACAATTGCAAAGAATAAAAACAGAACCGTCAGACTAAGAAAATAAATTAAATCCCTGCTGTCTAAAATACCTCTCGAAATACCTTCAAAATGCGATTTCATTCCTAACGACACTATTAATTGGGTAATCTCACCATCATTAAAAAGTGTGGAAACTCCTTCAAATCCATAATAAAACATAAAACATATTACCAAAGCAAGGATGAAAGCTACGATTTGATTTTCGGTTAATGCAGAGGTGAAAATACCTATAGCTGTATAGCTCATGGCTAAGAAAAACAATCCAAAATAAGACCCATAGATAAGGCCCCAATCTAAATTATCCGGAGTATTGCCTAATTGTGAAATACAAACACCATAGAGCAGAGTAGGAACAAGTGCTATTACCACAAGGGATAATGCTCCAAAAAATTTACCATAAACAGTCTCTCTTAAACTCAATGGTTTTATAAACAGTAATTCCAAGGTGCCTGCTTTCTTTTCCTCAGAAAAGCTTTTCATTGTTACCGCAGGGATTAGGAATAAAAACACCCAGGGAGTTAGAAGAAAAAAATTACCTAAATCTGCAAAACCGTATTCAAAAATATTGAAGTCTCCTTTAAAAACCCATAAAAATAGACCGTTGAGCACCAGGAAAAAGCCAATAATTAAATAGCCAACAGGGGTCATAAAGAATGAAAGTATTTCTCTTTTAAATATGGCAAGCATAGGTTATTGTATTGATTTAATTCTGTTCACGCTCCAGGCTTCAGGCTTTTCTTCAAATAGTAACTTTGTTTTACCCCAAACATTTCTAAAGAATTCAGATCTTCTATAGTCATCCAGGTTTTCTTCATCTTCCCATTTACTGTAGGTGAAGAAGATATTTGACTGTTTTCTGTCCTGGTATAATTCCAAAGAAAGGCAGCCTTCAAAATTTCGGATAAAGTCTTTGGTTTCTTCAAAAATTTGCTCAAAACTAGCAATATTTTCCTTTTTTAAAGTCAACTTAACAATGCGAATCAACATTTATAAAAAATTTATTATAATGGTATCTCTATAATCCAAACCCAATAGCGTAGAGGCTCCACCAACAGTGTTAAGGTCGCTTTTGTAGATTGCCAGTTCCAGGTAGTCCGACGAATTGAAAAGTGCCAACAGATCTCCTGGACCCTTACGCTGGTTTTTTCCAAGGTCGAAATTTATGATATCGCTATACCTGTTATGGATTTGATTTATTTTTCTATTCCTGGCGCTAATTTCAAATTTTCTCCCGTTTCTGTAAGCCTCAAACAGGTTTTTTTGAATATTAGTGATCACATTTCCGTAGTTGTCTATATAAATAACACTTCCAACTATTGTTTTTCCTTCGTTTGTTATTCTCGGAGCAAATTCTTTAAGTTCTTTTAAGTCCTCAAATGATTTCCCAACAACTTCCAGCTTACCTCCCCGTACAATATGGCACGCAACTTTCACGAATATATCCAGTACCGGAAAGGATCCAACTACCGGGTTTGGAATATTTATTTCCACAATTTTTTCAGGTTCTATCTCCGAAGTAATTAGACTTATAACCCCGTTGTTGGCACTTATGAAATAATGGTTATCAACCAGGACCGCAATGTGCTGGTTTTCAATAGTAGGTTCAGAATCTACACCAACAATATGAACGGTTCCTTCGGGAAAAGCTTTATAAGAATTTTTAAGGATATAAGCGCATTCCTGAATGTTGAAAGGGCTCACGGCGTGCGTGATATCAACAATTTTAGCATCCGAGAGTTCTTTATAAATAGTCCCCTTAAGGGCCCCTACAAAATGGTCTTTATGTCCAAAATCTGTAGTTAAAGTGATGATTGCCATGCAGCACTGTTGATATTTTTTTAACTATTCAAACCGATTTTTACTTAAGTTTGTTGCACAAAATTACATGAAAAAAACAGCCTACAGAAATTTATCTCATTGTACACAACAATTAAATAAAACTATTCTTTGAACGAACTTAATTTAGAACTTACCGCCATTAGTCCAAGGGAATTCTTTGGACATCAAAACGAAAACATTAATCTTTTAAAAAAGTATTTCCCCAAATTAAAAATAGTAGCAAGAGGCAGCAAAATAAAAGTCTTTGGCGATGAACCCTTGTTAGATGAGTTTGATAAGAGGTTTCATATGCTTACGGCTCATTTTACCAAATATAATACACTCGATGAAAACGTAATTGAGAGAGTGCTGGCAAGTAACGGAAAAGGAGAATACGAATCTTCCGCAAGTAGCGGAGAAATTATTGTTCATGGGGTTAATGGACGTTATATTAAGGCAATTACCGCTAACCAAAGAAAATTGGTTGATTCTACCGAAAAAAACGACCTGGTATTTGCCATTGGCCCTGCCGGTACCGGTAAAACATATACCGGGGTAGCATTGGCAGTCAGAGCACTGAAAAATAAAGAAGTGAAAAGGATTATTTTAACCCGGCCTGCTGTTGAGGCAGGAGAAAACCTGGGCTTTTTACCAGGGGATCTGAAAGAAAAACTGGATCCTTATATGCAGCCTCTCTATGATGCCTTGCGTGATATGATACCTGGCGAAAAACTTATTCATTACATTGAAAACGGTACAATACAAATCGCGCCACTAGCTTTTATGCGCGGACGAACTTTAGATCATGCATTTGTAATTCTTGATGAGGCTCAGAATACAACTCACGCCCAAATGAAGATGTTTCTTACCCGTATGGGAAAGAATGCCAAATTTCTGATAACCGGTGATCCCGGACAAATTGATTTACCAAGAAGGGTAATCTCCGGACTAAAAGAAGCACTACTTATCCTTAAAAGCGTCCCGGGCATCCAGATCATATATTTGGACGATAAGGACGTCATACGCCATAAGCTTGTGAAGAGCGTTATAGATGCTTATAAAAATATTGAGCATCAAAACTAGGAGGGAAGTATGGCCAGGACAATCATGACTACCAATTTTAGTTTTCCGGACCAGATATGGGTTTATAAGGGAAAAGTCAGGGAAGTATATCATTTAAAGAATGATATTCTAATAATGATAGCAACGGATAGACTTTCAGCTTTTGATGTAGTTATGCCTAAAGGAATACCCTACAAAGGTCAGATACTAAATCAGATTGCCACCAAAATGATGAAGGCCACTTCAGATATAGTTCCAAATTGGCTGATTGCTACTCCTGATCCAAATGTTGCAATAGGACAGGCATGTGAACCATTTAAAGTAGAAATGGTTATACGCGGATATCTTTCAGGGCATGCAGCCAGGGAGTATAAAGCGGGGAAAAGAATACTCTGCGGTGTTCCAATGCCTGATGGGATGATTGAAAATGACCGGTTTAAGGAACCTATAATTACCCCTGCCACAAAGGCTGAGGAGGGAAACCATGATGAGGATATTTCAAAAGAAGATATCATAAAGCATGGGATCGTTTCAGTGAAGGATTACGTAATACTCGAAAATTACACAAAGGCCTTGTTTAAAAGAGGTACAGAGATTGCAAAAAAACGAGGTTTGCTTCTTGTGGATACCAAATACGAATTTGGGAAGAATAAAGAAGGTGAAATTCTACTGATTGATGAAATTCATACTCCCGATTCTTCGCGATACTTTTATGCAGATGGTTATGAAGAAAGGCAGAGCAGGGGGGAAGGGCAAAAACAACTTTCAAAGGAATTTGTGCGTCAATGGTTGATCAGCAATGGATTTCAGGGATTGGAAGGTCAAACTGTACCGGAGATGACAGACAATTATATTAACGAGGTATCTGAACGATACATAGAACTTTATCAAAATATTACCGGAGAATCTTTCATAAAGGCAGATCTTTCTAATATTCAGCAAAGAATTGAGGACAACATATTAAATTACCTTGCCAACCCAAAATAGCTCTTAAATTTCTTTAAAAAAGCTATTCTTCTAAGGAAAACGGTTTTGCATATTTTTAGGTTTAGGGCTAAGGCTGATGCATTGCCCTAATGACAATTTCATTAATGCCAATAGAATTTATTTTTACCAGTTTAATTTTATCAGAAATTCATAACATATTTGTTTTTAACTATTTAATTTTAAGAAATACATTAATTTTCAGCAATACATCTATTTAAATGGTCAAAGCGCCGTGTTCGTTTACCGTACAAGAAATTGCAGACAGACTCGACAGCAATCTTACATCTGGATTGGACAGGGAATCTGTATTGAAACAACGTAACACGTTTGGCCCGAACCAAATTCTACAAGAAGGGCCAAAGAGCCGTTGGTACATATTAGCTGACCAGTTTATAGACCCAATTATCTATATTCTTGCCGCTGCTGCGATCCTGGCTTTTGTATTCAGTGATTTATTGGAAGGATTGGCCATCGTTATAGTAATATTTATTTCAGTTGCCATTGGATTTTTTATGGAACTACAAGCTATTCGTTCTTTGGAAGCATTGCGCAAATTGGGACAGGTCATGACCTATGTGATTCGCTCAGACAAAAAACGTAAAATAAGGGCTGCCAGTGTGGTTCCGGGTGATATCCTTCTATTAGAAACAGGAGATGTAGTATCTGCAGATGCGCGCTTAATTGAGGTCGATAGTTTGTCGGTAAAGGAATCGTCCTTAACCGGCGAGAGTATTCCTATAAGTAAAAGCACAGCTATCCTATCTGAAAAAACTCCAATTACAGATCAGAAAAATATGGTCTTTAGGGGCACAACAATAGTAACCGGGTCTGCTCGTGCAATTGTTACCGCAACAGGTGAAAACACTCAATTGGGAAAGATCCAACAAATGGGGGTTATGGCCCAAAAGGAAGCGACACCATTAGAAAAAAAGCTAAAGCAACTTGGAAAATGGCTTATCTGGTTAACCTTACTCTTTGTTATTTTAATTGTTATTGCCGGGATTATACGCGGTAGGGATATTATCCTGATGATTGAAACGGGCGTGGCCTTGGCAGTAGCCGCCATCCCTGAGGGACTGCCTATTGTGGCTACCATAGCATTGGCCAAAGGGATGTTGCGATTGGCAAAAAAGCAGGTTATTATCAAGAAATTGGAAGCTGTACAATCCTTAGGTGCGACCAATGTTATCTGTACAGACAAAACTGGAACACTCACTGAAGATAAAATTAAGGTACATGCAATTGTTTTAGCAAATATCACTTTGACCGACGTAGGTCAAAAAAAAGCTGAAGAGTTCAATTCAATAAAGAAAAACGAAGCCTTTGATAAAATGATCAAAGCAGGTATTCTTTGTAACAACGTTATTCATTCCGGCTATAGGTTACAGTCGGATTCCATAGAAATTGGATTGTTAGATTTTGCAGATCAAGCGGGGTACGATATAAAAAATATTCAAATTGAAAATCCTGAAAAATTAGAACTTCCCTTTGACCCCAATCGCAAATTAATGGCTACAGTTCATCTCGGGAAAGATGGCTATCATATTTATGCAAAAGGGGCTTTTGAAAACCTGGTGCAGTCTTGCACTCACATTTTTGAGGAAGGTAAAATTAAAAGATTCGATGATAAGGAGGAATGGTACCGTAAAGTTGATGAACTCGCATCTCAAGGGTTTCGGACATTAGCATTTGCTTTCAGGCAAGTAGAAAAAATACCTAAAAAGGAGAACCTAACCAATGGACTTTTGTTTCTAGGTGTAATGGGATTTATGGATCCTCCCAGAAAAGATGTCAGGGCCATAATAGATATTTACAAGAAAGCGGGGATCAAAGTAATCATGGCCACTGGTGACCATCCTAAAACCGCGCGAAAAATTGCTGAGGAAGTCGGACTTCTGGAACACCATGCACCAAGTGAAAAAGTTCTGGAGGGCAAGGATCTACAAAATTTCAAGTCTACAGAGGAAAAGCCTAGTTCACCTCTGCTCGAAGCTGCTGTTTTCGCAAGAGTAACACCTAAACAGAAGTTAGATCTTATTGCCTTGTATCAAAAAAACGCTAATATTATTGGTATGATTGGGGACGGTATCAATGATGTTCCTGCCCTGAAAAAAGCAGACGTAGGTATTGCCATGGGCATACGAGGCACTGAAGCTGCACGGGAAGTCGCTGACGTAATTTTAATGAACGATAAGTTTTCGGCTATTGAAATGGCCATTCGACAGGGGAGAGTGGTATTTCAGAATATTCGTCAGTTCGCAGTTTATCTCTTGTCCTGTAATTTGGCAGAAATTCTTTCAGTAGGTGTTGCCGCATTGCTAAACCTGCCTTCCCCTCTGTTGCCCTTGCAAATATTATTCTTGAATTTGGTGACTGATGTCTTTCCTGCACTGGCGCTGGGACTCGGAAAGGGCGAAGAGGATATTATGGAGCAACCACCACGAGATCCTAAGGAGCCTATATTAACAAGAAGGGATTGGTATGCCACAATGGTCTACGGGTTATCTATTAGTGCATCTGTTATCGGGATTGTTGTCTATTCAAATTTTGTATTGAAGTTAAATTGGGATATTATCAATAATATGGCCTTCTATACTTTGGTACTTGCACAGTTGTTTAATGTGTTCAATATGCCAAAGCGTGAGGAATCTTTTTTTAATAATGAAGTAACAAAAAACGGATGGGTGTGGGCGGCTATTGCTCTTTCAATACTAATTACTCTAAGTGCATATCTGGTAGCTCCAATTGCCGAAGCGCTTAAGTTACTGCCTATATCTATCGAACAATTGGGCGTAACCGTTTTATTCGCATTTGGTTCCATAGTCCTGGCACAATTAATTAAACGATTGATAAGATAGTCGAGCGGTCTGATTTTTCATTCTGAGATACCACTATTTCTTTCTTAATTATAGCCCTACCTGCTATTTGGATCCTATACTTTTCTTTAATGTAGCCGCGGCCCACTTAAGGGAACCCCATAATACGAACTGCTATCATAATGCGCAGAAAGGGCTTAATATCAAAAATAGGAAGAGAGTTTTGTTTGAGCATGGCTTTCATAACGGCCGGCTTGTCATAAATTTAATTATACTATAGATAATATATAGCAAGACTAAAACAAAACCTTCTCTTTTTTGTAGTCCTTTTTTTCTGCCTAAAAACCAAACAAAGACAATACTAATAAATAATAACATAGGCATATCATACCAAAGCACGGCATTTTCTACCCGTATTTGAGAAATGAGCGAACTAATACCCAATGGAACCAGGAGATCAAAAATATTACTACCTACAATGTTGCCAACGGAAAGACTGGCTTTTCCTTCAGAAAGGGCCTTTAGTGAAATTGCCAGTTCTGGCAGGCTCGTTCCAAGTCCGATGATGATGGCACCTACAAAAGATTGTTCAATGCCCCATTTTTGAACCATGATCAGGGCATTTTCCAAAGTGATATGAGAACTGATAATAACTATTCCCAGACTGCCTGTTAAGAATAGTATAGTTAGGGCAATGGGTAAACCCTGCGTTTTCTTATTTATATCTGATCTATCGCTTTTTGCTGTTTTCTTTTCCCTTCGATACAAGGTGAAGATGTACATTAAAAATGCAATAAGAAGCAAGGCTCCATCATTCCATGTGATGACATTGTCAAAGGCAACTAGTGCCAGGAGTATGACAGATCCAATAAGCTCGGTAGCAATTTGTCTTTTCTGGATCTCTCCGGTAGTGACATAGTAGAATAAGGCGATGAAACCGATAACAATGCTAATTTGTGCAACAGAACTACCAATGGCATTACCAACGATTACGCCGGATGCATCAGTACCGGCCAGGTTCTTAAAAGCCCCATCAACTGCAACGACAAGTTCTGGTAAATCTGTGCCGAAGGCCAGAATAGTAAGACCAATGAACAGATCAGATATGTTGAAATACCGTGCAATTTTTATAGCATTCCTGACAGTTAGTTCGGTGCCCATCCATAAGCCCAAAATTCCCATAATAAGATACACAAACGGATCCATCACCTACAGTTTGAAATTTATAAATAGCCAATTTATATCTAAGCCATACATTAGGAACAAGAAACCCTACTCTACAGGACTCACTACTTTATTTATTGGGCTTAGCCATAATTAGAACATAAAAAGTAGTCCTATTTTTTTATTATTATAGTGTGGCAAATGGTCACAAATTTATAAAGGGAATATTTTTTATTAAATGACTTGAGTCATTCCATCCCTGGTGTGCTCGACTTTTTTTGGGCAATGCACAATATGATATAAGTCATTTCGAAAAATTGAATATAAAGGTACATTTGAGGCTAGGGGAATATCCAGGTTAAATTGACCTGCCAAAAAGTTTAAGGCTGCAACTGATCTTTGGATTCTGCATTATTGTGCGCTCTAACCTTGACTTAAAATAAACCGGTAAAACGATGTCATGAAAAAATACACCATTCATCTGCCCAACGTTTTTTATTTTTTTGGTTCAACTGCACTACTTGTTTACTTGCTGGTCGAGGGACGGATTATTCTGGTACCCCTGATCTTTAGTTTTTTTTTACCCTGATGTTAAATCCCCTTGCTTCTTTTTTTGAAGCGATTTTACGCAACAGGATTCTTTCCATATTGGTATCTTACCTCGTAGCCGTAGTACCACTTTTGGCTGTTTTTTTCTTTTTCTTCAACCAATCTCAAGTTTTTTTCCGAGAGATACCTTCAATAAGGAAGAAACTAAGCAATTTTGCCACTCGGTTTATGGATTGGTTCAACCAATATTTTAACGTGGATCCCGAAGCGTCATCCAGCTGGATATCGGAAAATATCCTTACCGCATTCGATACACCATTCGGATTTATACGCGAAAGCTTTCAATCGGGGACTAGCATCATAGCGAATATCATATTGATAATCCTAATCACTTATTTCATGCTTCTTTATAGAACTGCCTTTAAGAATTTTTTCCTTTCACAAGTTAATCCTAAATACAGAAAAAATACGGAACAACTTTTCGAACAATTGCAAAAGTTGGCCAAGCGATATATGATTGGACAGGGACTGGTTGTTATTATACTAGGGTTACTAATTGGATCTGGCCTCTGGATCATCGGAGTACCGTATGCTTTTTTTTGGGGGTTTTTAGCAGGTTTTCTTGAACTTATACCTTATGTAGGCACCACTATCGGTGCTATTCTACCCTTTACATATATGTTGATAGCTGCTGATACGTTGTGGCAGCCATGGGCTGTATTGGCATGGTATATAATAGTTCAGCAGTTAGAAGGCAACCTAATCTCGCCTAATGTGATGGGTGCCAGTATAAAAATTAACCCTTTGTTTATTATTATCGGTCTTTTTTTGGGAGCATTTATCTGGGGTATAGCAGGTATGATATTAGCGCTGCCAATTTTGGCCATTTCAAAAGAGATATTTAGAAGCTTTGAGGTTTTAGCACCTATAAGCTACTTAATGGAAGACGGACTATCGCGGAAGGCGAATATTTTCCTGGAAGAATTTGATAAGGATGAGAACCGATTTTTTAAACTGTTTTTTAAGAAAGAAAAGGCAAGGCAAGGAAAGATATTTGATGCTAAAGAGCAGGATCAATCTAATCAGACCAATTAAAACTGAATAAATTAGCGCAGAATGAAAGCAATGATTCTCAATAAGATAGGCTCTTTGAAGACAAATAAATACCCCCTTAAACTGGTTGATATACCAGTTCCTGATGTTAAGCATAATGAAGTGTTGATAAAGGTTTCAGTTTGCGGGGTTTGCCATACCGAGTTAGATGAAATCGAGGGAAGAACTTCCCCGCCCAAATTACCAGTGGTTCTGGGTCATCAGGCGGTGGGAACCGTTGTAAAATTAGGTTCAGAAACCATCAAATTACAAATCGGCGATCGGGTAGGAGTGGCCTGGATATTTTCTGCTTGTGGAAAATGTAAGTTCTGTATTGAAGGAAACGAAAATCTCTGCAACGAATTTCGGGCTACTGGCAGGGATGTAAACGGCGGTTACGCGGAATATATGGTAGCCCCGGAAAACTACGTACATAGCATCCCCCAGGTATTTACCGATGCCGAAGCTGCACCGCTTTTATGTGCAGGTGCAATAGGCTACCGATCAATTAAGCTTGCACGCCTAAGGGACGGGCAAAAGTTAGGGCTTACAGGTTTTGGGGCTTCGGCACATTTGGTGCTCAAAATGGTCAAACATAAATATCCCAATACATCAGTATATGTATTCGCGAGAAAGGAGGAAGAGCGAAATTTTGCAAAAGAACTGGGTGCCGTATGGGCTGGAAACACAACGGATTCATCCCCGGAAAAACTCGATAGTATCATAGATACCACACCCGTCTGGAAACCTGTTGTAGAAGCCATGGGTAATCTTGAAAAAGGAGGTAGACTGGTCATTAATGCCATTCGTAAAGAAGAAGCGGATAAAGACTACCTCCAAAGCCTTTCCTACCGGGACCATCTTTGGCACGAAAAAGAAATAAAATCGGTAGCCAATGTAACTGCAAAGGATGTGTCTGATTTTCTGGAACTGGCAGCTAAAGCTTCAATTAAGCCAGAAACCCGGCTATATTCGTTGGAAGAGGCCAACAAGGCATTGTTAGAATTAAAGGATCGGCATATTAAGGGGGCGAAGGTCTTGAAAATACAATAGGTTTATTTTGGGTCCTAAAGGAATCTTTATCCAGAACTGATAAAAAACTAATGATGTTGGAGGAAAATCAGAAGTGATTACTTCTTACCAGTTATTGTTTATTATCTCATTGCACTATTTCCTTTTCATGAACCTCATATGCAAACCTTAAGTTTGATTTATAAAATCTATCAAACCACCATTCCTTGTATTCAACAGGGACTCCTATAGTTTCAATAGTTTCTTTCACCTGTCCATTGCGGTACATATTTCTTGCAGAAATTTCGAGATTCGTCAAATAGTCTTTCATATGATCCACAAGATCTTTAGATCCAATGTCACCATGTCCGGGCATGATTGTTTGGATGTCAATAGAATTCATGAAATTCAGCCAATCTTTCCATTTTGAAATTGACCCATGAGGTACATATGGGTGACATTTATTAAATACCAGATCACCCGTAAACAGAATTTTATCATTAGGTAAATACATTATAAGGTCACTTTCAGTATGACCCTGACCTTTTGATATCAGTTGAATTCTGCGGTTTGGTCCGTCAAAATTCTGAACGTTATCAACAAATAGGTCCGGCAGTCGCGTTTTTACTTCAATATGGCTATTCGATAGCGTTTCATAATAAGGTCTCCACATAAGAATTTGTTGATATTCCCTTGATAGTGTATCCCCTTCAAACGAGTTATATAAGGAATCATAATATGAGAAACGTTCCGGCGCAAATTTTTTCTCTTCTGCGATATCCAAAGGTTCCCATTTTTCAATGAGTTCACTTGTTCTTGTTGTACTTATAATCTTTACTTCATTTGGAAAGACCTGATTGCCGCGAATATGATCGTTGTGAGAATGACTGTTAACTACGTATTTTATAGGAGATAAATCCATTTCTTTTACTGCTTCCAACAATTCTTTTGCAACATCAGGAGATAAAAAACTGTCGAAGATTATCGTTTCTTCTCCATTATCAACTACGCCGACATTGCAAATCGCCTTTCCGCCAAATTTGTGAATACAACCGTATACTCCTTCGGCGAGTTCAACTAGCTCAAAATTGATCGACTGAAAACGATTACTTTGTTCAACCCTGCAACTGTACAGAAAAATTGTACTGAATAATAATAGGACAATTAATCTCATACTTAATTATCGTTATGCATTTTTAATTTTGGTGTTTTATGTTCTATTACCATACGTAATTATTCCATTTTTATTTGCTGTCGTTTATTCCAGTTGCAATTCATAAATCCTGGATTCCTCTCCCCACGGATGGTACCCCTGACCTATATATTGGAATTCATATTTTTCATAGTAGCCAATATGGCTCGTACACAAATATAAATATTCAAATCCGGCTTCTTTGGCATCCATTTTAGCCTTTTCTATCAACAAAGAACCATAAGCATTCCCTCTTTGCTTTTCTTCAATGAAGAGTGCGCAAACCCATGGGTATAAATCTCCTCTGCTAATAAAGTCATTTGTTATAAGTCCGGCACAGCCTATTATTTCATTACCTTTTTCCAGTAAATACCATTGGGGTAACGCGTTTCTTGCTTCTATACTATGGGTAATGCAGTCATCATAAATTACCGGCAACACACTTTTCCAACTTCCCTGAAAATATGCTATTGCTCTATCCTTGTAGTACGGGTTTTCTCTTACCGATATTATTTTCATTTCCTTCTTTAAGGCAATATTTATTATTCGATTCTGATACTAATTTAGTGCAAATTCCACTGCACTTTCTGCATGAATTCTTGTAGTATCAAAAGTTGGAATATTTACATCACTACTTTTAATTAACAATGGAATTTCCGTGCAGCCCAAAATTACTCCTTCTACTCCATTTTTAATTGAATCATTAATAATTCTCTGATAGACTCTTTTAGATGCTGATTCTATTTTTCCATGAACAAGTTCTTCATATATTATCCTATGTACAATTTCCCGATCCATTTCATTGGGTATGACTACCTCAATATCAAAATCATTTCTTAGAATTTCCCCAAAAAATTCTTTTTCCATTGTAAATTTTGTTCCAAGTAACAACACTTTTGTAATATTGTTTAATTTGATTTTGCTTCCGGTTGCTTTGGCAATATGTAAAAAAGGAATACTCACATTATTTATTATCTCCTCAGAACATAAGTGCATTGTATTCGTGCATAAAATTATGAGTTCTGCATGGGCCTTTTCCAGATTCCTTGCAGATTCAACCATAATGCCATTTAGGGACTCCCAGTTACCTTCATGTTGAAGTTTTTCTATTTCAGCGAAATCAACAGACTCCATAATACACCTAGCTGAGTGAAATCCTCCTAAAACTTTGCGTACTCTCTCATTTATGATTTTATAATAAACCAGGGAAGACTCCCAGCTCATACCTCCAATTAGCCCTATTTTTTTCATATTTTAGTTCAAGCTTGTTACGATGATTTCATCTTTTATTTGTGCAACAGTAACAAAGGCGCTAGTGGCATAAGAGCAGTTTCTTTATACCTTGTTGGCTGCTGGTATTATTTTTTAAACTCATTTTCAATTTTCCAAAAAGAAATTTCTGGCGGACCAGTTAAGAAGTTTCTGGAATCTGCAATAAATTCCTTTAAATGAGCAGTATTCATGTGCTCTCCGTTATAATAAGATGCATCGTTCCATTCTTCATGAAGTAAAATATTCGTATTGTCTTTTGGGTCAACTAGTAGCTTCACGGTTATAAAATGGGGCTCTTGTTTTACCTTATTGATTAGTTTGGTTAATTCAGATACAGCCATAACAGCTTTATCTGATTGAGCTTTATATTTAACCAGAACAATTATTTTTTCTTCTGCGGCAGTATCAACCGCCGTATTACTAGTACTATATCCCACTGGTTTGAATGATGACACCAGAAGAATTAATTTAGCTGACATTAATGTAATTGTTTTCATATTGGAATTTTTAAAGAACAATATTCATGCGAGTTTCGTTTATCAACGTTAATGTGTATGATATGCACCGGCTAAAAGGCACCTCTCATTAACACTATAAGTTAATAAAATCCAAGATAGTAATTTTTTGTATTTACTTACAGGCACAGGTAATACACGTTTTTTATAGTATTTTTTTATCCCATACTATAATTAGTTTAGTATTAAACTGTAGGTGTATTTAAAGATTTTAAAATGTTGTATATGAGTAGTGTACGAAAAAAATAGGCAGCCACTGTTCTCAGTAACTGCCAAATTTATAAGTAGCGAGAGGGAGACTTGAACTCCCGACCTCAGGGTTATGAATCCTGCGCTCTAACCACCTGAGCTACCTCGCCAAAGATTTCAAAATGGCTGCAAATATAAAGGTTAATTTCTTGTCCGTCAAAATTCAGTGATCAAAATTAATATGTCCGTTTTATTTTTTTATCATATATAAATATATATATTGTCCAACATAAATATGTTGTGGAATGAGTGATAAAATAAAATTTGAAATTGAGTTTGTAATACAGTCTTCCCCCCAGTTATTATACCAGTATTTGTCTACTCCATCAGGATTGTCTGAATGGTTTGCAGACAATGTAAATTCCCGAGGTGAAATTTTTAACTTCATGTGGGATGGCTCTGAAGAGGAGGCCAAACTAATAAAAAAGAAAAGCGATGAGTTCATTAAGTTTTGCTGGGCGGAAAGTGAGGATGATAGTTTTTTTGAGATGCGGATTATTGTAGATGAAATTACGAAGGATGTTTCACTTTTTATAACGGATTTTGCTGAAGAGGATGAAGTTGACGAGGCAAAGATGTTATGGACCAACCAGGTCTCTGATCTTAAACAAGTGTTAGGTTCAAAGTAATATTAAATCAATAATAACAGTATATTTGGCCTTGATTTTCAAGGCCTTTTTTTATGGTTAATTACAATGGTCAAATAGTAGATGACAGTGCACTCTATCTCAATGGGAACAACAGAGGCTTGCTTTATGGAGACGCCCTTTTTGAAACCCTTAGAGTTGTAGACGGGAGGCTTATTTTCTGGGAAGATCATTATTTGAGTCTAATGTCTTCCATGCGGATATTGAGAATGGAGATTCCCATGTCTTTTACCATGGAATTTTTGGAGGAACAAATATTAATGCTCTTGCCGGGAGGGCAAAAAAACAATTCAACCAAAATCAGGATTACAGTTTATAGAAATCAAGGGGGCTTGTATAGACCTGAAAATAATGAGGTTTCTTATATCATTTCAGCGGATCTTTTAGCGAATCCATATTATATTTTAGATGAGGACAGCTACGAGGTGGAATTGTATAAAGATTTTACTGTGAGTAAGAACATGCTTTCCAATCTTAAAACAAACAATAGAATCGTCAATGTTGTAGGAAGTATTTATGCAAAGGAAAATGGATATCATAATTGTTTGATGCTAAATGATTCCAAATCGGTTGTTGAAGCGTTAAATGGTAATATTTTTGTGGTAAAAGATAATGTAATAAAAACACCGCCTATAGAAGATGGCTGTATCAAAGGAATCACCAGAAAAAAAATTCTGGATATTCTACATAAAATTGACACGTATGAATGCCTGGAAAAATCAATTTCCCCATTTGAACTTCAACAGGCCGATGAACTATTTATTACAAACAGCATCAATGGAATACAACCCATTTCAAAGTATCGCAAGAAAACTTTTAACAATATAGTTGCCAGGGATATATTGGGTAAATTAAATGCTGCTGCGAGATTTAATTAAGACTTGGATTTTCGGGAGCGTTGGACCACAATAAATAATCGCCACCGAGTTCCAGCATTTTTTCTTTCCAGAATTCCAGTGTAGATTTTTCAATGATATTGCTTTCGTACTCATTCTTTACAACAATCCATGATTTTGAGTCCAGTTCCTGATCGAGTTGCAGTGAAGACCAGCCTGAATATCCTAGAAAAAAACGGATATCCGTATTGGTTATAACCTTTTGGTTGATGAGTTTTACGGTTTTGTCAAAATCACCACCCCAAAAAATCCCATCCGATATTTCAATGCTATTGTCAATTAGGTGCGGTACCTTGTGAATAAAATAAAGATTATCCTGCTCTACCGGCCCTCCATTAAATACCTGAAAAGGAACATTTATATCTTCAATAAGATCACTAATATCGTAGTTCAGCGGTTTATTAAGAATAAAACCTACCGATCCTTCATCATTATGCTCCGCTAAAAGGACTACAGATCGGTTAAAAGACACATCTCCGGTAAGGGCAGGTTCTGCGATTAGTAATTTCCCTTTTTTAGGTTTTAGAGTTATCATAGCTTTGTTAGTACGATCTAAAATAAGATAAATCTGATTAATAACAAAAACCACGATAAATTAAAAAAGCGCCCCTAAATTGGGGGCGCTTTCATATATTTTTAAAGGATGGCTTAGTTTACAGCACTGCTTAAATCAGAACCTGCTTTAAACTTAACTACATTCTTAGCCGCAATTTGTATAGTCTTTCCTGTAGAAGGGTTTCTGCCTTCTCTGGCATTTCTTCTAGACACAGACCAAGATCCAAAACCTACTAGAGATACTCTATTCCCTTTCTTAAGAGAGCCTTCTACATTCCCTAAGAAAGACTCCAAAGCCTTTTTTGCTGCTGCTTTAGTGATGCCAGCACTGGCTGCCATGGCATCAATTAATTCTGTTTTGTTCATAATTTAATTAAATTAATTGTTGTTAAATAATTTTAAGCTTGAACAAATTTATACGGATTTGCGGTTAAGACAAGTAAAACTGGGGTAAATCAACGTTTTTGTTGATAACTTAAAACGTTTGTTGATAAAGTTGGGCTTTTTTGGGTGATTCTCCCAGCCCAATGATAATGGGCCTTTAGGTCATATGGGCTGATTCTTTGATTTTAAGACCATTTAAAACATCACTAACAGCCATCTTACGTTTCCCGGGAAGCTGCAATTCCAACAGGTATACAAAGCCTTCGGGGGAAGCAACTTTTAATTCCTTTTTAGTGAATTTTATAGTTCCAGGTTTTAAATTATGTGCTTCTTTTTGCCATTTAGATTTGTATATTTTAATGGGTATTATTTCATCGCCATTTTTCAAATTTGTCCACGCAGTTGGATACGGACTTAAACCCCTAATTTGATTGTAGATTTTCTCGGCAGCTTCTTCCCAATCTATTTTACAGGTTTCCTTATGTATTTTATCTGCAGTTTTAAATTGGCTTTCCATAGGTTGTTTTTTAGTTATAACCTGGTCCTTTTCAATCAGGGATACCGTTTTTAAAACCAGACCTGCTCCCAGAATCATCAACCTGTCGTGTAGATCTCCGGCTGTATCTTCTGGTCCAATCTCAGTTTTTTCTTGAAGTATGAGCTCTCCGGTATCTATTTTCTCATTAATAAAAAAAGTGCTAACCCCGGTTTCTTTCTCACCATTAATAATAGCCCAGTTTATAGGAGCTGCACCTCGGTAGTTTGGTAATAATGAAGCATGAAGGTTAAAGGTGCCATATTCAGGCATAGCCCATACCTGTTTTGGCAGCATTCTGAATGCCACTACAATTTGAAGGTTAGCGTTTAGTGAACGTAGATCATCAAGAAATTCATTATCCTTCAGATTAGTGGGCTGCATAATATACAGGCCTGCTTTTTTAGCATATTGTTTAACAGAAGATTCGTGTATTTTCCGGCCTCTTCCGGAAGGCTTGTCGGGAGCTGTAATTACTCCGACAATCCGATAACCTTTTTTTACCAGCATATCTAAGGTAGCTACGGCAAAATCTGGGGTACCCATAAATACAATTCTCAAGTTTCTCATCTTTGCAGGTTATATTCATTTTTAGAATTAATACTAACATTACCATCCTCAAGTAATTTTTGAAGCACTTTTAATATCAAAAACTCATTTTGTGGTAATTCCTGAATAATAGTTCTTGAACTACTTTCTTTCTGCTGCAGCAGCGCAATTATGTCGCTTTTTATCTCACGAAAGTTATTTATATCAAGTTCATTTGGAGTATTGCAGACATCACAATTATTGCAATTCTGGTAGCTTTTTTCTCCAAAATAGGATAGCAATTGACGATTTCTGCAATTTCTGTCATTTTTGATGTATGCCAGCATACTATTTACTTTATCAGTTTTTGTCTGCAACTGCACCTCCACCTTTTTGGAAAAATTGTTAATTGTTAAGTTATCCTCTCTTGGCACTAAAAATACGAGCTCCAGATCTCGATTGCTTGCCTTAAGGCTTATGATTTTATCTTTATCGAGCTGGGCAAGGATATTTAATATTTTTTCTTCCTGAATTGAAGCTTTTTTTGAAACTAACAGTGTATTTATTTTTGTTTCAAAATCAAAAATTCCTCCATATGTCCTTAAAATGGTTTGTACCACAGGCGCAAGTCTCTGATGTCTTTCCAAATAGTCTAAAAGATGGTTTTTTGAAACTAAAAATTGTACTGTTGTTTTACGTGAAAAATTTTGTGATAAGGAAATTACAGAATTCTGATCAAGGATGCGTAAGCCATTATATGCCATTGGTGAATTGAGCTGATAGAGGTCGCAGAATTCTTCAAATCGAAATGGATAAGTTTCTTCAGGCAAAGTTCCATAGGGTATTTGAAAATAATTATTTAGCTTATTATATAGTAATTTCAAAAA
>CBDUGN010000043.1:0-21182 GCA_965366915.1 uncultured Eudoraea sp. | reverse complement strand
CCTTTATCCAAGATAATATCCAACCGCAGGCATTCAAAACATGGTTTGAACCTATTAAACCGGTAAAGTTATCTGATAACTCATTAAGCATTCAGGTTCCCAGTAAATTCTTTTATGAATGGCTTGAAGAACACTATGTGAAATTACTAAAGGTTGCACTAACGAAAGAACTTGGAGAACACGCCAAATTGGTCTATATCATTAAGATGGAAAATACATATGGCAACAGAGAACCATTCACAGAACAAATTCCAAGTTCAAACAGAGGCGGTGTAAATCCTCAGGAAATGGATGTTCCCATAAAATCTAAAAATCCGGAACTAAAGAATCCTTTTGTAATACCCGGAATTCGAAATATAAAGATAGAGTCACAGCTTAATCCCAATTACAATTTTGATAATTTCCTTGAAGGAGATTCCAACAGGTTGGCAAGATCTGCGGGCATGGCCGTTGCTAATAAACCTGGAGGAACTTCTTTTAATCCACTATTGATATTTGGAGGGGTGGGATTAGGTAAAACACATCTTGCTCATGCCATAGGAGTAGAAATTAAAGATAAATATCCGGAACGTACGGTACTTTATATCTCCGCAGAAAAATTCACACAACAATACATTGAATCTGTTAAAAAGAATACAAGAAATGATTTTATTCATTTTTATCAGTTAATTGATGTCCTTATAATTGATGATGTACAGTTCTTATCAGGTAAATCGGGCACTCAAGATGTTTTCTTCCATATTTTTAATCATTTACACCAAAACGGAAAACAGGTTGTCCTGACTTCAGATAAAGCCCCTGTAGACATGCAGGATATTGAACAACGTTTGCTTTCACGATTTAAGTGGGGATTGTCCGCAGAGCTTCAAAATCCTGATTATGAGACTCGTATATCTATTTTAAGGAACAAACTATACAGGGATGGTGTTGAAATGCCCGATGAAATAGTTGAATATGTCGCCAAACATATTAAGACTAATATTAGAGAATTGGAAGGTGCTATAATTTCTCTTATTGCGCAATCATCTTTCAATAAGAAAGAAGTTACTCTGGAATTGGCACAACAGGTAGTTGAAAAATTTGTAAAAAATACAAAAAGGGAAGTTTCTATAGACTACATTCAAAAAGTCGTTTCAGATTACTTTGAAATGGATGTAGCTACCTTACAATCCAAAACAAGGAAACGACATATCGTTCAAGCACGGCAGATGGCCATGTTTTTTGCCAAAAAATTCACTAAAGCCTCCCTCGCAAGTATAGGTTCTCAGATAGGCAAAAGAGATCATGCTACTGTACTTCACGCTTGCAAAACAGTGGACAATCTGGCTGAAACGGATAAGCAGTTTAGAAAATACATCGAAGATTTAACAAAGAAATTTTCCTGAATTAATTATGCAAACAAAGGTCCTTATGGTATGCCTGGGCAATATCTGTAGGTCTCCATTAGCCGAAGGTATATTAAAATCAAAGATCAATTCACAACATGTTTTTGTTGATTCTGCCGGAACTGCGGGATACCATGTAGGTAATAATCCTGATAAAAGGTCTATTGCCGTAGCCAAAAAATATGGAATTGATATCTCCGGCCAAAAATGTAGAAAATTTAACTTTAATGATTTTGCTCAGTTTGATATTATTTATGCCATGGACTTAAGTAATTACTACGACATCATAGCGCTGTCTAAGGATAAAGGTGATATTGATAAGGTTAAACTTTTACTGGAGGAGGGCAGTTCATCTGTTAGAGAAGTCCCTGACCCTTATTATGGTGGAGCAGATGGTTTTGAGGAGGTTTTTAAACTAATTAATCAAGCCTGTGACATGATAGCTAAAAAAATAAATTCAAATCAGACTTCATAATATGCAGAACATTAATGCTTCAGATGGAAAGTTATACATGATCCCAACTACACTTGGTGAAAATGAACCTCTGGAAGTGTTGCCAATTTCCATTAAGAGAATAATTGAGGAAATAGATCACTATATCGTGGAGAATGAAAAAACAGCAAGAAGGTTTATCAAAAAAATCAGTCCCAGAAAATCACAACCTAATTTAAATATTGCTCTTCTAAATAAATTCACAGATCCGAAAGTCTTGCCTTCTTTCCTTGATCCTTGTTTTGAAGGTGAGGATGTAGGTGTTTTGTCCGAAGCCGGCTGCCCCGGAATTGCTGATCCCGGAGCTGAAATAGTCCGAATTGCGCACCAGAAAGGAATATCCGTAGTACCTCTGGTTGGACCCTCTTCTATAATTTTGGCTCTTATGGCAAGTGGTCTCAATGGTCAAAATTTTGCATTTAACGGCTATCTGCCTATTGAAAATTCAGAGCGAAAGAAAGCTATTAAGAGATTCGAAAGAATTTCCAGAGAAAATAATCAAAGTCAGTTGTTTATAGAAACACCATATAGAAATAATAGTCTTTTTGAAGAGTTTGTCAAGACACTTACAAAGGATACATGGCTATGTATAGCAACTGATCTTACCTTACCCACAGAATTTATTGCAACGAAATTAACGGGGAATTGGATAGCAGAATCCATTGAACTCCATAAAAGGCCTACAATTTTTATTATTCAGGCCTAAAAAAGCCCTGACGATTAGGCCAGGGCTAATACACTCCTTTTTGGAGTTATTTCATTAAACTTTAGGGTTTCGAATTGCTGAAATCTCAGATATATCATATCCTGAAAACTTTTTTAAGTAATCTGTAAGACTTGTTCCATAGGCATCCTTGACGTCCTTCCTGCCATTTGAGTATAAATACTTCATTACGTTGCCCGGACCAGCTAAATGAGCAGCAGCCAATATTCCGGATTCCGTTATTTCAATACCTTTTACCTTTTTACCTACAAAATATTTGATGTATTTACGTAATATCCATTTGTTACGCGAAATATTTGTATAAAATACTTTCTCCTGCAAACTAGGGTCGTTCAGAAACTTAGTAGCACTATAGACACCCATTAATTGTAGAGTTCCAATTCCAAATTGATACTTACCAAGATAACCCAGCGTATTTGTTATAAAGTAATTTCCTTGGGATTCTTTGAATGCGAGTGCCTCTTTAAATCCTATATAGCAACTTCCTAAAAAAGGAGGTGTTACAAAGGATGAGTTATAAGTTGCTCTGTTTTTGGGGAACAGAACTAAAGTAGGTTCTTTTACTTTTAGAATTTCGGGGACTTTAACTTCAGACTTCGTGGTAAACCCAAAACTAACTAAAACTAAAATCACGATAAGCGGACAGATAAAAAGTGACCACTTTTTCATATATGTGTTTTCTTAAGACTAACTACCGGATAAGCTGGTATGCTTAAATTTCTAATTCAAAGATATAGCAGATTTGTACGAATATTCCTTAGAATTCTTTGAATAACACCTTTATTTGATAAGCTGTTTAAAATTTCGGATTAACAGTCTACCGGTTTATTTTTTGTTCGTTTATCCATCGGATATACTGCGTTTTATTCCGGTTATGTTGCGAAAGGTTTTTGGCAAATTTATGGTAGCCAAAGTCCTCAACGTCTGCTACCATATAGTAATAATCATGTTTTTCAGGATTGAGAACGGCATCAATAGAGGAGATATCCGGCATTGTTATTGGTCCCGGAGGTATGCCTGCATATTTATAGGTATTATAAGGTGAATTGAGCTCTAAATCTTTATAAAGGACCCTTTTGATAATTGTATCAAAATTGCCAAGTTCTCGTTTTAAGGCATAGATTACTGTAGGGTCTGCCTGAAGTAACATATTTTTTTTCAGCCTGTTAAGATATAATCCCGCAACTCTTGGTCTCTCATTAACTTTGGCTGTTTCCTTTTGAACAATTGAAGCGAGGGATATCACTTGAATTTGGGTCAAATTCAATACTTCTGCTTTCTTTATTCTATCGTCATTCCAAAAGCGAAGATACTCCTTGAGCATTCTATCACGAAAATCCGTGGCGGATGTATTCCAAAAAAATTCATAGCTGTTAGGTATAAAAAGTGAAATACTCGTATCTGTTGTTAAGCCATTTTTTTGAAGAAATACAGAATCTGTAAAAGCCCTTAATAAAGAAATACTATCTGCTTCGATTTGACTCGAAATTCTACCTGCCAATTTTTCGAACGTTTCCTGATTATTAAAAGAGACATTAACTGGTACATTCTTACTCCTTAAGGTATTAATAATCTCATTATTATTCATTCCTTTCTTCAAAATATATTTACCCGGTTTTATATAGTCAATATATTTTTTCTGTTTTGCGACTGCCTCAAAGGTCTCCATATCAGATAAAAGCGGTGCAATAAGACCTTTTAACTCATCATAGGAACTGCCAGTAGGAATATATATGTAAGCTTCCTTATTATTGAAAGCTGTATTTGGTATAAAAAGAGCGTTATAAATTAAATATGCAAAGGCTCCTCCTGCAATTAACCCAAGAAGCACTATTATCAATAAGATTTTTTTGATATACATTATTTTCCAAACTTTTGAAACAGTAGTTCATTTTTAAATTTTCCTCCAACAAGGACCCAATCCTTTTTAACTCCTGCCAGCTCAAACCCCATCTTTTTGAAAAGTTGTATGCTAGCTCTATTGTCTTCGCCTACATTGGCGTATACCTGGTTCAAATTAAGTACCTTAAAGGCATATTTGCATAGTAAAGAGACAGCTTCAGAACCGTGACCGCTATTGCGGTGAGCTCTGTCAAGAATAACGATCCCAATTCCGGCTCTCCTGTGTTTAGGATCAAAATCAAATAAATCAATAAACCCTATAACCTTATTACTTTCATTGCAGATAGCAAGACGCAACTGTTTTACTTCATAAATATCTCTATGGGCGTTGTCCAGGTACTTTTTAAGTACGTGTCTGGAATAGGGTGTAATCGTACCACTAATTTCCCAGATATGAGGATTATTCTCCAGTTCATATAAAAAATCAAGATCATCAGGTTCCAATGCTCTTAAATTGGTATGCTTTGCTTTTAGAATCAAATCTCTATTTTTCCTTTAAATACTTGCACGGCCGGACCTTCCAGCCATATATTTTCATATCGCTCCGGGACCTTATTAAAATTGATAGACAAATTTCCTCCTTTGGTATGAATATTTACTTTTTCGCTTTTGGTCTTATCCCAATAGTGCATTCCTATTGCAACAGCGGTGACACCGGTTCCGCAAGACAAGGTTTCATTTTCCACTCCCCTTTCATAAGTTCGTACAGAAAAGTTATTTTCTGAAGTTTGTTCAACAAAGTTTATATTGCTCCCTTCTTCTCCGTAAATACCATATCGCAGCCTTGCCCCTTCTTCCAATACGTTACAGGTATCTAAATTAGTAACCATCTGAACATGGTGCGGAGAACCAGTATCTAAAAAAAGACAATTGGGTTTGGCCATAATTTCAGACACATTCTGCATCTGCAAGCTAATAATTCCATTAGTAACCGTAGCATTATGCAACCCATCTACCGCATTAAATTTTGCCTTGCTACCAATAATACCAAGGAATTGCGCAAATGCTACTATACATCTTCCACCGTTACCACACATGCTACCGGGATTCCCATCTGCGTTATAATATATCATCTTAAAATGTGCTGAATTATCTTCTTCCAACAAGATTAATCCATCTGCCCCTATACCGAAACGCCTGTCACATAGAAATGAAATCAATTTGTAATCAGTTTTCGGAAATCCTCCAGGCCGATTATCAATCATGATGAAATCGTTGCCTGTCCCCTGGTATTTATAAAATGTAACTGTCATAGTTTATTCAGTTAACAAAGATATGACATTATTTAAGCAGTTTAATCAGTTAAAAAGTCGTTAAATGGAAATAATTAGATTGAAAAATCAAGTACTTTTACTTTGTAATTTTAAAGACTATTTATATATGAAAAGATTTGGAAGCTTATTAATAGTTGCCGTATTTGCTGGGGCAATCACCCTATTTTCTTATAAACTGTTTTTTGAAAAAACAAATTATGCGGTAGTTACTGATAGTTTAGAGATGCCAGTAATAACTACTAGTAACAAGCCTACATCTTTTAAAGGAAATGGTATTAATGAAGTTGATTTCACTATTGCGGCAGAAAATACAGTTAATGCCGTAGTGCACGTTAAAAATCTCACCTTAAATAGCAGTCCGGGAAGTCTATTGGATTTTTTCTATGGCTCAGAAAGTCGTCAAATTCCGCAGGTGGGAACGGGGTCAGGGGTCATTATTTCGCCAGATGGTTATATAGTCACTAATAACCATGTGATTGCCAAGGCCAATGAGATTAGAATTACATTGAACAATAACAAGACTTATGAAGCAGAAATTATCGGCTCTGATCCTAATACCGATATTGCATTACTTAAAATTGATGTGGATAAGAACCTCCCCTATCTTGCTTTCGGCGATTCTGATGAAGCCAAAATTGGGCAATGGGTGTTAGCTGTTGGCAATCCCTTTAATCTAACATCAACAGTTACGGCGGGTATAGTTAGTGCCAAAGCCAGAAATCTTGATCCTGTTCGAGATCAATCATTTATACAAACAGATGCGGCAGTTAATCCTGGCAACAGCGGTGGTGCATTAGTTAATACTAATGGTGATCTTATTGGGATCAACACTGCCATTACTTCATCAACCGGTTCTTATGTGGGCTACTCATTTGCGGTACCCAGTAATATTGCTAAAAAGGTTGTTGAGGACATCATGGAATATGGAAACGTTCAAAAGGGTATACTTGGCATAACTTCTCCACGTCTTAGCACTCCGTATGCAGTTAATAATGGGATAAATGAAATTGATGGTGTATATATAGATGGCGTAGAAGAGAATTCAGGTGCATATGATGCTGATCTTAGATCAGGAGATATTATAAAGATGGTCGATAATATTAAAGTGAGAAAATTTGCAGATTTAACAGGCTACGTATCTACAAAAAGACCGGGAGATAAAATTAAAGTTACCATTGATCGTAATGGTGAAGATATTATGATTCCGGTAGAACTAAAAGAAAGACAATCTATTGTTGTGCCGGTTATGGGCCTTCGGGTTCAAAACTTATCAGAGAAGGATAAGGAAGTCTTTAATACAAAAACCGGGGTTAAGATTACAGGAGTACCCGAAACCTATAGAGGGTATGGGTTAAATGGAAAAGTTATTTTGGAAATTGATAATGAAAAAGTAAATGATATTTATGAAGCAAAAAACATCTTTGGTGCTATCTCCAGATATGACAAAACGGTCATAACCTTAATAGATAAAAATGGGGAGAAAGAACGAATAGTTTTTCAATAAAATAGTTTCTTTTTACAATTTTAAAAGCACTCCTTTTGGAGTGCTTTTTTATTTATCTTTTCCTTATGCGGTGCCAGTAGAATTCAATAATTTTGCCTTTAATTAAAATAACTTGACATAGATGAGCCCTATCAAATCTTATGAAAAAGAACTGGCGTTTCAAGCCGACAGAAGAAAAGCCACCACAGAATTTATTAAAATAATTAGTGATCTATGGTACGATAAAGCCATTGAAGTGGTCCTTTTTAAAAACCAGGTGATTGATAAAAATGTCAGTGATATTATAAACCTTCATGAATACGCAGGTGAATTTGTACAAAAACCAATTTCCATATTTGATTCTGTCGAATTATTGCGTGCTATTAATGACATAAAATTACCACCGTCAAAAATAGATATTGGAAAACTAACCTACGAGTATCATTCCGATAATAATGAATATCACGACGCAAAGACATTTGTTCTTTACAAATTAAGAGATGCTAATAATTCTAAAGAAATTAGGCCAAAGGATGTAGTCCTGTATGGCTTTGGCAGAATAGGAAGGCTAATAGCACGAGAGCTGATGGCCAAAACAGGAAAAGGTAATCAGCTAAGGCTAAGAGCTATAGTGACCAGAGGAGAATTAACAGAGGAAATTCTGGAGAAAAGAGCCACTTTATTAAAAACAGATTCGGTTCATGGTCAATTCACCGGAACCGTAGATTTTGATATAGCTAATAAGGCATTAATTATAAATGGTACTACGGTTCGTATAATTAATTCGGATAAGCCTGAAGCAATAGACTACACAAAATTTGGAATTAATGATGCCCTTATTATTGATAATTCGGGTGCCTTCAGGGATAAAAAGGCATTGCAAAGGCATTTGAAAGCAGCAGGGGTCGGCAAAGTTATTCTGACTGCCCCGGCTAAGGATATTCCAAATATTGTGCATGGTGTTAATCAATATGATTTTGATCCGGATGCAAATGATATTTATTCAGCTGCTTCCTGTACGACTAATGCAATTACGCCAATATTAAAAGTTATTGAGGATTCATTAGGAATAAAAAAAGGTCATTTGGAAACCATTCACGCCTATACTAACGATCAAAATTTAGTTGATAATTTACACGGTAAATACAGAAGAGGAAGAGCGGCTGCATTAAACATGGTAATAACAGAAACCGGTGCTGGAAATGCAGTAACAAAAGCTTTGCCATCACTGAAAGGTAAACTTACTTCAAATGCAATAAGAGTTCCTGTTCCCAACGGTTCTCTGGCCATACTCAACTTAGAAATTAATACTAAAACATCTCAAGAAGCCTTAAATACTATAATAAAAAAGTATGCTTTGGAAGGTGATTTGGTGGAACAAATTAAATATTCACTAAGCAATGAATTGGTATCTACAGATATTGTAGGGATCGCCGCACCATCTATTTATGACAGCAACGCTACCATAGTATCGGCCAATGGTAGGAATATTGTATTATATGTCTGGTATGATAATGAGTTTGGCTACTCACATCAGGTAATCAGATTGGCAAAATATATTGCTAAGGTCAGAAGGTTTACTTATTACTAAGTAATCTAATGTTATGGAAATGCATCTGAAGTCTTCTTATACAAAAGGTATGATTGGACGAATTTTTTTTATTAATTAATATTATTAGAGTACTTTAGTTCCTTCCTTGAATCATATATTAATACTTAGAATATTTTAAATGAAAGGTTTTAGCAAAGTTTATATATTAATCGCCTTCCTTACATGCAACCTACATTTTGCACAACAAGGTACCCAGCAGGAAGAATTGTCATTAGATGGTGGTTCCATAGAAAGTCAATTTGAATATTTATACAAAAAATCGGGTAACTATAATGCGGAAGGAAAAAGATATGAAGTAGTACGCATTATAAACCTGGATAAGCTTAAGAAGAATGTCCTGGATTCCATAAATGCTGCGAATAAAAAAGCTTCTGAGCTTAAAAACACAATTAGTGCTCAAGAAGCCTCTATCAGTTCGCTTAATAGTAAACTAAAAGAGACAACTGATAACCTTAATGCTGTTACCGAGGAGAAGGATAGTATGTCTTTGCTAGGCGCTCAGGTTTCCAAAGGAACCTATAATTTCATTTTGTGGACGGTAATAATTGGTTTACTCTTGTTATTTGTTTTGTTTGTCTTTAAGTTCAGAAGAAGTAATATATTAACCCAGCAGGCGAAATCTAATTTAGCCGAACTGGAAACTGAATATGAGGACCACAGGCGCAGGGCTTTGGAAAGAGAACAAAGGATAAGCAGGCAACTCCAGGACGAAATAAATAAATACAAAAAATCTAAATAAACAAAGCTCCTTTAAGGAGCTTTTTTTAGCATACTATATCATGATCAATATAGTTCAGGCGAAAGAAGAACATATTCCGATTTTAATTCCCCTTTTAGATAAATACAGAGTTTTCTATGGCCAGAAATCAGATGAACAGGCGGCCCATAGCTTTTTAGAAAACAGAATGAAAAATAGGGATTCTGTTATCTTTATAGCAATTTATGATGATGCTCCGGCGGGTTTTACCCAGTTATATTCTTCTTTTTCATCCGTAAGCCTTAAACCCATATTTATTTTAAATGATTTGTATGTATATCATGAATTTCGAAATAAAGGTATAGGCGAAGTATTATTGAACTATGCCCAGGAGTATTGCCTATTGGTGGAATATAAGGGATTGGCCCTGGAAACAGCTATTGACAATCCTGCACAAAAATTGTATGAAAGGCTGGGTTGGAAAAAAAACACCACTTCTCTTTATTATTTTTGGGAAGCTAAGTAGGTCCAAACAAATGAAATAAGTTTAAGGTTTATGCGAATTGATATTATTACCGTTTTACCAGAACTATTAAAAAGTCCGTTTGAGGCTTCTATATTGAAGCGTGCAATAGATAAGAAACTGGTTGAAATACACCTGCATAACTTAAGGGACTATACAGACAAAAGCTATAATCAGGTAGATGATTATCAATTCGGAGGTGGAGCAGGGATGGTATTAATGATAGAACCCATT
Organism: uncultured Eudoraea sp.; assembly: GCA_965366915.1. Lineage (GTDB taxonomy): Bacteria > Bacteroidota > Bacteroidia > Flavobacteriales > Flavobacteriaceae > Eudoraea. The sequence continues at coordinate 10,855 of CBDUGN010000043.1, read as the reverse complement.
GATAAATGCATTAGTTCTCTTAAAAAAGAGCGTAAGTATGACGAGGTTATTTATATGACCCCTGATGGTGAGACCCTAAATCAAAAGACTTCAAATAGTCTATCCCTATTAAAAAACATTATTATTCTCTGTGGTCATTATAAAGGAGTCGATCAAAGAGTCCGAGACAGCTTGATTACAAGAGAAATATCTATTGGAGATTACGTTCTATCAGGAGGTGAACTCGGAGCCGCTGTGCTCTGTGATTCTGTTATTCGTTTACTTCCGGGGGTTCTAAATGATGAAACTTCTGCCCTAACCGATACTTTTCAGGATAATTTATTAGCACCACCTGTATACACAAGACCAAGGGAATATAAAGGCCTTTTAGTTCCTGATGTTTTATTAAGTGGTAACTTTCCCGAAATAGAAAAATGGCGGGAAGAACAAGCAATTAAAAGGACTGTTAAGCGCCGACCTGATTTATTGGAAGAGTAAAAAATTCATAGTTTAATTAAAAATTGCGAAAAATATCTTGTAAGTACTAATTTAAAGATTATTTTTGCAAACGATTTGAAATCAACCTCTGACGAAATACGTGAATGTTGTTTTTAATTTATTAAAAATAAAGATCAATGGAATCCTTAATAACATTTGTTGAGAACGAATTTGTTCCAAAAAAAGAATTTCCAAAATTCGCTCCAGGTGACACTATTACTGTTTACTACGAAATAAAGGAAGGTGAAAAAACACGTACCCAGTATTTTAAAGGTGTAGTTATACAAAGAAGAGGAACAGGAGCGACAGAAACATTTACGATTCGCAAAATGTCAGGCACTATAGGTGTAGAAAGAATATTTCCCGTAAATATGCCGGCTTTGCAGAAAATTGAAATTAACAAGAAAGGTAAAGTACGAAGAGCTCGTATTTTTTACTTTAGAGGTCTTACAGGTAAGAAAGCGAGAATTAAAGAAATTCGGTCTTAAGAATTTCACAGTATAAAAAAACCCTGATAAGTAATTTATCAGGGTTTTTTTATTGAACTAAAATTGATAAATCTATTCTTAAACCCTTTTTTTCTCAAAAGCTAAAATAGTTTTAACAATAATAGAGACGCAATCTAAAAGTTGATCTTCTGTCATTACAAGTGGGGGTGCAAAACGAATAATATTTCCGTGGGTAGGTTTTGCGAGTAACCCATTTTCTTTCAATGCTATACATATATCCCAGGCAGTAGAGCTGTCTTCATCATCATTTATCACAATCGCATTTAAAAGCCCTTTACCTCTAACCAGTCTAACAAGATTACTCTTTTCTATTAATTTTCTCATTTCAGATCGAAATAATTTCCCCAGACTATATGCATTTTCCGACAAATTTTCGTTTTTGACAACTTCAAGTGCGGCAATGGCTACTGCGCAGGCCAAAGGGTTTCCACCGAAAGTAGAACCATGATTACCGGGTCTGATGACATCCATAATATTATTATTGGCAAGCACAGCCGAAACAGGGAAAACACCTCCGGATAAAGCTTTGCCCAAAATCAATATATCGGGTTTTACGTCAGGAGTTCCACTACATAATTTATCCGGGCAGGAACAATTACCACAAGAAGCCAATAATCTGCCAGTTCTGGCAACCCCGGTCTGCACTTCATCTGCAACGTACAAAACATTCTTTTGCCTGCATAGCCTATGCGCTTCCTTTAGATAGTCGTCCTCCGGAACATAAACACCGGCTTCTCCTTGAATTGGTTCAACCATAAATGCAGCAACATTCTTATCCTCCAAAGCCTCACTCAGTGCATAAATATCATTATATCTGATTGAGAAAATCCCCGGAGTAAACGGGCCAAAGTTCTCAGTTGCTATTGGATCGTTGGAGGCAGAAATAATCGAAATTGTACGACCGTGAAAATTATTTTGACAAACAATTATCTTGGCCTGATTCACATGAATCCCTTTTTTCTCATATCCCCATTTTCTGGCAAGCTTCATTGCTGTTTCTACGGCTTCTGCTCCCGTATTCATTGGTAGTACACGGTCAAATCCAAAGTATTCCGTAATGTATTTTTCGTATTTACCAAGCATATCATTATAAAATGCCCTGGACGTAAGTGTTAATTTTTCAGATTGTTCTTTTAGGGCAGAAATAATATGTGGATGACAATGACCCTGATTTACGGCTGAATATGCGGACAAAAAATCATAGTACTTTTTACCCTCTACATCCCAGACATAAACACCTTCTCCTCTACTTAAAACAACTGGTAATGGATGATAATTTTGCGCTCCGTATTTTTCTTCCAATGCTATAGCATCCTGGGAAGATATCTTCTCTAAAACTGACATTTTCCTTACAATTTTGATAAAACTTTAGCTATTCCTTCTTTGGGAGAGAAATCATCCTATGCAGAGTAGCTAAATTACAAATTTTGACACAATTAAGAAAATAAGCCTGTATTCCTTCTTCTATTTATCATTCCTGCTAAGAGTTGCAATTTGCAATTCTAATCGTTTTAGTTCACGAAGAATATCATTCTTATCCATTTGCATCCAAACAAATAACTTAAGCATCCCCATAGCTATCATACTTAAAAAACCAGCAGATGCCCATTTTATAAGTTCATTAGTACTGTCTGTACTAAAAAACTGGACTATACAATAAACGAACGCCATAAACATTAGCAAATGCACAACATTCATAATAGCTGCCAGCCATCCCAATTTTCCCTTGTAAACTTCTCCTATTTTCCCAATCAGATTCTGCTCTTCCAGGTCATCGTAAAAAGCGGCTTCCTCCTTTGATAATGTCTCTTTGATTAGTTCATCAATCTTTTCTGTCTTCTTATCCATCATTTCTGTTTTTTAAAATTGTTTTTAATTTTTCGCGGGCATGGTATAATCTCGATTTTATGGTCCCTTCAGATTTTTCTAAGATCTCACTTATCTCCCGAAGGGAATATTCTTCCAGATAAAACAGCCGAAGAACAACTTGTTGATCATGAGGTAATTTCTTAATGGCCTCATAGACTTTTACAAGATCAGCTTCTTTGTGGTCTGGCGTACTATCGGCCCCAGGCTGGTTATGATATTCCCTTAATTTTTCTCTATCCAAATTATTCTTATTCAAATAGTCAATAGATTTTCTGGTGACTATTTGTATCGCCCAACTGCCAAAACTGTTAGGTTTTTTTAAGTAAGGAAGCTTTTTGATAATTATTCCCCAACTGTCCTGAACAATATCTTTGGCAATATCTTTATCATAAATGAGCCAGTAGGCGTGGTTACACATTTTTGAATTATAACGATTCACTAATAAGGAAAATGCCTTTTTATTCCCTGATCGATATTGTAAAACCAATAAACCTTCGAATATTTTTTTAGCGTTTCCCATGTCCTTTCTACAATAGAGACCGATTAATTTGGAAAAGGTTCAATTATTTTTGCTCTTTTATTTAATTCCTATTAAAGATAAGATTAAAGATTCGCTGTAAATGGTATTTTTGCGACATGAGAAAAAGCAGGATTCCCCAGGTTTTTGAGAATATAGTGGTCACAGATGCAGGAGCAAAAGGAAAAACTATTGGTAAAGCTCCAGATGGCAGAATCATTTTCATCTCCAACGCGGTACCTGGCGACGTTGTAGATGTACAAACTACAAAAAAAAGAAAGGCCTATTTTGAAGGTGTAGCCACCACTTTTCACACTTTATCTGACAAGCGTACGACACCGGAGTGCGAACATTTTGGAATTTGCGGAGGATGTAAATGGCAACATATGGACTATCCTCACCAGCTGTATTACAAACAAAAAGAAGTTGAAAACAATTTAAGGAGAATTGGCCATCTGGAAACACCCGAAATATTGCCAATAATTGGATCTGATCAAAAGTATTTTTACCGTAATAAAATGGAATTTTCATTTTCGGACAGCAGATGGCTAACCCAGGAGGAGATTAATTCCCAAAGTGAAATTACAGACAAAAATGCCATTGGATTTCATATTCCGGGAATGTGGGATAAGATCCTTGATATTAAAAAATGTCATTTACAAGCTGATCCTTCAAATGAAATTCGCCTGGAAATAAAAAAATATGCTGAGGCAAATGGACTCAGTTTCTTTAATCCCAGAAATCATCGGGGGCTTCTGAGAACGTTGATGATAAGAACATCGTCTACGAAAGAAATCATGGTATTAATCCAATTTTATGATGATGACGAGGATAAAAGAATTGGGCTTTTAAATCACCTGAAGAATAAATTTCCACAAATTGATTCATTATTATACGTTATTAACCGCAAAGGTAACGACACAATTTATGATCAGGAAGTACACTGCCATTACGGCAAAGAATTTATCTACGAACAAATGGAGGATCTTAAATTTAAGATCACTGCCAAGTCCTTCTATCAGACGAATTCTCAACAAGCCTACGAACTTTATAAAGTGGTCAGAAAATTAGCAGGTTTAAATAAAACTGAACTAGTCTATGACCTTTATACCGGAATTGGTACTATAGCTCAATTCCTTGCTGCTGAAGCTAAAAAAGTAGTTGGAATTGAGGCAATTCCAGAAGCCATTTCAGCAGCCGAAACAAATGCTCAGGAGAATAACATTAACAATGTGAGCTTTTACTCAGGCGACATGAAAAACATTCTGAACGATGAATTTGTAGCCTTTAACGGAAAACCAGACATTATAATAACCGACCCTCCCAGAGACGGGATGCACAAAGATGTGGTGAAGCAAATTCTTAATATTGCACCAGAAAAAATTGTTTATGTTAGTTGCAATAGTGCTACGCAAGCGCGCGATCTGGAACTTATGAAAGAAGTATATCAAATAGAAATAATACAACCGGTAGATATGTTTCCACAAACACATCACGTGGAAAATGTTGTACTTTTGAAAAAACGGATCTAAGAAAAAGACAGTCAGATATGCTTAAAAACTTAGATAAATAAGTATGGGAAAAATTAGGATTCTATTCGTGGTCATATTGGTTTTTATTTCCTTTACTGGCTGCGAAAAAGACGATATCTGCGTAGATGGTGATACACCACTTATGATCATAAGATTTTATGATAATGAAAATCCAAGTGAATTTAAAGCTGTCCCAAACTTAAGAATTGTTGGTTTAGGGCAATCCTCCACAGTTAATACCTTTGCTGACAGAACTTCTTCAGATTCTGTTGCTCTACCATTAAGAATAAATGAAGTCAATACGGGTTTTATATTTATTTCTGATTCGGCAGATGAAGATGACCTGGAAACAGGCAATATTGACACACTCACTTTCGACTATAGCACACAGGAAATTTTTATTTCGAGGGCCTGCGGTTATATTGCCAATTATGATGACTTAAGTGAATTGCTTAATTCTGACAGTGAAAATTGGATCCAAAACATCGAAATAGTTTCGCCATTAATAAAACAGCAAGACAGTGCCCATGTTAAGATATTTCATTAATTGTTTCCTTCTTTTTGGCTTCTTAATAGGCAGTGCACAAACCGATTCACTGGATTTAAGCACCAGAGATTCAACAAGTTTTGGGGACCGATATGGCTTGCGCATTGGTGTTGATTTAAGTAAACCAATAAGGGCTCTCTTAGATAGCGACTATTCCGGACTGGAATTTGTAGCAGACTATCGCATTACCAAAAAGATTTACATAGCAGCTGAGTTTGGTAATGAGGAAAAAACGAGTTTTGAAGCTCTGGAAAATGTTGATGACCTTAACAGAGTTGAGATTTATAACTATACCACCTCTGGAAGTTACTTAAAACTTGGAATTGATTTTAACACCTATGAGAATTGGTATGGGATGACTAATGCCATAATTTTTGGTGCAAGATATGCAGGTAGTACTTTTACCCAGACATTAAATAATTATACTATTTTCGATAGCAATAGGTATTGGAATCCCAATGATTTTGCTCCTGGGTCAGATGCTCCTCAAGAATTCACCGGCTTAAATGCTACTTGGTTAGAATTTCTTTTAGGAATAAAAGTTGAACTATTTACAAATTTATACCTTGGAGCAAGTGTCAGGCTGTCTTATTTATTCACGAATACAGAAGCAGACACCTTTCCAAATCTATGGATTCCTGGTTTCAATAAGGTAAATGATAATAGTAAATTTGGGGTGGGCTATAATTATTCTCTTTCTTACTTCATTCCTTTATATAGAAAAAAGGCAAAGAAAAAGAAGAACGAAAGCCCTGTGGAAGAATAGTTTAGAGATTACTAACTGTTTAGAAAATAAATATCCTAAATCGAGGTAAATATTTATTTTAGCTGATTATTATATTTAGCTTTTTTACTGCCCTTGTACATTATATATTTTACAAATCGAGATTCCAAATGACTATTAAATACTTTGATTTTTCGTGATGGGCGCAGCCCAACAAATTTTAAAGCTTCAAGGTTAGACGTTATAAACCAGGCATCTGTTCCAGGATAATTTTGCTTCAGCGTATCTCCAATATTCCCGTAAAATTCTTCCATTTCAATATTTAGTCGTTCTCCATAAGGTGGATTAAATACGATGTGCAAGTGGTTTTCTATTAATTTTTCTGATTCAAAAAAGTTTTTCCTTTCAACAGTAATGTATTCCGACAGATTTGCATTCTCTACATTATCTATAGCTTTCTGAACCGCAGAAGGTGCTTTGTCATAACCAGTGATTTTATAGTGAAACTCTCTGGTTTTATTCAGGCTACTTTCTACTATTTTCTCATAAAGTTCTCTGTCAAAATCGCGCCATTTTTCAAATGCAAACTCCTTACGATTTATATTGGCCGGTATGTTACATGCTATCATTGCCGCTTCAGTTAAGAATGTCCCACTCCCGCACATCGGATCTAAAAAATGAGACTGCCCGTCCCATCCACTTAAAAGAAGAAGTCCGGCTGCTAAAACCTCGTTAATAGGAGCAATATTGGTTGCTGTTCTGTAACCACGCTGATGCAAGGAACGACCCGAAGTATCAAGGGATACATTGCACTGGTTCATTTGGATGTGGATATTTATTCGTAAATCGGGAAACTTAATATCTACATTAGGTCGCTTACCCGCCGTATTGCGAAATTTATCTACAATGGCATCTTTTGTTTTTTGAGAGACATATAATGAATGGGTAAAATTTTCCGAGTTAACCGTGGCATCTATTGCAAATGTTGTTTCGGGGTTTAAGTATTCAGACCAATCCATCGCATATATCTTCTTATAAAGATCTATTTCATCTTTTACATAGAATGAATGAATAGGCTTTAATATTTTTATTGCAGTGCGCAGGCATAAATTGGCTTTATACATAAAACCTGTATCACCTTCAAAAGAAACCATCCTTACACCTTCCACAACATTTACAGCCCCAAGGTTACGCAATTCCTTTGCCAGTATTTCCTCGAAGCCAAACATAGTCTTGGCAACCATTTTAAAATTATAACCCATAGTACATTTAAAGAATGCCACAAAAATACACTAATTTTATCCACATTGATTTTTAGCATCCCTTATACCATATTAAATTAGCATGACTTACCTTTTACTAATCATTGCTGTTCTTTTAAGTTTTGGTTTTGTAATCTTAACAAAACCAAAAAGAAAAGAAGGCCTTCGTTTATTACTGGCATTCAGTGGATCATTTTTACTAGCTCTTACACTCTTTGAACTTCTGCCTGCGGTCTATGAACAGGCTGATCCAAAAATCATTGGTATCTTCATAATGCTGGGGATTTTACTGCAGATTTTTTTAGAATTCTTTTCAAAAGGGGCAGAACATGGTCATGTACATCTTAATAGTGAACAAAGAAATTTTCCATGGCTGGTTTTTATCAGTCTTTGTATTCATTCATTCTTAGAAGGTATTCCTATTAACCAGAACAATGATATAATTTATGGCATTTTGGTACACAAGATACCTATAGCTCTAATTTTAAGTATCTTTCTCATAGGGTCAAAAATTAATATCTTGTATGGGACATTGTTTATGGTATTCTTTTCTATAATGACACCCCTAGGAAGTTTTGCAGCCTCAAAGCTCGATTTCATTTCTAATTATAGTGCGCCTATTACAGCCCTGGTCATAGGTGTATTTCTCCATATTTCTACAGTCATCCTTTTCGAAAGCTCTGAAGGGCATACATTCAACATTAGAAAGTTAACAGCCATTGTGCTTGGAACTGTAATAGCATATTTTCTTTAGATTACGGCTAAAGCAACATAAAACCAATGGCTTATCGCACCACCCAATACCATGAAATGCCAAATAAGATGGTTGTGCGGCATACGTTTAAAAGCATAGAAAAAAACACCTGCGGTATAAAAAAATCCTCCCAGCGATAGTAAAAATAGGCCTGTTTTAGAAGTATTTAAAAGTAAACTCTGAAGATCAAAAACTATCAACCAACCCATAAAAAGATATAATATTAGTGACAGTACCTCAAATTTTCCTGTAAAAAATAGTTTGAGTATAGTGCCTCCAAGAGCAATCCCCCAGACAGTATAGAAGATCAACCATCCATTTCCTTCCTCCAAAGTTATTAGTGCCACCGGAGTATAGGTGCCGGCTATCAAGTAATAAATGCATATGTGATCCAATACTCTGAGCTTCATCTTTACCGATTGATTAGATATATAGTGGTAAAGTGTTGAAGCCAAAAACAGAAGGACAATTGAAATACTATAGATAACTAATGAAATAGTTGCGTATTCCGTTTTGTGAGTATTAAATTTTAAAAGCAAATAGAATCCAATGATACCGAGTATAACCCCAATTGCATGGGATATGGCATTTAGCTTTTCTTCTTTATGATAATCTAAATCCACTATTTATAGCGTTTACCCCGCTTTATAACCAGGTCAACATCCTGCAATAAACTTATATATCTCAAAACGTCGCCATTCACAGCAATGATGTCTGCATATTTACCCGGGGTTATAGTCCCGACTTCATCTGCTACTCCCATCCAAAGTGCCGGCCAATAAGTTGCAGATCTAATTGCATACATCGGGTCTATTCCAAATTCATTTACCCAAACATCCAGTTCATTCCATGTAGACTGACTATGAAATTTTGTTGGAATACCACTATCAGTCCCAATTAGCAGGACAACCCCTGCATCCAGTAACTGGTTTATTTTAGTTTTTAAGGTAGGTCTTCTGGATGGTGTCAGCTGAAAATACGGTAGCCTGTCAGGATGGGCAATACTTCGTTTAATATCAGCCACAATACTATCTGGCAGGCCAAGATGCCAGGAGTCATTATCCAGTTTTTCGGGATTATCACGAACGTATTCATAATTATAAAGTCCTTCAACTGTCGGGCACCAAAAAAGGGGGCCCATATTCATTTGGGCTGTTCTCTCTTTAATCATTTCCATTACATCCTCCGGATATTTTGGTGCCGAAGACAAGCCAGTATGTTCAAAACAATCGACATTTACTTCTAGCCCCCTTCTAATTTCTTCCGGTCTGTGGCCGTGTGCCACAACCTTTAATTTATTTTTATGGGCTTCGTCCACGACAGCTTTGAGTTCTTCCATGGTCATTTGGTCCTGATCAATAAGTTTGATTACATCTACCCCGGCTTTGGCTAACTTTCGTATTTTTTTCCTGCCATCTTCCGGGCTATCAACGCCCCATCTGAAATCTTCTGTCCCTGGATAAGGCTTATGTTGAATAAAAGGTCCTGAAACATAAAGTGTGGCTCCGGGGATTTCTCCGTTATTTATAGCATCCCTTACAGCTATGCTCTCTTCAAGTGGCGCTCCCAGATCTCTGGCACTGGTAACCCCTGCCATCAGTAATTGATGGGCGGAAGAGGGCATTATAACATCTTTAAAAAGTGGAGGATAGGTTTTATCCCAATACGCATAGTCGGCGTGCCCATTGATCATGGTATGTACATGCATATCCCATAAGCCGGGAAGTACAGTCATTCCTTCGGTAGAAATAATTTCTGCATTTGCTGGTATGTCGATGTTGCCAATTGTTCCTACCTCCTTAATTCTTTGACCTTCAACAATAACAACACTGTTTTTAATTGGATCAGAACCGAAGCCATCAATAAGAGTGCCGCCGATTAAGACTTTAACTTTTTCGTTTTGACTAAAACCAATACATACATTCAGCATCAGTATAGAAATTATAAATCGATATTTGATAAAAATAGTTTTTATTACCATTGTAATTGCCTATTTATTTTCTGGATAATACCAAAAAGGAATTTTAATTATTGTTCTCATATATATACTATCCTTATCATGGTCTTTTCTTGCCACCTTAAGAATGTGTTTTCCATCCGGAACTGATCTTATATCTACAAAGGTTTCAAATCCCAGTTGATTCTGAAAATTTTTAGTAACCACAAATTTGGGCTTAAACTGAATACTGTCCACACTTAGTGTATACATACCTTCAATTTCATCCATGTACTCCTGTGTTTGTTTGCCCCGCTCGGACCATGGTATAGTGCCCTCTGAAAATACAGCTGAATAAATGCCTCTTTTGTCCTCTTCAGGTTCAAGCTCCTTGTTAAAAAAAAACACGTCATCTTCTATAGATCGGCCATATACCACAAAAACATTCAGAAATGATGTTTGAATTACTTTAGAAGGAATACTTGCAAGATCTGCAAAAGAATTATTAAGGCTGATTAGATCATTATAATTTTTTGTGCTGGCAGCAAAAGAAGATGATTGCATATCCTTATCGAGATAGTTTGAAGTACTGAACCGGGTGGCGGCAAGTATAGATATCAATACAATAAGAGGGATAAGGATTAAACTTAAGCGTTTCCCAAATTTATTATCCAGGAAATTATATACCATTGGGCGATAAAGGAATGAAAAGGTAATATATTTAAATA
>CBDUGN010000042.1:0-21415 GCA_965366915.1 uncultured Eudoraea sp. | reverse complement strand
CCTCATTTGAATCCAGTAGGCCTCCAAGAAACCCATTGAACTTTCTGAATCCTTCAGATATTGAAAGTATCAGTGTTCTTAAAGATGCCTCGTCTACAGCTATTTATGGATCTCGGGGAGCCAATGGTGTAGTTATCATAACAACCAAAAGTGGTAAGGCCGGTGGTGCAGGTGTTTTTGAATTTTCCTCGTCCGTAGGTATTTCCTCTGTTGCAAGGAGATTTGATCTATTGGATAGAGAGGAATTCTTAGCAGGAATTACACAGTATGGTGGGGATGCTGAAGCAGTTGATTTTGGAGGCAATACCGACTGGCAGGATTTTGTTACAAGAACGGGTATTTCCAATAACCAAAATTTATCCTGGTCCAAAAATTATGGTAAAGGTAACATCATGACAACCTTTGGTTACGTAAAGGAAAACGGAATTATTAAAAAAACTTCCCTTGAAAGGATTAGCGGGAGACTTAATTGGTCGCACCGCCTCTTAAAAGACAAGCTTGAGCTTAGTTTCAGGGGAACGTTTTCCAGAGTAAATGATGAGGCTTTTTCTCCCAGGCAAGCTTTATCTTATGCATATACAGCCAACCCCACAATTCCAACAAGCCTGGATTTCATTTCAGCTGGTATTCTAACTCCTTCAGAAGTTTTGGAATATCAACAGATCAAGGGCTTTACAAATAGATTCTTAGGAAATTTTTCAGTGGATTATGCGGTTACTTCGGAACTGTCAGCCAAGCTAACTGTAGGGTACGACAACTCTAAATCTTCCACAATTTCTGTTAATAGCAGGGATAACGTGGATGCTTTTGGCGCCCCTGACAGAGGAACTGGAGATCTTTTTGATCTTGATATAACAAACAATTTATTGGAGGCCATAGTTACCTATAAAAAGAACTTTGAAAAATCCTCCCTGGATGCCCTTGTAGGATTTTCTTTCCAGGATTTCCAAAGAAGCGGAAGAAATGTTGAGGGCTGGGGATTTTCTACCAGTGATCTTAATGAGGCGGGCAGAGATTTGGAAAATTCTGCGAATGCCATTGAAGCAGCCATAAGTGGTAATTACCAACAATATGGTATTGGAACCAACGCTCCCGATATTTTTGTGAACAGGCTCTTCCCATTAAGTACTGATATGATTTCGCCCGTAGCCACGAGTGTTACTTCTATTTTTGGGGATACCTATGATTTTACTGATGAATTGCAATCATTCTTTGCCAGGTTAAACTATTCCATGAACAATAAATACCTCTTTACTGCAACAATACGCGCGGACGGTTCTTCGCGTTTTGGCCCGGATAACCAATATGGCATCTTCCCCTCTGCTGCATTTGCATGGAAAATAGACGAAGAAGATTTCATAGGTCCCGGTGTTTCTACCTTAAAACTTCGGGTAAGTGGAGGTATCACAGGGAACCAGGAAGGTCTTGGATTTGGTAATTTTGTTAGAACTGAGCGATACGAAGATAGTTTTATTGGGAATGGAGGGGAAATAAACATTCCGGGCACCCAGGTAATTTCATTTGTTAACAATGCATTGAAATGGGAAGAAACATTGTCTTTTGGCGTTGGTATCGATTTTGGATTTAACAATGACAGGCTCTCGGGCTCAATTGATCTATACCGCAAGGAAACAAATGACTTATTGATACAGGTTACGGCTGCCCAACCTTCACCACGGCCGTTTTTATTCCAGAATTTAGACGCTCTTGTGCTAAACCAGGGGATTGAATTTGTATTGGCATATGATTTTGTGCAATCTGATAATTTCAATATCGATGCCTCATTCAATATCGCTTACAATGAGAACGAATTGCAGGATTTTGCGGGGCAAATTCCAGCGGGGAGTATTAGCGGTCAGGGATTGTCGGCGGCATTTGTTCAGTTGCTTACTGGAGGTCAGCCTTTATTTTCCTACTATTTAAGGCCTTTTGAGGGTTTTGATGACAACGGCCAGCCAATAGGTGATGTTCAGACCTTTGTTGGGAAAGATGCTTTACCAGATGTAACTGCAGGTTTCTCTTTAAACGCATCCTATAAAAATTGGAATTTTGCAGCCTATCTTACAGGCCAGTTTGCTTATTCGGTGTATAATGGTACCCGGAATGCTTTTTTTACAGCCGGGTCTTTAAGGAGTGGAAACAATGTTACAAAAGATGTATTAACAAACGGGGAATCTGGAAATGCCGCTGCGGAGGTTTCTGAACGATTCCTGGAAAAAGGGGATTATGTTCGTATACAAAACTTAAGCTTTGGCTATAATGTACCCATAAGTGGCACACGAACTTTTAAAAGTCTTCAATTAAGTGTAATTGGACAAAATTTGTTTCTATTTACGGGATATAGTGGACTTGATCCGGAGGTTAATACATCGGGAGGCAATTTTTTAAACGGTATTCCTACAGCAGGGATAGACAATCTGGCCTACCCAAGACCAAGGATAATTACGTTTAATTTAACCGCAAAATTTTAAAAAAACATGAAAAATGCACAAATCAAAAATTATTTGCTGCCGGTCATCCTTGGAATAGCCTTCATGTCCTGTTCCGATTTGGAGATAGAACCAACAGATCGCATCATAGATACATCAACAAATGAAGGAGGAATATTCAATGGCGTTGAAAGTGTGCCTGCTTCACTAGACAATATCTTCAACCAATTAGGCCCTAGCTTGGTTGGGGTTGGCGGTTATACTGGCTTGCAAGAAATAACCACCGATGAACAATTTGTTCCTACCAGGGGTACTGACTGGGGCGATAATGGATTATGGAGAAATTTGCATACCCACTCTTGGGATGCATCACACGGGACGATTATTTTTACATGGAATGCGTGGAATGAAATCATATTCCTTTCTTCTGAGGTAATCGATCCCAGGAGTAATGCCTCACAAGAAGAGATAGCGCAAGCAAGTTTTGTACGAGCTTTTGCAACCTGGGTTATTATGGACCTGTTTGGTCAGGTTCCTAACAGAGCACCGGATGAAGGGCCGGATATTAATCCTGTTATTTTATCGAGATCTGAAGCACTGGAATCTGTGCTTAACGACCTGGATATTGCTATTGCCGGATTACCAACAGCTGCAGCGGGCGATATGGACAATCTAAAAAGAGGAACCAAAGCTGCTGCCCGCTTCTTAAAAGCCAGGGTACTTTTAAATTCAGGTGTTTATAATGGTACTGGTAATCCTGTATCACTAGATGAAGTTGTTTCTCTAGTAGATGAAATCGCAGCTGATGGCTTTGCTATGCAATCAGGGTACTTTAGTATATTCGAAGAGAGTGCTGATATAGAAACCGTCTTTTGGTTACCCACTAATGTTAGCCCTTTGATCTATGGATCTTTGCATTACAATCAAGGTGGGGCCTGGAATGGTTTCAGCACCTTAGCTGAATTCTATGATGTATTTGAAGGGGATCCGGAAAACAATGCTTTCGGATCAGGTCAGGAAGAGCGCAGGGGATTTGTTCCGGGTATAAATGAATCTAATGAAACGAACAAAGGTATAGGATATGGCTTCCTTATAGGACAACAGTACAATGCAGATGGCACTAAAACAAAAGACCGTACTGGTAATGATCTGATATTTACCAAAGAATATCCTGGAATTATAGGTGTTGGCGAGGCCGATGGGATTCGAGTACTTAAATATCACCCAAGTAAAGACAATGGATTTACAAATCATGCCATCATATTTCGGTATGCGGATGCCCATTTAATGAAAGCCGAAGCTATTCTGCGTTCTGGTGGAGATGCCACTGCCATGGTGAATGAACTCAGAGTGTTAAGGGGTGCTACACCTCTGGGTACAATTTCGGAAATCGAATTATTGGAGGAAAGGGGAAGGGAATTATATCTTGAATTGGTTAGAAGGACAGATATGATTCGTTTTGGGCAATTTACCAGGAATTGGGAGTTTAAAGATCCGAGATTTATCGGTGATGAAACCAAAAATTTGTATCCCATACCATCAAATGCCCTGCTTTCTAATCCTAATTTGGTTCAGAATCCAGGATATTAAGAAGTTTAAGTATGTATTATTAAGGCTTTCCCATGAGTGCAACAAAAATGATATTAAAAACGACAGAAAACATCTTTGCCTTTTAACTATATAAAATGAACAATAGACATAACGCCTTCGAAACAACATTGAAATATAAGTTGTTCTCTTTTCTTGTTTTCATTTTATGTCTTTCCAATATAAGTACTGCGCAGACCAAACAACTTAAATTCACAAAAATTGAAGGATCCAATGGTGTTACTTTAGGCAAGATCAATGCAATTACTCAAGATTCTGAGGGATTTATGTGGTTCTCAGATCAGACGAATGGAGCAATTGTGAGATATGATGGGAGTTATATGACCCGGTATCAGAACGATCCCAAGGATCCGGAGTCATTGGGTAGTGCTTATCCAGAATGTATTTTTGCTGATCCTACTGGTATTATATGGGTTGGGGCAGGCGGATTAAATAGGTTAGACCCGGTGTCGGGTACTTTCACACATTATCGTCATGATCCCAATGATGCCGAAAGTTTGAGTAGTAATGCTGTTGTCGCTATCCAGATGGATCATCTTGGTTATCTCTGGGTAGGAACAATAAAAGGTCTGGACCGGCTGGACATAAAAACAGGAAAGTTCGATCATTTCAGCCACGACCCCAATGATCCAACAAGCCTGAGTCATGACAAAGTAAGGGCCATTTATGAAGACAGGGAAGGCACCCTTTGGATAGGAACAGGGGAGCCATGGGTACAAAACCCAGAAGGTGGTCTTAATAAATTTGATCGAAGCAACGGTACCTTCACTCGCTATTTGCACGACCCTAATGAAGCAAACAGTCTTGTAAGTAATAAAGTAAGGGCCATATTTGAAGATAGTAAGGGTAACTTTTGGATCGGCACTGATAAAGATGGATTGCATACGCTGGATCGTAAGTCCGGGAAGTTCACCCGATATTCCTATGACCCAAAGCAACCCGAAAAACTAAGTCGCCCACCGGTAAATAAAGTGGTTGGTTATGACCATATTACCTTTATTTTAGAAGATGCCGAGGAAAAACTATGGATTGGGACTGCAGCAAATGGCATTAATCGTTATGACCCTGTAAGCCAAAAAATTGTACATTTTGGTAATGATGCGGATAAATCCGGAAGCTTCCTGGATAATTCGAGCTGGTGGGGGTATGCTTCAAAAGATGGGTTGGTTTGGCTGGCTACAGAGGAAGAAAACTTATTTAAAATTGATCTTCGCAATATTCATATCCCACATTTTGAGATAGATGGCCTTAATCGGTCTTTATTGGAAGAAACACCATTTATCATGTGGATGGGTACCAAGAAAGGAGTTGTTCGCAAGAATTTGAAAAGCGGAACCTCGCAGGGGTTTGTCCATAAACCCTTGAATGAAAATAGCATAAGCAGTAATTTTATTTCAGAAATATTTAAGGACAAAGAAGGGATCTTATGGGTTGGTACGGCCAACGGTTTAAATAGATATGATGCCGAGACTGGAAGCTTTACCCGCTATCTTCATGACCCAAATGATTCTACAAGTTTGAGCGGTTATGCAATAACGGATATACATGAAGATCAAGACCTTAACTTTTGGGTCGGAACAAATAACAGTGGATTAAATCTATTAGATAGAGCTACCGGAAAGTTCACCCATTTTAGACAGGACGACAAGGACAACAGCAGTATTGGCGACGATCATTTAACTGAAATTCTTGAAGGAGAAAAAAATGAACTTTGGATTGGGTTACAAGGATATGGTGGCGTAAGCAAGATGGATCGAAAAACCGGAAAATTTAGACAATATCTGCCGGGTTATGCTACAAGTGATCTGTATAAGGATAAGTCGGGAATACTCTGGGCGGGTACCAGGAATGGACTTTATCGGTATGACAAAACATTGGATGATTTTTATCCACTAAGCAAGGATAGTACAGGAATTGATATTAATTCTGTTGTAATTTCAATCATCGAGGATAATGAAGATAATCTTTGGATAAGCACCCTGACCGGAATTTACAAATTGAATAATTCCCGGGATAATTTAGTTCATTTTGGTGAAGAAAGTGGGGTAATCACTTCTGATAAGGACAGATTATTTAGAGCATCAGGGTATAAAGCAAGTGATGGTAAGCTATTTTTTTGTGATAGTAAGGGGTATTACTCTTTCTATCCTGCTGAATTCAATATACCGCTTGATGAATCACCTTTATATTTTACCTCCTTTTGGCTTAATAATCGCTCTCTGGTGCCGGATAAAAAAGGCCCTTTAAAGGAAGCACTGAATGACACTAAGGAAATTCTACTGGATCATGATGAAAATGAGTTCGCTTTTAGTTTTACTTCAATAGACTATCGCACTTCAGCTAATAAAATAATGTATTACAAATTGGAGAATTACGACACGGACTGGCGCGAAGCACGTATCGAGGATAAAGTGAATTATATCATGGTGCCTCCGGGAGATTATAGCTTCCGAATCAAAGCTGTTAATAGTAGGAATGGGGTATGGTCAGAAAAAAGTTTAGGGGTTATCGTTGCGCCTCCCTGGTGGACCACCTGGTGGGCTTATACAATATATGGTATATTATTTATTGCTGCTATATTTATTGCAGATCGTGTTCAGCGAAGGCGATTGCTTGCAAAATCTCAGGCAAAAGCAAAGGAAAAAGAACTGGCCCAGGCAAAGGAGATTAAAAAGGCCTATAAAGAACTTGGAGTAGCGCATACCAATCTTAAATCCACCCAAAGTCAGCTTATACAATCCGAAAAAATGGCTTCATTGGGAGAACTCACTGCCGGTATCGCCCATGAAATTCAGAACCCGTTGAACTTCGTGAATAATTTCTCAGAGGTTAGCAATGAACTGATCGATGAGATGAATGAAGAAATAGAGAAAGGAGATCTGGAAGAAGCAAAAGCGGTCGCGGACGACATCAAACAAAATCTGGAAAAAATAAATCACCATGGCAAACGGGCCGATGCCATTGTAAAAGGCATGTTACAGCACAGCCGTAGCAGTAGTGGGGTAAAAGAGTCTGCCGACATCAATGCCCTGGCGGATGAGTATTTGCGTTTGGCCTATCATGGGCTTAGGGCCAAGGACAAATCGTTCAACGCAACTATTGAAACCAATTTTGATGAAAGTGTCGGGACCATTGATGTAGTTCCACAAGATATAGGCAGGGTAATACTCAATTTAATTACAAATGCATTTTATGCCTGTACTGAGCGCAGTCGAAGTGCTACCAATGAAAAGGCCTCCTCGGCCAAAGCAAGTGCCTCTGCCGAAGCTTCAGGCGACGGGCGGGCGGAGGATACAAAATACGAGCCTATGGTAACTGTATCCACAAAAAAAGAAGGTGATAAAGTTATTGTTACCGTACAGGACAATGGCAACGGTATTCCAAAAAAAGTATTGGAAAAAATATTTCAACCCTTCTTTACTACCAAACCCACAGGGCAGGGAACAGGCTTGGGGCTGTCATTGAGTTATGATATTGTAAAAGCACATGGGGGAGAACTCAATGTTAAAACTAAGGAAAATGAAGGTACGGAATTTACTATTATTTTGCCGGTATAGGTCCGGGGGTCCCAATAGCTCCTTCTCCATAGTATTAAGAAGGAGAAGCTATCGGGATGAAAGCAGAAACGAAAGAAGGACAAGGCACAGAATTTATCGTAACAATCCCACAAAATTGATATGAACAGAACTCACATTATATCTACAATCATTAAAAAATTCAAGTTGTTCTCTTTTCTTGTATTCATACTATGTCTTTCCAGTATAAGTACTGCGCAGACCAAACAACTTAAATTCACAAAAATTGAAGGATCCAATGGTGTTACTTTAGGCAAGGTCAACACTATTACACAGGACCAGAATGGATTTATGTGGTTCTCGGATCAGACCAATGGGGCTATAATACGATATGATGGTAACCACATGACACAGTATCGGCACGACCCCAACGATCCGGAGTCATTAGGTGGTGATTATCCCGAATGTTTGTTCGCGGATCCTGCCGGTAATATCTGGGTTGGGGCAGGCGGATTAGATATGTTAGACCCGGTATCGGGTACTTTCACACATTATCGTCATGATCCCAATGATCCCGAAAGTTTGAGCAGCAATGGTATTTGGGCTATCCACATGGATCATCTTGGCTATCTCTGGGTAGGAACAGGTGAAGGTCTGGACCGGCTGGACTTAAAAACAGGAAAGTTCGATCATTTCAGGCACGACCCCAATGATCCAAAAAGTTTGAGTTACAACGGGGTAAGGGCCATTTATGAAGACAGGGAAGGGACCCTTTGGATTGGGACAGGAGTACCATGGGAAATAAATAATCCGGCAGGTGGCCTTAATAAATTTGATCGAAGCAAGGGTACTTTCACTCGCTATTTGCACGATCCTGCTAATGCAAACAGTCTTGTTAGTAATAAAGTAAGGGCCATTTTTGAAGACAGTAAGGGTAACTTTTGGGTCGGTAGTGATAAAGATGGATTGCATACGCTTGATCGTAAGTCCGGGAAGTTCACCCGTTATTCCTATGACCCAAAACATCCCGAAAAGCTAAGTCGCCCACCCGCAAATGACACGAGGCCCTTTAATCATATTACCTTTATTTTAGAAGATGCCGATGAAAAAATATGGATTGGGACTGCTGCAAATGGCATTAATCGTTATGATCCTGAAAATCAGAAAATTACTTATTTTGGTAATGATGCCGATAAAACGGGAACCTTCCTGGATAATTCTGGTTGGTGGGCATATGCTTCAAATGATGGATTGGTTTGGCTGGCTACAGAAGATGGCGAAAACTTATATAAAATAGATCTTCAGAATATTCATATCCCACATTTTGAGGTAGATGGCCTTAATCGGTCTATACTGGAAGAGGCCCCTTTTATCATGTGGATGGGCACCAGAACTGGTTTGGTGCGTAAAAACTTGAAAAACGGAACCTCGCAGCGGTTCGTCCATGAACCCCTGAATGAAAATAGTATTAACCACAATTGGATTACAGAATTATTTAAGGACAAAGAAGGGGTCATATGGGTCGGCACACCTTTCGGTTTAAATAGATATGATGCTGAAACTGGAAACTTTACCCGCTACCAGCATGACCCAAATGATGCTACAAGTTTGAGTGATAATATTGTAAATGCTATAATTGAAGATCGGGATTTTAACATATGGGTCGGAACAGAAACTGGTGGCTTAAATCTATTGGATAGAGATACCGGGAAGTTTACCCATTATAGAAAGAACGACAAGGACAACAGTAGTATTGGCGATGATATGGTAGGCGTTATTCTTGAAGGAGAAAAAAATGAACTTTGGATTGGGTCACCCAATGTCGGCATAAGCAATATGGATCGAAAATCCGGGAAATTCAAGCATTATCTTCCAGGACTTACAGTAAATGATTTGCTTAAGGATAAGTCAGGGATTATCTGGGCAGGCACGCGCGAAGGGCTTTATAGGTATCATAAAACCTTGGACGATTTTTATCCACTAAGCAAGGATAGTACAGGAATTGATATTAATTCTGTGGTAATGTCAATCATCGCCGATAACGAAGATAATCTTTGGATAAGCACCCTCGCCGGGATTTACAAATTGAATAGTTCCCGGGATAATTTAGTTCATTTTGGTAAAGAAAGTGGGGTAATCCCCGCTGATAAGGATCGGTTATTAAAGACAACCGGGTATAAGGGAAGTGATGGTAAACTATTTTTTGTTGATAGTAAGGGGTATTACGCTTTCTATCCAACTGAATTCAATATGCCGCAAGATGAATCACCCTTGTACATTACCTCCTTTTGGCTTAATAATCGCTCCCTGGTACCTGATAAAAAAGGTCCGTTAAAGGAATCTTTTTTTGACACTAAGGAAATTCTATTGGATCATGATCAAAATGAGTTCGCTTTTACTTTTACTTCAATTGATTATCGTACTTCAGCTAGTAAGACAGTGTATTACCAATTGGAGAATTACGACACAGACTGGCGCGAAGCACGCGTTGAGGATAAAGTAAATTATTTTAGGGTACCTCCCGGCAATTACAACTTCCGCCTTAAGGCCGTCAATGGCAGGAATGGGGTATGGTCAGAAAAAAGTATTGCTATGATCGTTACACCACCATGGTGGACCAACTGGTGGGCTTATACAATATATGGGATATTATTTATTGCTGCTATATTTATTGCAGATCGTGTTCAGCGAAGGCGATTGCTTGCAAAATCTCAGGCAAAAGCAAAGGAAAAAGAACTGGCCCAGGCAAAGGAGATTAAAAAGGCCTATAAAGAACTTGGAGTAGCGCATACCAATCTTAAATCCACCCAAAGTCAGCTTATACAATCCGAAAAAATGGCTTCATTGGGAGAACTCACTGCCGGTATCGCCCATGAAATTCAGAACCCGTTGAACTTCGTGAATAATTTCTCAGAAGTAAACCTTGAACTGATAGAAGAGTTAAAGCAAGAGAGAGGGAAGAGTAAAAAAGACCGGGATTCAACACTGGAAGAGGAACTCCTAACAGATATCGACCAAAACCTGGAGAAGATCTCCCACCATGGCAAGCGGGCCGATGCCATTGTAAAGGGCATGTTGCAGCATAGTCGCAGCAGTAGTGGGGGTAAAGAACTTACGGATATCAATGCTTTGGCCGATGAATATTTACGATTGGCCTATCATGGCCTTAGGGCCAAGGACAAATCGTTCAACGCAACTATGGAAATCGATTTTGATGAAAATATCGGCAAAATAAATATCATTCCCCAAGACATTGGAAGGGTAGTATTAAATTTAATTACCAATGCATTTTATGCAGTTTCTGAGAGAAAACTACAACAACCGGAAGGTTATGAACCCACCGTTTCAGTCAGCACAAAAAAAACTGGAAATAAGGTTTTCGTTTCAGTAAAGGATAACGGCAGCGGCATTCCCAAAAATGTGCTGGACAAAATTTTTCAACCTTTTTTTACAACCAAACCCACTGGGGAGGGAACCGGATTGGGATTATCCTTATCTTATGATATTATAAAGGCGCATAAGGGGGAAATATCTGTAAAGAGTAAAGTCGGTGAAGGCACAGCTTTTACAATTGCTTTGCCTGTAAAAGCTCAATTAAATTAGGCGAATGAGGACAATAAGGCACTTAGGAATACGTATTGGTATTATACTGGTCATGGTATTCTTTTGCCCGGCGACAATACTTATAGCACAAACCAATGGACTTAATTTTGAAAAGATTTCAAGTAGTAATGGCATTTCGATAGGGAAGATCAATGCCCTGACACAGGATGCACAAGGATTTATGTGGTTTTCCGATCAGACTAACCACAGCATTTACCGTTACGATGGTAGTCATCTAACAAAATATACTCATGATTCTACTATCCCAAATTCGCTAGGGGGCGGCTATCCGGAATGTTTTGCCACCGACCCATCCGGATACCTGTGGATAGGATTTTTTGGGCAGGGATTGGATCGATTTGATCCCAGTACGGGGCGCTTTACGCATTATCGCCACGACCAAGACGATCTTGAAAGCCTGAGCGATGACAATGTAGGGGCCATTTTGGTAGATCGGCTGGGGATGGTTTGGGTGGGTACTAATAAAGGGCTGGACCAACTGGATCCGACAACAGGTAAATTTACCCATTACAATTATGATCAAAAGGACTCCACCAGTATGAGTCATGATGTGGTACGGGCCATTTATGAGGATCGGCAGGGAACCCTATGGGTAGGAACGGGTATGCCCTGGACTTCGGATAATAAAGGAGGTCTTAACCGATTTGATCGAAAAACCAATACGTTCACCCGCTACCAAAATGACCCTAATAATCCAAATAGCCTGCTGGATAATAAAGTTAGAGCCATGTTTGAAGACAGTGAGGGTAATTTCTGGGTGGGCACTGGAGGGAATGGGCTACATAAAATGGATCGGGAAACAGGGAAATTTACACGATATTCTTTTGGTCCAAATTTGATAGGAACACTGAGCCTTCCTCCGCCGAATACCGGGGAGGCGCACATTACTTTTATTCTCGAAGATCTGGAAGGTTTGCTGTGGATCGGGACCTATGAAAATGGAATTATCCGATGGGATCCACGTACCAAAACGACTATGCATTATGGAACGGAGGGGATATTGCAGGGAGATTTGACAGAAAATTCGAGCTGGGCAGCGCATGTTTCTACCGATGGGATTATATGGCTCACCACCCAACAGTCCAATTTATACAAAATTGATCCCTATATCCATACAATTTCAGACATATCCGCTTCTGGTAATATCAAGGCAGTTCTGGAAAAAGGGGATACTGATTTTTGGATTGGAACCTGGGCAAATGGCCTGTTTTGGCAAAACAAGCTTACAGGAGATAAACGACAATATCTGAATAAAAAAGATAATCCCACAAGCTTAAGCTACAATAAGGTTACTGCGCTATACACAGACAAGACAAACCGTTTATGGGTTGGGACTGAAGAGGGACTCAACCGCTTTAATCCTGAATCAAATTCATTTATCCGCTATTCTCATAATGCGAATGATACTATAAGCCTTAGTGATGGGTTTGTCAGTACTATTTATGAGGATAGTCATTCCAATCTTTGGATAGGGACCCAACATGGGTTGAACAAACTGGATGTGGCAACGGATACTTTTACCAGATATGGTTACCATCCTACTGATAAGAATCATTTGAATCTACTCGATATAAGCGCAGTAACAGAGGATACATCTTCCAACATCTGGATTGGGTCCTTGGATGGAATATTTAAATTAGATGCCGAGACGTCAAAAATTGAACATGTTTTTCAAATCCGTGTCATTGATCTCTATACTGATAAGCAAGGAATTTTATGGGTAGCCGGGTTCGACGGACTGTGGAAAAGCAATGAAAACTGGACAGATTTTGCCCCTTTCAAAAGCAACGAATCGGGCATCTTCGTGGGTGAAATTGTTCGGTCCATTATTGGGGATGACGATGATAATCTTTGGCTTGGTACTTCCGGGGGGATTATTAAACTGAGTGCAGATCGTGAAAATAAGGAGGTTTACAACAAGGATAATGGCATTGATGCCGGGGAATTACATGCCCTGTCCACAGCCTATAAGACTAAGGGGGGACGCATATATTTCGCCACCAGTCCTAATGGATACTATACTTTTCAACCAAATGAATTTAAGGATGTCCCCGGTACTCTGAAATTATATTTTACAGATCTTCGGGTAAACAACCGGATCGTCACTCCCCGAAATGATGGGCCTATTCAAACCTCCTTATTCGATGCTGAACAAGTGCAGCTTAAATACAATGAGAATATTTTCAGTATGGATTTGGCAGCGATCGACTTCCGGTCTGAGGTGGAAAAAATGATGCTTTACCAACTAGAGGGATATGATGAAGAATGGCGGGAAAGCCTTTCCGGCCAAAAGGTAAATTACAACAAGGTTCCTCCGGGAGATTACACCCTAAAAATTAAGTCGCCTATTCGGAATAGCAGCAAGTGGCAAGAAAAAAGCATCAACATCCTTATTGCCAAACCCTGGTGGGCTACCTGGTGGGCCTATGCTATTTATGGGCTGCTATTGGTTTGTGGCATTTATGCAACCCATAGATTTCAGAAAGCAAGATTGCTTCAAAAGGAGCGGGAAAGAACCAAAGATAAAGAACTCGCACAGGCTAAAGAAATTAAAAAAGCATACACGGAACTAAAAACCACCCAAACCCAACTTATCCAATCCGAAAAAATGGCTTCGCTGGGAGAACTGACCGCCGGCATTGCCCATGAAATACAGAACCCATTGAACTTCGTCAATAATTTTTCTGAGGTAAATACTGAATTGATTGATGAATTGAGCGAAGAAGTCGAGAAAGGAAATCTTGATGAAGTAAAAATAATTGCAAAAGATATTAAGGAGAACGAACAAAAAATTAATCACCATGGTAAAAGGGCCGATGCCATTGTGAAAGGTATGTTACAGCACAGTCGAAGCAGCAGCGGTGTAAAAGAGCCCACCGATATCAATGCACTCTGCGATGAGTACCTACGCCTGGCCTATCATGGCCTACGAGCCAAGGACAAGAGCTTTAATGCGAAGTTTGAAACTACTTTTGAAGAAGGTATTGGTAAGGTGAATGTTATTCCACAAGATATTGGAAGAGTGGTCCTGAATTTGATAACCAATGCATTTTATGCAGTCAACGAACGTAAGAAACTCGATCAAAAAGACTACGAACCAACTGTTACCGTAACTACAAAAAAAGAAGGTGATGAAGTTTTTGTTTCTGTACAGGACAACGGCAACGGCATTCCCGATTCGGTCAGGAAAAAGATCTTTCAACCTTTTTTCACGACCAAACCTACGGGGCAGGGAACAGGATTGGGGCTGAGTATGAGCTATGACATTGTGACCAAAGGGCATGGAGGCGTATTAAAGGTAGCTTCCAAAGAAAGGGAAGGAACCACCTTTACCATGGCCTTACCCATTACAAAGGAAAATAAGAAACCTAAAAAATAAATTCAAATGAACTATAAACCATAAGACCTATGAAAATTTTAGTAGTAGACGACGAACGTGATGTACAATTGCTGTTTCAGCAACGCTTTAGAAAAGAGATTAAGAGCGGAACACTCCATTTTGTTTTTGCCTTTTCAGGAGAAGAAGCGCTACATACTTTACGGGAAATGGAGCATAAGGCGGTGTTGATCTTGTCTGATATTAACATGCCCGGAATGAGTGGGTTGGAGCTCTTGGAAAATATTCGGAAAGACTATGATAAACCTCCCCCACTGGTTATGATGATCACTGCATATGGCGACCAGGACAACCGGGATACCGCCGCTCGCTTGGGTGCTGATGATTTTTTGACCAAACCCCTGGAATTTGGTATCTTAAAGGAAAAATTAAAAGCAATATTATGACCTCAAAAATATTGGTAGTGGATGATGAGACTGATCTTGAGGTACTCATCAAACAAAAATTTCGAAAACAAATACGGCAAAACGAATATGAATTTGTTTTTGCCATCAATGGGATAGACGCCCTGGCGAAATTGGACATCCATCCCAATACGGACCTGGTGCTGAGCGACATTAATATGCCTGAAATGGACGGGCTTACTTTACTTACCAAGCTCAACGAATTAAACCCACTCCTGAAATCGGTGATGGTATCGGCCTATGGCGATATGGAAAACATCCGTACTGCCATGAATCGCGGGGCTTTTGATTTTATTACCAAGCCCATCAATTTTGAAGACCTGACCATTACCGTGGAAAAGACCTTAAAACATGCCAGGCAAATCAAAGAGACCCTGAAAGCCATTAAGGAAAACAATATTCTAAAAATGTATGTTGATGAAAACGTACTAAACTTTATGGGTGGTCAGGAATATGAATCTACAATTATGGCCAATGAAAATATTGAGGCCACAGTGATGTTCATAGATGTTTGTGGCTTTACGGCCATCAGTGAGAGCACCCCGGCTGATGTGGTGGTGAATATGCTGAACACTTACTTCGATATTATGGTGAAGGAAATTATTGCCCAGGAAGGATATGTAGACAAGTTTATCGGCGATGCTATTATGGCTGTGTTTAGAGGAGAATATCATTTAGATCGGGCCATTGATGTCGCTTTAGCTGTACGTCAGAAAATTGGTAACCTTCCTGAATCCAAGGGAATTTCGAATTATACTCCGAAAGTATCTATCGGCATCAAAAGTGGCGAGATGGTCTCCGGGAACATTGGCTCTTCGAGTTTAAAAAGGTTGGACTATACGGTTATCGGGGACACAGTGAATATTGCAGCCCGTTTACAGGATGCCGCCAAAGAAAACCAAATCATTATTTCTGAAGGTTGTTATGAGGGTGTTAAGGAATCTTTTCGCTGTGAAAAAGTGGGGAGTATTAGCATGAAAAATAAGGCCGCCCCGGTTACAGTGTATGAAGTTCTGGAGTGACCAATAAAATTTAATACTACCGGTTTAAACGACAGAGATAAAGGATAATTTCAATTTCCCAAATCTTCTTTACCTTAGTGCCAAAGAAAAATTCCTTATGGAAAAACCAAAGGTCAAAAAAGTGTTTATACAGGGGGCAATAACACCTGATTTTATTGCTAAATCCATTGCCAATCACCAGTCTAAGACTCAGATTGGTGCGCACGATATTTTTTTAGGACAGGTAAGGGCAGATGAAATTGAAGGTAAAAAGGTTGAGGCCATTGAGTATTCTGCTTATGAAGAAATGGCCAACCTCAAATTTCACGAGATCAGGGAGGCAGCATTTAAACGTTTTGACTTAAGTTGCATGCACATTTACCACAGCAAAGGGATTGTAAAGACGGGTGAAATTTGTTTGTTTGTATTCGTTTCCTCACCTCACCGAAAAGAGGTATTTGAAGCTTTGCATGAAGTTGTTGAGGAAATTAAAAAGCAGGTTCCGGTTTTTGGAAAGGAATTATTTGAGGATGATTCTTACCAATGGAAAGTAAACACCTAAAAATGGTAGATATTACACATAAGAAAAATACACTCAGAACGGCAATTGCCCAGGCAGTTGTTCATGTAAGTTCTAAAAATACTATAGAGGCCATTATAAATAGAACAGTACCCAAGGGCGATGTATTTGCCATGAGTAAAGCAGCCGGTTTATTAGGGGTAAAGAAGACTTCAGACCTTTTGCCAGACTGCCATCCATTACCCATTGAGTATACAGACATTGATTACGAAGTGGAAGGACTTCAGATTAAAATACTGATCACCGTAAAAACCAACTACAAAACAGGTGTAGAGGTGGAAGCCATGCACGGGGCAAGTATAGTAGCCCTGAATATGTATGATATGCTTAAACCAATTGACAAAGGAGTTGAAATAAGTTCAATTAAATTGTTGCAAAAAACAGGAGGCAAATCTGATATCAGGAATACTTAAAAAAAATCATTTTCTTGTTGCCCAAATTTCATACATAGGTCCTCCCTTGCTGTTTTTCCCTTTATGATGCCAGTCATCACCTTTAATTTCATAAGTGAAATTAAGTTGTGCACCCACTCTGGAATTATCGCGGGAAAAAAACTCAATATTTTCTGTATAAACCCCATCCTTTGAAGTGTAAGTGCCACCTCCTGTACCGGAAAATTTGAAAGTTTCAGTATCATAGGCAATCCATTGAAAATGGCCATCCGATAAAAACTTCATTGTTTTTCTAGAATTACTTTCTCCCCGTCTTTCCTGCCCTTCATCCGGTCCACGTGTTGCAAAAAGCCACTTACCATCTAATTGCTGTGCAAAATCAGGATCTTTCTTAAAGTTTAGATTGGGATCACCAACTATCACCAAGCCTTCTTTAACAATTTCTACAGGAAATTCTACAGATGTGGTAGTATCCTCCTCGTAATCAGAATTAAATTCAAGTTTCACTGTTAAGACGTCATTTTCCAGGTTATAAAAACCACCTATAGTTTTGACAAATCCTGCGGGCGATTTAGCGTAAATTGTATGAATAAAATACGAATTGTCAATTTTTAGTTCATGGGTAAGCCCGTTTAAACTATCCTGCGCATGATAAACTCCGGCCGGTATCTGCGCCTGTGCATTTATCATAGAAAATATCGAAAAAAAGAGAATAAACCATTTCATAATTGATGCTTTTATATATTTAAAAATACGGATAATTCCTCAGTAACGCCCTAACTGTCACAAATAGCAAAAAGACTTAAAAATTTTGGGAAGGTAGATTTTTCAACATTTCTGCAGTGGTATTCTCAAGGTTAAACTGCGGTTCCCACCCCCAATCTTCTTTTGCTTTGGTATCATCAATGCTGCGGGGCCATGTTTCTGCTATTGCTTGTCTGAAATCGGGACTATAGGATATTCTGAAATTTGGGATGTGTTTTTTAATACTGGCACTGATATCAGCCGGAGAAAAACTCATAGCCGAAAGATTGTATGAAGATCTCACGGTTAGTTCACCCGGTTCACAATCCATAAGTTTAATAGTAGCCCTGATCGCATCGTCCATAAACATCATGGGAAGTTTTGCATCCTCTTTTAGGAAACAAGTATAGCTACCCTTGTTTAAGGCCTCGTGAAAAATTTCGATAGCATAATCCGTGGTGCCCCCTCCGGGTAAGGTTTTCCAGCTAACTAACCCCGGGTACCGCACACTTCTTATATCTACCCCAAATTTATGGTAGTAATAGGAACACCATCTTTCACCAGACTGCTTGCTTATGCCGTAAACTGTGCTGGGTTCCATTACAGTGCTTTGAGGAGTATTGTCTTTTGGCGAGTTTGGACCAAATACAGCTATGCTGGAAGGCCAGAATATTTTTTCAATTTTTCTTTCCTTGGCCAGGTTTAATACATTGAAAAGCGAATTCATGTTTAAATTCCATGCCCTTTCAGGAAATTTCTCGGATGTTGCACTCAGCATGGCTGCCATTAAGTAAACCTCCTCAATTTCGTGATACATCACTACATCCTCTATGGCTTCATAATTGGTGGCATCAAGAAGTTCAAACGGTCCGGAGTTCATTAAACTCTCACTACCTTCGCGTATATCACTGGCAACAACCTGATCATTTCCGTATAATTCTCTTAAGGCAAAGGTCAGTTCCGTGCCAATCTGCCCGCAAGCTCCCAAAATAAGTATGGATTTATGCATAGTTGAAGGGTAAATATAATTCCATGGTAAAGATAGCTTTTATTAAAATTTGTACATTCGTCTTATGAGAAAATTGTTTGTCCTTGGGTTAATTTCGTTGCTCGTATTCTCTTGTGGCAAGAAGCAAAGTTCTGAACAAAGTATTGAGACAGACGAGTTGGAATTTGATGTTCAGAATCTACCAAAAAAATCAACATTAAATAGCGGGGCCAGGACAATTCTGGAGACATGGGCCGAATTTAAGGATTTGGATATCGCTTTTGACGGACTTTACGCTGTTGAAAATAATGAGGAACTAATTCTGTTAATTGATGAGTTTATAGAAAAACAAAACGCACTGGTGGTTTCCAACTATCCGGAAATTTTTGATAAACCTCAGGTAAAAAGCCGGCAAAAAGTCTTTAAAACCTATATTTTAAAAGTAAAGGCAACCCTCGAATACCGGAAGGATCCTTTAGAACCGACTATAGAAATGGTTAATGCTTTTAATGCACTGCGCAATCAGTTTAATGTGATGGTAAATTATAATTTGGACACAAAAATGATTTTAGATGAATAAGTTATTGATGATTATCTTAATATTATTTAACGGGCATTTGATTGCTCAGGAAGATAACCGAAAGGAATTGAATGATCTGATTAATGAATGGCATAAGGCGGCATCTGAAGCGGATTATGAGACTTATTTTGGGATACTGGCTGACGATGGTGTATTTATAGGAACGGATGCTTCAGAAAATTGGCAAAATGAGGATTTCAGGGCATTTTCAAAACCCTATTTTGATAGGGGTAAGGCCTGGAGTTTTACAACCATTGAACGAAATATATATGTTGATAAATCAGGTAATTTTGGGTGGTTTGATGAATTGCTGGATACCCGTATGGAAATTTGCAGAGGATCTGGTGTGCTTTCCAAAGAAAATGGGAAATGGAGAATAAAACACTATGTGCTTTCCATTACTATTCCAAATGAAGATGTAGATCGGGTTAGTGAACTAAAGAAAGAAAATGACAGCCTATTTATGTTAAGCAAAAAACTCCGCTAGTACCATATGATATTGCCTATGATTTAATCAGTTAGAAAATTAAGATATTATGAAAATGAACAGAATCTTTCTCCCTTTTATTTTTCTATTTATTTTATCATTGGGTTGCAGAACGGAACCCAGGGAGCAACAGATAGATTATTATGCCTCACCATTATTTATAGATGTTCAAATGCAAGGCTTGTTTGAAGATTCCAAGACTTTTGTCGATCTTATTCCAAAGGATTCTTATTACGTACTAAACAAGAAATATGAGAAAGAAAGACAAGATGAGAATTTTGATCTTAAAGCTTTTGTAACGGAAAATTTTAGTGATAAGTCTACGGCCACATTAACCTTTACAACAGATACAACCCATACTATGTATGAACATATTAGTAGTATCTGGGGCAAATTAACCAGGGGACCGGATTCTGTAATTCCTTATTCTTCCAGGATAGCCCTGCCTTATGAATATATTGTCCCGGGTGGCAGATTTAAGGAAATTTATTATTGGGATAGTTATTTTACTATAGAAGGTCTGTTAGTAGATAATCAGGAGCACATTGCCAGGAACATGGTTGATAACTTTGCCTATTTAATAGATACCCTGGGTTTTATCCCCAATGGTACCAGGAATTATTATTTAAGTCGTTCCCAACCGCCTTTCTTTACGCTAATGGTTACCGCTTTGGCTCGCAAAGACAGTACGATTTTAGTGGAATATTTACCAATGATTGAGAAGGAATATGACTTTTGGATTGCTGGCAAAGATGTTATTAAGCAGCCCTATGAAGCTAACAAATATGTGATCAAAGTAGGAGATGATTCCTTCCTTAATCGCTATTGGGACAGCAGTATAACACCTCGCCCGGAAAGCTATAGAGAAGATCTTCATTTGGCTGCAGACCTGGCAACCGAAAAGGAGAAAACAGATCTATATATTAATTTAAGGGCAGGAGCGACTTCCGGCTGGGATTTTAGCAGCCGATGGTTTGCTGAGGAAGATTCCTTTGAATCAACAAATACCGCAAACTTATTGCCGGTAGACCTGAACTGCCTGCTTTATTTTATGGAGAAGCAAATAGCTAAGGGATATGGTTTAAAAGGGAATAAGCAATCTCAAATGCAATACAGTGAAAAGGCATTAAAGCGTAAAGAGTTGATACAAGAAACCTTTTGGGATGAAGATGTGCAGTTTTTTATGGATTATGATTTTAAAACGAATAGCAACACAGATGAATTCACACTGGCAGCTACTTTTCCTTTGTTCTTTAACATTGCAACAAAGGAACAGGCTGAAGCTGTAAAAGAAAAACTAATAGCTGATTTTTTAAAAGATGGTGGACTTCTTACTACATTAAAAAATACAGGGCAACAATGGGATGCACCAAACGGATGGGCGCCATTGCAATGGATGGCCGTTCACGGATTGCTTAACTATGGATATGAAGAAGAAGCTTTGGATATAATGAAAAGATGGTTGGCAATTAATGAAAGAGTTTACAAAAACACCGGAAAAATGATGGAAAAGTATAACGTTGAGGATACAAGCTTACTTTCCGGAGGAGGTGAATATGAAACTCAGGATGGATTTGGCTGGACCAATGGGGTGGCATTGGGGTTTAAGGCATTAATGGAACAAATGGAAACCAGGAAACAGATTCAAGAAACTGTTAATCCATAG
>CBDUGN010000041.1:0-21653 GCA_965366915.1 uncultured Eudoraea sp. | reverse complement strand
AGGTAAAACCAACAGATTTACAGTCTGTCCTCGTTGGCCGCTTGAGTATCTCCCCTCCTTGATTTTTATGAACTTACGAGCCGATGGAGGGACTCGAACCCACGACCTGCTGATTACAAATCAGCTGCTCTAGCCAGCTGAGCTACATCGGCTTTTTAAAGCCGTTTAAAGCATAAAAAAGTCCGCTATTTCTAACGGACTGCAAATGTAGATAATTATTTTTTTAATCAAAACTATTTTATAAAAATTTTAAAGAGGTTTGGAACCTCGGTTTTTTCTTCTTTTTAACCAATTTTCTTTCCAGAGAACTACATGCCGAATCAATTGCTTCTTCAAAAGATTTGCATTGCTTTTTTACCACAAACTTATCCTTTGGAATGTGCAGTTTAATATCAACAATTTTATTTTCCTTTACACTGGTATTTTCAACCTTTAAATATACATCTGAGCTGACAATCTTATCATAAAAAAGTTCGAGCTTGTCTAAACGAGATTGAATAAAATTTAGAAGCTCAGGGTCAGCATTAAAATTCACAGCTTGTATATTCACCGTCATAAGTAACGAATTTTGGATTAAACAATAGAAAAGAACGTTATACTATTTCTTGCTCCTTGGATGAGCAGACGCATGTACCTTCTTCAATTCGGCTATACTATTATGTGTGTAAACCTGTGTAGATGCCAAACTGGCATGACCTAACAATTCCTTCACCGAGTTTAAATCCGCCCCTTTGTTCAGAAGGTGGGTAGCGAAGGTATGCCTGAGTATATGCGGACTCTTTTTAACTTTGGAAGAGACCTTACTAAAATACCCATTAATAATTCTATATACAAGTGTTTCATAAATTTTAATCCCTGATTTTGAAAGAAATACATAGTCCCGCTCTTTAATTGACGCTAACTTCATTCTTTCATCCAAATATATTTTAAACAAATTTATTGTAGAGTCCAGGAGTGGAACAATTCGTTCCTTGTTTCTCTTCCCCAATACCTTTATTGTTTTTTGAGACAGCTCAATATCCTTTAATCTAAGATTGATTAGTTCTGCCCGCCTTATTCCTGTGGTGTAAAGTAATTCTATAATCAACCTGTCCCTGCTTCCTTCAAATCCATTTTCAAAATGTACCTGCTGTAAAAGCAATTCCATTTCCTTTTCAGAAAAAGGTACTTCAATTGTTGTAGGAGTTTTTAGGGCTTTGTGCTTAGCCAAAGGATTAACCTGAATGTTTTCAGTTTTTAATAAAAATTTATAATAAGCCTTTAATGAAGCTATTTTTCGGTTTACAGATCGGTTAGATAAACCTTCGGTAACCATTTGAACTACCCACCCTCTAATTAAATTATATTCAACCCGCTCTATTTTCTTTAAATCGTACTCCTCAAAACAGAAATTTACAAATCCCTTAATATCTTTTTCATAGGCCTTCACCGTATTAGGTGAATAGTTCTTTTCATGAGTAAGATAAGATATGAAAGCAGCTACAGACATAACACAAAGTTACCGTTAGTTATATTCATAAAAAAATCCCGTCGAGATAGTTATCACAACGAGATTCTATAATGCTGTTAGCTTAGTATTATATTTCTTCCTGATCCCTAAGACCCTGAATATACTGTGCTTTCTGTATTTGTTGTCTTCTTTCAACTGAAGGCTTGGTAAACTGCTGCCGTTTTCTCAACTGACGCATGGTACCTGTACGATCGAACTTCCGCTTAAAACGCTTTAAAGCTCTGTCTATATTTTCTCCTTCTTTTACTGGTATTATCAACATAGGCTACAACCTCCTTTCTTTAAATATTTTTCGACTGCAAATATAGAATGAATAAATTAAACGATAACAACTTATTTTAAAATATTCTTTGCTATAACTACTTTTTGTATTTCTGTGGTGCCTTCACCTATTGTGCAAAGCTTGGAATCCCTGTAGAATTTCTCCACAGGAAAATCCTTGGTATATCCATAACCTCCATGAATTTGAACAGCTTCATTGGCAACTTTAACGCAGACTTCAGAAGCATACATTTTAGCCATTGCACTCATTTTTGTCATTTCGCGACCCTCATTTTTCAGGAAAGCTGCCTTATGCACCATTAATTCAGAGGCCTCTATTTCAGTGGCCATGTCCGCTAGTTTAAATGAAATTCCCTGAAATGAACTGATAGGTTTGCCAAATTGCACGCGTTCCTTGGAATACTTTATAGCAGCTTCATAGGCACCTTTGGCAATCCCAAGTGATAAGGCACCAATTGAAATACGACCCCCATCTAAGACTTTCATGGACTGTATAAAGCCCTCTCCAATTTCTCCAAGTCTCTGGCAATCCGGAATCCTGCAATTATTCATAATCAATTCAGCAGTCTCACTGGCGCGCATGCCTAATTTATCCTCTTTCTTGCCACTGGAAAAACCCGGGGTCCCTTTTTCAATGACAAAAGCTGTCATCCCACGGCTATCACCCTTCTCACCGGTTCTTGCTATAACAACTGCAATATCTCCACTTATACCATGGGTTATAAAATTCTTTGCCCCGTTTAGAATCCAATCATCCCCATCTTTAACGGCCGTAGTACTCATTCCTCCCGCATCTGAACCGGTGTTGTGCTCCGTTAAACCCCAGGCACCAATCCACTCTCCGTGCGCGAGTTTCGGAATCCACTTTTGTTTTTGCTCATCATTTGCAAAAGATAAAATATGATTTGTACATAGGGAATTATGAGCAGCTATGGATAGTCCAATTGATGGATCGACTTTAGATATCTCTTCAATAATCGCTATATACTCATGATAGCCCAAACCAGCTCCACCTAATTCATGAGGCACCAATACGCCCATAAAACCATATTCTCCGGCCTTTTTAAGAAGATCGGCAGGGAAAAACTGAGCCTCATCCCATTCCATAATATGCGGCCTGATATACTGTTCTGCAAATTTCTTGGCAGACTCGGCAACATGGTGTTGGGTCTCAGAATAATCAAAACTAATAATAGACATTGTGTCTGTAGTCATTATTGCAATTTTTTAGAGCGACAAATATAATTTAATTCTATCAATCTTTTTTGCCGGAAAATCCTCAATTTTTGTTAATTCCGTAAAAGATCTGATAATACCTACACTATCCCTATAAGTAACTATTTGATTTGCAAGGTTTTGGTTGATATAAATTAGTTTTTCCATCTCTCTGCCCGTAGCTGTGTTTATATTAATCTTTTCGATTGCAGGTTGCTGCTTAACCCTAAATTCTTCCAGTATTCTTAAAACAACTTCTTCCTCCAAACCATATACATCATATAATTGTTCGTTTACCATAAAGCCACCTAATCTATTTCTGAACTTAATAATCCTGGCGGATAATTTATCGCCGATTCCATAAATGACTTTAAGTTCTTCTGCGGTAGCCTTGTTCAAATCTTTAGGCTTAACCTTTGTTGCCGACAACTTTTTCTGATTAGTCTTTTTTTCGTTTTTGGATTGACTAGTCCATTCGGGGAATTTAAATAATGGTGCTATTTGCTGAAGTAATGAATCTGAGATATGAGTTACTCTTTGAAATTCTTTTACGGAGGTAACCCATAGGTTTTCTGATCTGAATAAATGTAATCTGTCTATCTCCTCATTAGACATGCCAAGGGCATAACCTTTATAATCAGATAAAAAGTTTGGATTAAAAGGATACATCTTAGGTGATTCTCCGGGTATACTTTTCTCCTTAACTGAATCCAATAGTTTTTGAACTTTGTTATTTAGAACGAAGCTAGCTTCGGAAGCATAAAAGACCTCGTTGCTGATCAGCAGATAGATCAGCTGTAAACTGAAAATAACTAACAGTAAAAAGAAAATCCCACTCCGTTCCTGTTTATTGAACTTTAAGTGGGATTTTAAATTTTTCAAGAATCTATTTATTTTCTTATACCTTTTATATCTAATAAATATTTGTTGAGTTCTTCTTTTACCCTGGGAAATAAAAACAGTAAACCTATCATATTGGGAAATACCAATGCGAGGATCATAGCATCTGAAAACTTAATAACAGCATCTAAGGTAGCTCCAGCACCTATGATAACAAATAGTAAAAATAACACCTTGTATACCACATCCGCATATTTACCCCGGCCAAAAAGGAATTTCCAGGATTGAAGGCCGTAATAAGACCATGAAATCATTGTTGAAAATGCAAAGAGTATAATTGCAATTGTAAGGATATATCTGAATCCGGGAATTACTGAATCATAAGCCATTGAAGTTAAATCAACACCTCCAACATAATTGCCCGTTTCAGTAATTAAAACAGTGCTATTTACGGCATTGCCATATTCAAAGGCACCTGCATCCATATTAAAGAAAATAATTACCAATGCTGTCATGGTGCATATAACCACGGTATCAATAAACGGCTCTAAAAGAGCAACAACTCCTTCACTGGCTGGATATTTTGTTTTAACTGCTGAATGCGCTATTGCTGCCGAACCGGCACCTGCTTCATTTGAAAAAGCCGCTCTTTGGAAGCCTACAATTATAACCCCTAGAATACCACCTAAACCGGCCATTGGAGTAAAAGCACCATTAAATATCATTGCAAATGCATCACCTATATATTCGATATTGGCAAAAATTATGACCAAAGAAGCCAAAACATAAACTCCGGCCATAAAAGGCACAATTTTCTCAGTTACACTGGCAATCTTTTTTATCCCACCAA
Source organism: uncultured Eudoraea sp. (assembly GCA_965366915.1). Classification (GTDB taxonomy): domain Bacteria; phylum Bacteroidota; class Bacteroidia; order Flavobacteriales; family Flavobacteriaceae; genus Eudoraea. Next base: position 16,956 of record CBDUGN010000041.1, on the reverse strand, counting down.
TGATTACAATACCAACCAGAAATGCAAGGATCACCCCAATAATTACTCCGGTAGCACCCCCTTGTAAATTCAACATGGTTGAAAGTTGTACAGCGGCCTGATTTGATTGAAATGCGTTACCACCTCCAAAGGAGGCGCCCACGCAAAGTATTGCAAATGCAACCCCTAAAATTTTACCTAATCGTGTAAATCCTTTTTCTTTTAAACCTCTTGATAAATAATACATGGGGCCTCCATAAACCGTCCCGTCTGCCCCTACATCCCTGTATTTTACTCCAAGCGTGCATTCCACAAATTTCGTAGACATCCCAATTAAACCGCAAACAATCATCCAAAATGTGGCCCCGGGCCCTCCAAGCGCAATGGCTACTGCCACTCCGGCTATATTACCAAGACCTACGGTACCGGATACGGCCGTCGCCAAAGCCTGAAAATGACTTACTTCACCTTCTTTGCTTTCGTCACTAATTGTATCAACAAGGTCGCCATCAACAATGTTTAATTCTGCTTTCTCTACGCTATGATGATCTAATTCATCATACTTACCACGTACGGTATTTATAGCCAGACCAAATTGTGTAATATTTGGAAACTTGAAATATACCGTAAAAAAGGTGGCCCCAATTATTAATAGCATCAGAACTATTGGCAGGTTATACCCTGCTATTGGAATTGATGTAAGAACAAAACCTTCCCACCAAACTGCTACTGGCATAAAAGCATCATTTACTTTTTCATCGAGGCCTTTATCCTGAGCAAAAGTCAGCATTGGCAGAAATAAGGTAAAAATTGAAAGAAGTTTGTACTTCATAATAGTTTTTTGGTTTTATTTGGTCTGTTTGGCAGGCAATATCCTAAAAATTAGTAACACTAAAAAATATAATTATTTATTGAACTTTAGTTAATATGAAACATTTCATTAAGCTTTTTAATCTGCTCCGGTCTTCCTAAAACAATTACTTTACTTTTTGGCTCAAGGGGCAAATCGGCTTCAGGATTGATTATATAATTACCGTCGGGCTCTATATAGCCAATAATCGTACATCCTGTTTTTCTGCGAAGATCAAGGTCCCTTAAGGAATTACATTCCATTTGATCCGCAAAATCTTCAATGGCGACTTCTTCCAGGTTGGTGGTATTTTCTCCCTCGGTAGATAATTTATCCATAAAGGTTATTAAATCTGGTATTACAACCAAGGATGCCATATGATCGCCGCCTATCTTATCCGGCATGATAACACTATCTGCTCCTGCTAATTTCAACTTCTTTTGCGAGGTAACCTGTGAAGCCCTGCTTATGATAAATAATTTACTATTTAGTTGACGCGCTGACAACACAACAAATAAATTTGCCGCATCATCCGGTAAAGTAACTATTAAATATTGTGCATCTTTTACACGGGCCGACATTAAAGTTTCATCCTCATTGGCATCACCCTCAACAAACAAGACATCTTTTTCATACTTTTCAATAATATCTTTGTCGTTTTCAATAACAACAAAAGGTTTTTTATATGCCTTAAGTCGCTCTACTGCTTGCATTCCATTACGTCCATAACCGCAGACGATAACATGATTGGATAAACCTTTAATCATTTTTTTCACCTTTTTTGTTTTAAGTAGCTGTAATTGATTTTTGCTGAATAAATATTCTGTAATCACAGAAATGGCGTAAGCAAATATAAAGACACTGGATATTATTAAAAAAATCGTAAATATTTTACCTTGTGTTTGCATCGGACCAACTTCAGTAAATCCAACAGTGGTAACCGTAATTATGGTCATATAAACGGCATTCAACCAGGATAATCCTGTTATAAAATGATATCCCAAAGTGCCTGCCAGCAATACAGTTAACATCAATGCAACTGCGATGTAAATTTTAGAGCGAAAAAGTCTTATCATATCTAAAGATCAAAAACTGAATGTCTTTTGGTGTAGATCAAATCCTTTATTCTCAGCCAAAATGCCAAAAAAAGGTATAATGCAAAACCAAAGCCCAAAGTTACAAAGGTCAGGTAGATAAAAGTGGTTCTAACAACACGTGCCCTAATACCAAGACTCTCTGCAATCCGTCTGCATACTTCAAAACCACGTTTTTGAAAATAATATAAAAGGCGATAGAAAATATTCATTTTTTAAAAATACTATTTTCCTTTTAATAAACTATCTCCTACAACACATTCCATACATCTGTTTTTAATACAATATGAATTATAAAGTTGTAGCAAAGCCTGACTATTCATAGCATTACCACACTTAACTCCAAGATGATAAAAATTTCTGGTAATTTTATTGTCCTCCCTCTTTAGCTTGTGCAGTATCGAAATTATTTTTGTGCTTACATCTATGCCTTGCCATTTTGAATAACAAAAAATCATCGGCAGTATAGTATTAATGAGCAATAGATTTATAAAACTCCTGCTAAGCTTATTTTCTTTTTTAGGTGACAACTTCCCAAAAACATAATGTGTTTTCCAATAATTACTGGCAGATATACTGAAAATTTCATAAACCTGATCCACCTCCTTTATATTTATAATTTTACTGAATAATTGTGACCTCTTGCCATACAAATTAGATAGTTGCGATAAACGGATAGTGGGAAAGTTTGCCGGGCGCAATCTAAAAAAAGAGGGACTTTGAACATTTCTTTCATTAATTTTGAATTTATTCCTCAAATAAGAATATTCGCCCTGCATTTGGATTAAATACTTATCATTAGACGATTCATTCTCTAATAGCCCTGATAACCCAAATAGTAAACTTTCTAACTGAAAAATATTGTGGGATAACTTTCGGACAATATCAAATTCAAGGGCTCTGCCAAGACTTAAAAAAGCTTCGCTGTTTAGCTTTAGCCCGAAGTTTTTCAATAATAGTATAAAAAGTACCTTTTCCCAATTATTGTTTGCTTTGGCCAGCAATCTGTTTATTTCATTGGATTTTTCTTCTAGTCTCTCAAAATAAAGACGTTCTAACCAAATTGAAAATTTAAATTTGTCAATTAAACTTACCTCCTGCTCACAATTGATAAACTTATCTTTCGTGGAACCGAATAGTTTATAGTAATTGGTAAGTATAGCGGGTGATATATAATTAATAAGTTCAAGTGCAGGTATTTCTTCCTTATTTTTCCTGTATACCGTAATATCTTCCTCCCAAACTACATGTAAAATAACGTTGTCATAATTCGCATCTGTATTATGTCGATGTGCATACCAGTCAGAAGACTTTATATGTATTTCTACATTCCCCGCCCAAAGTTGTCCATCAATCTCCAATTTAGCATGAAAAAAATCAGGTCCTGCATCATGATTATGAATTCCAAGTGATATAACATTAAGTGATTTCCCACTGGAAGTATATAGTTTGGATAATGGAATTTTTCCATTTTTCCAGATATAGTGAAGGAGATCTTCGCGCATGCTCCTAAACTAAAAAAACCCACTGAATGTGGGTTGCAGCATCAAAGGTTTAAGGCAATTAGATTATATCCCCATTCCATTCCAGTATACCCCCCATAAGGTTATAGGCATTGAGAATGCCAATACTGTTCATTATTGCACATGCCTGACGGCTTCGTTGACCAGATCTACAGTACACATAATAATTTTTAGATTTATCCAATTTCTCCAGCTCCTCTAAAAATTCTTGTACCAAATAAATATTCAGATTGGTAGCCTCAGGAATTTGTCCCTGTTCTACTTCTTCAGGGGTTCTTACATCCAGAATAAACGCGTGCTTATCCTTCTCCAGTTTTTCAACCCATTCCTCTTGAAATAAATCTGCCATTCTATTTATAGTTCTTAATTATTTTCGGGCGAAGGTACAAACTCCTGTAGTTTTCACAAACATTTATCGTTTGCGCGATTTTATTGAACAACCAATAGCCCGGGTAGTTGTTAATGGTATTTCCTGGCCTTTTAACATTGCATCTACAGCGTTTTCGACATATTTGGTCTTAACGGAAGATGCATCGGAATAGTTGTCATCAATAGTGCCAATATAGCGTACTACATTTCCCTTTTTGGTTTTTTCGAGCAAATATCCATGGGGCGTTTTAGTTGCTCCATATTGCGGGAATATCTCCTGTTTTTCATCAACCAAATAGGGAAAAGTGAATCCTTTTTCAATTGCTCTTTTTTTCATATGCTGAACATCATCTTCCGGCTGTAAATCGGGATCATTGGGATTTATGGCAATTACCGGCACCCCCTTTGTCTTATATTTTTTATCAAGGGCAATTATTCTATCTTCATAGGCAATTGCATAAGGGCATGTATTGCATGTAAAAATTACCAAATAGCCCTTTGCATCTTTGAAGTCAGCTAAGGAGACCCTTTTTCCATTTATATCAGGGAGACTGAAATCAGTAGCATAATCCCCAATACCATAACCCTTATCAATATCATTAAGTAAACCCTGATGACTCAAGAAAACAGTTATTAAGACTAAATTGACCAATAGATATTTCATGTTTGATTATTTAATTGAATTCGCGTAATTCTTTGTTTAGCATTTCGTAAGTAAAAGTTTGCTCATAGAACTTTCTTTTACTACGATTATAGATCAATGTCGCAGGAATAGCACCAGACCAGTTCTTGTCGATTTTTGGAATCCAGCTATTTTGATCCGGGTCATTCAGGACTACTACATCAGATTGAAGATTCTTAGTCCTTATAAAAGGGATTAATTTTGACTTCCACATGGAAGGCATATCCAGACTCACTAAAATCACCTTCCAGTTATTATCCTTTCCTTCCTGGTTAATTTTTTCGAAATAGGGTAATTCTTTAATGCAGGGTGCACACCAGGTTGCCCAAAAATTTATGATATATATATTATCATCCTTCTTTTTTAAAAGCGGTTCCAATTCATCAAATTTATACACAGGGATACCCAGGCTATCCGCAGGAGCCAATTCGGTTTTAACGAATGTTGAATTCTCGAATGTCGTTTTCTTACGCTCTTTTAAATCGCATCCTGTTAAAACCAGAATACATAAAAACATGACGGAACGAATCATTGGGCTCATTGCTTGTTTAAATAAAATTAAGCAACATTAAATGATACATAATTAATTTAACAAAATTTTATCTGCTTTGGTGTTGTGCATGCTTTATATTTGATATACATTTGTATATACAAATATTGTAAGTACATGAATGTTGAGGCAATAATAAAGACTGATAAGAAGATCCCGCTAAGAAGTAGGACTATTATCCATTTAATGCTTATACATAACAAAGTCTCTGAACAAATCTCGCATGCACTTAAACCGTTTGGAATATCGATACAACAATTTAATGTTTTGCGCATACTACGCGGTCAGCAAGGTAAACCTGCCAATCTATCAACTTTAAACGAGAGAATGGTTAGTAAAATGAGCAATACCACTCGTTTGGTTGATAAATTAATAAAGAAGGGTTATGCCCACAGGACTGTATGTACCTCTAACCGGCGTAAAGTTGAGATCACCATAACCGAAAAAGGATTGAAAGTATTATCCGAAATGGACATTGTAATGAAAAAGTCCGAACAAGAATTGTTAGCCAATTTTACTGATTTAGAACTTGAACAGTTAAATCATTTATTCAATAAATTTTAATTAAACCTATGGACAATTACCTGGAAAGCCTTAATTGGCGATATGCAACAAAAAAATTCAATAGCGAAAAACAAATATCTGACGAAGATTTAAATACTTTATTAGAAGCCATTCGTTTGAGCCCTTCTTCATATGGACTTCAGCCCTATCATGTGTTTATAATAAAGGATAAAGAATTAAGGGAAAAATTAAAAGCGGCCTCATGGGGTCAGCCGCAAATCACAGACTCATCTTATTTAGTTGTCTTTGCCAATAATACCAGTTTTGATGCCGAGCTCATCGATAATTATTTAGCTAATGTAAGCGACACTAGGGAAATTGAATTAAATAATTTGCAAGGGTATGGAGATTTTATGAAATCTAAGTTACTGGATCTTCCTGATAACATTAAAGAGACATGGACATCAAGACAAACCTATTTGGCCTTGGGCAACCTCCTTTCAGCTGCAGCGAACTTAAAGATCGATGCCTGCCCCATGGAAGGTTTTGAAGTAGAGACCTACAATGAACTTTTAGGATTAAACAACAAAGGACTAAATGCATCCGTAGTAGCCGCAATAGGCTACAGAGATGAGGAAGACGACACCCAGCATTATAAAAAAGTTAGACAATCCAAAGAATTATTATTCACACATATATAAAACGTAAATTTTTAAAACAATCATTAAACAAAGTAAATTTAGAAACATGAAAAAGAATGTATTAAGTCTGGCACTGGCCATAGTTTTTGGAGCAACAGCAGTTGCAAATACTTCAATTGATAAGGAAAAAAAAGAAGTAAAAGCAAATGAAAGTAAGGTTACCTGGAAAGCTTATAAAGTAACAGGTTCTCATACCGGAACCGTTAACCTAAAATCCGGTGCACTAATGTTTGACGAAGGCAAACTTACAGGTGGAGAATTTGAAGTAGATATGACGTCTTTGATCTCAACGGATCTTGAAGGGGAATACAAAGGTAAATTAGAAGGACATCTTAAGTCTGATGATTTTTTTGGTGTAGAGAATCATCCAAATTCTACTTTGGTTTTTACAAAAGTCAAGGCAAGTGGAAAAAATTCTTATGAAGTTCAGGGTGATCTTACCATCAAAGGAATAACAAAGCCTGTTACTTTTGATGTATCTATTTATGGAAGTAAAGCTACAGCTACTTTAAAAGTAGACAGAGCTGAATACGATGTCAGGTATGGTTCAGGTAGTTTCTTTGACGACCTGGGTGATAAAACAATCTATGATGAATTTGATCTTGTAGTAGATTTGGAATTCTAAGAACGTTTAGTTCCTTCATTAAATCCTGAATATAATTATTCAGGATTTTTTTTTTGACAGAACCCAAAATTATATTTGCCTATCCTGAAGTAATCTAACTAAGACCCATTATATTTTAGGATATCAACTTATTCATTCGAATGGCATTGTTGATAATTAAATGCAACTTGGCTGGCTATTACTTTAAATACAGCAATTGGTTTAAAACCCAATATTTTCGTTATGAAGTTTATTTTTTGAAATAAAAAGATCAGTGGAATTAGTCCTAAAACTTTATTTTTGAGCAAAAATATTATATGGCAGTAAAGGCATTCTCTCGTTTGGCAGGTTCATTGGTTTTTGTGCTGGTTATTTTAAATAGTTGCGTTTCCGAATTTGAATATTCCATAAAATCCACTGTAAACCCATATAATATATCGCCCTTAACTGCTCTATTAGAAATTGTAACCGAAAAACCCTGCAGTGTTACCGTTAAGGTTCTGGGTGAGATTCCTGTCGAACAAACTTTTGATCTGAACACCACTGATCTTGAAATACCAGTAGTTGGTTTATACCCCAATACTTTAAATAATGTCCAAATTACTTTGGACTACGAGGGTGGTCAGGTCATAGATACAATTCAACTAAAAACAGAAAATACACCAAGTCATTTTCCGGTTATTACCATAAACAAGCTAAATAGGGATGAAATGGAACCGGGCATGCACGGTTGTGACCTTCATTTTGCTAACAATGGCAAATTCAATTCCGGTCCTATTATTTTTGATGACCAGGGCCATGTTCGATGGTATCTTGATCTGAGTTTTGCCGGTAAAATGGTTAGCCCGTTTCAAAGACTTAAAGACGGAACAATTTTAATGGTGAGCAGGCATATTATTTATGAATTTGATATGTTGGGCAAACCATTAAAAGAATTGAAAATAAATACTAATTATGGTATGCACCATGATTTGCTTGAGTTGCCAGACGGTAATTTACTGGCTTGTGTTGGTATTAGAGGACAATTCATAAACCTGGATGGCAAGAAAGTTAAATCTGATAATGATTATATCGTTGCCATTGATCGTAAAAGCGCCAAAATTTTGCGGGTATGGGATTTAGCCAAAAATTTAGATGTGAGCAGAAATGATCTTAATTTTTTTAGACCAGGAGATTGGTTACATATGAATGGGCTGGCTTTTAATCCAAGTGATAATTCAATTATCGTATCCGGGAAAAACCAGGGATTAATAAAAATTTCCTGGGATGATAATCTGCAATGGATACTGGCGCCACATAAAGGTTGGGGGAAATCTGGCCGGGATGGTACCGGTTTCGAAACCAAACCATATTTACTAACCGCTGTTGATGCTGAAGGGAAACCGTACCCAAGGAGCGTTCAGGATGGTAGTGAAAGTGCTGAGGATTTTGACTTTCCCTGGGGATTGCATGCTCCAATGCTATTACCCAATGGCAATATTATGGTATTTGACAACGGTATCTTCAGGCATTTTGAAGATAACATCCACTATTCCCGTGGGGTTGAATATAAGGTAAATGAAAAGGATAAAACAGTAGAACAAATATGGCAATATGGCAAGGAAAGAGGAGAGGAATTATTTTCGACCATTGTTAGTGATGTGGACTATCTGTACAATTCAAATAATGTTCTGGTAACTACAGGTTATCTAAAAAAAGGAACAAAATTATCTGCTAAAATCGTTGAAGTAGACCGCAAGACAGGGAAAGAGGTTTTTGAAGCAACACTAGATTTGAAAAGTGAGAATGGTAATAAAACCAGTTCCTGGGGTCAAACAGATATTTTATACAGATCTGAACGCATGGAACTTAAGTATTGAGAAATCATATTACTGTAAGCATATTAGGGAATCTTTGAAATTGATTCTATATTTCCCTTAAATTGATTTGTATTTATGAAATTCCTTTCTATATTTGACTAAATGAATTTTAGAATAGTCAATACTTGGTGGTGGAATAACTTACGTTTAACGTCGTGAGCTAAGCACCATTGTAGTATTACTATACGAAAAGGCTTGTCTATCGCGACAAGCCTTTTTGATTTTTCAGAAATAGATTGTATCAAATTCTAAATTATTACAGAATATGGCATATGAACTTAAAACTTATTATAAAAAGATACTCGCTGATACCATTACCCCTGTCAGCGTATATCTAAAAATTCGTGATAAGTTTCCCAATAGTATTCTTTTGGAAAGTAGTGATTACAGGGCAAATGACAATACCTTTTCCTATATCTGTAGCAATCCAATAGCTTCTATTAAAGTAAAGTATGAAAAAATTACACTGTTATTTCCGGATAAATCTGTTAAGGAAATAGTCATAAACAGCAAGAACGATGTCGTTGATATTATACATGATTTCAGTCAAAAGTTTAAAACAGAATCCAATGGCTTTAAATTTATAAATAATGGATTGTTTGGTTACATGTCATATGATGCAGTTAGATACTTTGAAGATATCTCAATTTCAAAAAAAGATGGAGACCTTGATATTCCTGATATTTATTATGCTGTTTACCAAAATATAATAGCCATTAACCATTTTAAGAATGAGGCCTACATATTTGCCCATTGCTATAATTCAGAAAATAATATTTCTGAAATTGAACAACTCCTTAATATTAGAAATTTCGCATCCTATAATTTTAGAAAAGAGGGTGAAGCCTCATCAAACTTAAATGATGAAGATTATAAAGAACTTGTTGCTTTGGCTAAAAAACATTGCAAAAGGGGTGATGTTTTTCAATTGGTCCTTTCACGAAGGTTTTCACAGGGATTTAAAGGTGATGAATTCAATGTTTACCGGGCCCTTCGCTCTATTAATCCTTCTCCATATCTGTTTTACTTTGACTATGGGGACTTTAAAATCTTTGGTAGTTCACCTGAAGCCCAATTAATTGTTAAAGATGGAAAGGCAGAAATACATCCAATTGCCGGTACTTTTAAAAGAACAGGAAATGATGAAGAAGATGCATTATTAGCTAAAAAACTGACAGAAGATGCAAAGGAAAATAGTGAACATGTTATGCTTGTAGACCTTGCGCGCAACGATCTAAGCAGACATGGGAATATGGTAAATGTTGAAAATTACAGGGAGGTACAATTCTTTTCTCATGTTATTCATCTTGTTTCCAAAGTTACAGGTCAAAAGAAAAAAGAAACACCTACTATGAAAGTGGTGGCAGATACATTCCCGGCAGGTACGCTCAGTGGGGCACCCAAGCATATGGCAATGCAACTCATCGAAAAGTATGAGACCACTAATAGGGATTACTACGGCGGAGCGATCGGATTTATGGACTTTAATGGAGATTTTAATCACGCTATAATGATCCGTACCTTTTTAAGTAAGAATCACCAACTTCATTATCAGGCAGGCGCGGGATTGGTAGCTGCCTCTGAACCGGAAAAGGAGCTACAGGAAACATACAATAAATTAGGAGCCCTTAACAAGGCACTGGAAATTGCAGAAACTATCTAAATAAGGATAAGAAGTAAGTCATGAATAGAATACTGGTAATAGATAATTACGATAGCTTTACGTATAACCTGGTGCATTATCTTGAGGACTTGGGTTGTGAGGTAGTTGTTAAACGCAATGACCAGCTAAAGTTGGAGGAAGTTGATGAATTTGACAAAATAATACTTTCGCCGGGTCCTGGAATCCCGGATGAAGCAGGGCTCCTCAAAGAAATAATTGCCAAATATGCATCAACAAAAAGCATATTCGGGGTTTGTCTTGGACAACAGGCTATTGGAGAAGTTTTTGGTGGCAATTTGATAAATTTAGATGAAGTATATCATGGGGTAGCCACGAAAATTATCCTTGAAAATGAAGAACCTTTATTTGAAGGGCTGCCTAGGGACATTGTGGTTGGCAGATATCATTCCTGGGTTGTTGATCCGGAACTTCCGGATGTGCTTGAGGCTACTTCCTTTGATGAAAATGGACAATTGATGTCTTTAAGGCATAAGTCATATGATGTTAGTGCAGTTCAATTCCATCCGGAATCTGTACTAACTCCGCATGGCAAACAAATTCTTAAAAATTGGCTTAAGAACTAATTAAATTGTTTGCCACTCGGCATTAATTTTACACAAATGAAAACGATTCTGAATAAATTGATCAATCATGACATCCTCTCCAAGGAGGATGCTAAACAGGTACTGGTAAATATTGCCAAAGGAACCTATAACAATAGCCAAATCGCCGCATTTCTTACTGTATACATGATGCGCAGTATTACTATTGAAGAGTTGGAAGGGTTTCGGGATGCACTTCTGGAACTATGTCTGGCTATAGATTTGTCTGAATACAATCCAATTGATTTGTGCGGAACTGGGGGTGATGGCAAGGATACCTTTAATATTTCTACGCTGGCATCCTTTGTAACGGCAGGAGCCGGAATAAAAGTGACCAAACATGGCAATTACGGAGTATCTTCAACCTGTGGGAGTAGTAATGTAATGGAATTTTTAGGTGTAAAATTCAGTAATGATCCGGACTTTCTTAGAAAATCAATAGACGAAGCCGGGATATGTGTATTACACGCTCCTTTGTTTCATCCTGCTATGAAAAATGTGGCCCCAATACGCCGGGAACTGGCGGTGAAGACTTTTTTCAATATGCTGGGGCCCATGGTGAATCCCGCTTTTCCTAAAAATCAAATAGTTGGTGTTTTTAATTTGGAATTAGCACGAATGTATGGGTATCTCTATCAGAACACAGATAAAAAATATACGGTTCTCCATGCACTTGACGGTTATGACGAGATTTCATTGACGGGCAGCACCAAAACTATTTCCAATAATACTGAGGGTATTCTGAATCCTTCAGATTTCGGGGTAGAAATTGTAATGGAAAGCGAAATAGAAGGCGGTGAAAGTATTGACAAATCTGCTCAGATATTTATGGATATTTTGCAAGGTAAAGGCACGGAAGCTCAAAACAACGTGGTCTGTGCAAATGCGGGTGTAGCCATCGCCACAGTTTTGGATATTAGTCCAAAACAAGGATTTGAAAAAGCTAAAGAATCTCTCCTAAACAGAAATGGGCTAAATGCCCTAAAAAAACTCCAGCAATTAAGCAACTGATGGATATATTAGAAAAAATAGTTGTTGATAAGAAAAGAGAATTACACCTTAAAAAAACTGTAATCCCTCTTAAGCAATTAGAGACTTCATTCCTCTTCCAAAGGGAAACTCTATCCCTGGCTAATACATTGAGAAATAGTAAAACTGGGATTATTGCCGAGCACAAAAGAAGGTCTCCTTCCAAATCTGTGATCAATCAGAATGAAAGTGTGCAGGATATTGCAATAGGCTATATGAGCGCAGGTGCCAGTGGCATGTCTGTGTTAACAGACGCAAAATATTTTGGAGGGTCTCTGGACGATTTAATAATAGCCCGAGCCGCAGTTGATTTACCACTGCTAAGAAAGGAATTTATCATAGACGAATACCAAGTCATAGAAGCACGTGCCTATGGAGCTGATACTATTTTGCTTATTGCTGCTGTTTTGACCAGAAAACAAATAAAAGTTTTATCAGAATTAGCAAAGAGTTTGGGAATGGATGTATTACTGGAAGTTCATAATGAAGATGAGTTGGTTAAATCAATAATGCCCAGTTTAGATTTATTAGGAGTAAATAATCGCAACCTTAAAACCTTTAAAGTAAACTTAGAAACCAGCATATCTCTTTCGCAACAGATCCCTAAAGAATTTGTAAAGATTTCAGAAAGTGGTATTAGCTCTGTTGCTGCGATTAAAATGCTAAGAGAATTGGGTTACCAGGGTTTCCTAATTGGTGAAACCTTTATGAAAACATCAAACCCCGGTGAAAGTGCCCGGGAATTTATAAACCAAATTTAGAGATGAAATTAAAGGTCTGTGGAATGAAGGATAATATTGGGGAGGTTGCAGAATTGCAGCCAGATTACCTTGGGTTTATCTTTTGGAAGCCTTCAAAACGTTTTTTTGACGGATCTATTCCTGAATTGGATAAGACGATTAGTAGAGTTGGGGTTTTTGTTGATGCAAATATTGACGAAATTTTAGATCGCACCAAAACATTTTCATTAAATGCAATACAATTGCATGGGAATGAATCGCCTGAATTCTGCGCAAAACTAAAAGAGCAATTTGAAAAGCAACACAGCAAGATTGATATTCTCAAGGTATTCAGCATAAAAGACAGCTTTGATTTTTCACAACTTGGCCCATACGAGAAGTCGGCTGATTTCTTTTTATTTGATACAAAGGGCAAGTTGCCCGGTGGCAATGGATATCAATTTAACTGGGAAGTACTAAAAGGATATCCATCTAAAAAACCCTATTTCCTTAGTGGTGGGATAGGGCCTGAGGAACTCGATAGTGTTTTGGAATTTCTTCAAAAAGAGGAATCTAAATATTGCTATGCTATTGATGTCAACAGTAGATTTGAAATAGCTCCTGGCCTGAAGGATATAAATAGATTAAAGGAATTTAAGAATCGGTTGTATGTAACCAACTCATAAAAAATATTAGGATATGACTTATCATGCTAATGAAAAAGGCTATTACGGACAGTTTGGGGGGGCATTTATCCCGGAAATGCTATACCCAAATACTGAAGAACTTCGGCAAAACTATCTTCAGATTATGGAAGAACCCTCTTTCACTAAAGAATTCCGCGCATTATTAAAGGACTATGTGGGAAGGCCCACACCGCTCTATTTTGCTAATCGCCTTTCGGATAAATATAAAACAAAAATTTATCTGAAAAGGGAAGATTTATGTCATACAGGTGCCCATAAGGTCAATAATACTATTGGGCAAATATTAATGGCCAAAAGATTGGGTAAAACAAGAATCATTGCAGAAACAGGTGCCGGACAGCACGGGGTGGCCACTGCAACAGTTTGTGCACTTATGGGAATTGAGTGTGTGGTCTATATGGGCGAAATAGACATAGCCCGTCAAGCGCCAAACGTTGCCAGAATGAAAATGTTAGGAGCAGAAGTAAGGCCTGCGCTATCGGGAAGCAGGACACTGAAAGACGCTACAAATGAGGCCATACGCGACTGGATAAACAATCCGGTAAACACACATTATATCATAGGTTCTGTTGTTGGTCCACACCCCTACCCCGATATGGTAGCCAGATTTCAATCGGTAATTTCAGAGGAAATACAGTCTCAGCTCCTAGAAAAAGAAGGTACTCCTAACCCTGATTATGTTGTAGCCTGCGTGGGTGGCGGAAGCAATGCCGCTGGTACGTATTATCATTATCTGGATAACGAAGATGTTGGGATTATTGCAGTGGAAGCAGCGGGAAAAGGTGTTCATTCGGGAGAAAGTGCTGCAACATCTGCCCTGGGAAAGGTTGGTATTATTCACGGCAGTAAAACATTGCTTATGCAAACGCAAGATGGTCAGATAACTGAACCCTATTCTATTTCTGCCGGCCTTGATTATCCGGGTGTTGGACCTATGCATGCCCATTTGTACAGCTCCGGGAGGGGCGAATTTATTTCTATTACAGATGATGAAGCCATGACAGCTGGGTTAGTAGTATCTCAATTAGAAGGTATAATCCCGGCAATAGAGACTTCCCACGCTTTTGCCATATTTGACCATAGAAAATTTGAAGAAGACGACATCGTGGTCGTTAATCTCTCTGGCAGAGGCGATAAAGATTTACAAACCTATATAGATTATTTCAAATTATAATTGGTTTCTATAAAATGAAGAACAGAATACAAGACAAACTGGGCGAAGACAAAAAACTGCTTTCCATATATTTCTCTGCCGGTTATCCGAATCTCAACGATACAGTAACTATTATTCAGGATTTGGAAAAAAATGGTGTTGATATGATTGAAATAGGTTTGCCATTCAGTGATCCTTTGGCAGATGGGCCTACAATTCAGGAAAGCTCTACGATAGCCTTAAAAAATGGTATGGGGACGGAGTTGTTGTTTAGTCAATTAAAGGAAATTAGAAAGTCTGTTTCAATTCCATTAATAATTATGGGATATTTTAATCCTGTTTTGCAGTATGGAGTAGAAAACTTCTGCAAAAAATGTCAGGAAATAGGTATAGATGGTCTTATCCTTCCAGATTTACCTCTGGATGTTTACAAGGAAGAATATGAGACCATTTTTAAGAAGTATAACTTAATCAACATTTTTCTAATTACGCCACAAACCAGTGAATCACGAATTTTGCAAATAGATGAGGCTTCAGATGGATTTATTTACATGGTGAGTTCGGCAAGCACAACCGGTGCTAAAAAAGGATTTGGTGAAGAGCAGGATGCTTACTTTAAGAGAATTGCTTCGATGAATCTTAAAAACCCTCAAATTGTAGGTTTTGGCATAAGTAACGCCCAAACTTTTAAACAGGCCACAAATACAGCAAAGGGAGCTATAATTGGCTCAGCTTTCATTAAAATGTTGTCGCAAAAAGGAACAGGTGGAATTTCAGAATTTATTCAAACATTTAAACCTCTATCATGAGCATAATTAACAATTGGAAAATTGTAATCTTGTTTTGTTTAACTCTGGGATTGGCACCTTTTTTTCCTGAACCTCATCTATGGGGTAAGCTTAAATGGGTTATCGGAGGAAGTATTGGGATGAAACCCATGGATTGGTTCGATCTTTTTTTCCATGGATTTCCATTTCTCCTTTTAATTCGCTTACTTGTTTTAAAATTAAAGCAGTTGATCAACTCCGGGAATTAACAAAATTAAATCCTTATCAATTTACCTTATCGCATGAAGAATTTAGCAACATGTTTATGTCTTTTTTTATTTTGGATTAACAACGCTCAAGATCTAGAGGTAAAAGCACAAGTCAGGCATACTATAGACGAGTTAAGAGAATTTATAGCAATCCCGAACGATGCTTTAGATCATTCAGATATCAACAGAAATCTTTCCTGGCTCACCAATAAATTCAATGAAAGAGGCTTTAATTCATCCGTACTGCCTACCGAGGGTGAGTCACTTTTTTTTGCAGCCCTTCCTATGAAAGATGACAAACCGACAATTCTCTTTTACATGCATTTCGATGGGCAGTCTGTGGATCCCTCTAAATGGGATCAACCAGATCCTTATAAAGTAGTGCTTAAAGCAAAGGAAAATGATACATGGAAAACGCTTTCATTTGATGATTTAAAGGAGGATGTAAATTATGATTGGCGCCTCTTTGGCCGTTCTACCTCAGATGATAAAGGACCAATTGTTATGTTTCTGAACACAATAGATCTTTTGAAGAAAAACAATGTAGAAATTCCGTTTAATGTAAAAGTAATATTAGATGGAGAAGAAGAAAAAAGTAGCGCCCCCCTGCCAAAGGCCGTTAAAGAATATAGAGATTTGTTAGAAGCAGATTTTCTGATCATATCAGATGGTCCTGTCCATTCTTCCGGTAAACCAACAATTGCATATGGCGCAAGAGGAATAACTTCTTTAACCCTAACCACCTATGGTCCCATAAATCCTCAGCATAGCGGCCATTATGGTAATTATGCCCCTAATCCCGGGTTTCAATTGGCTCAGGTATTGGCCAGCATGAAGGATAAGGAGGGCAGGGTATTGATTGACGGATACTATGATGGTATTGCTATAGACGAATTAACAAAGAATGTACTAAATAGTGTACCAGACGATGCAAGTACAATTAATACCCACCTGGCTATTAAACAACCCGAAAAAGTAGGCTCTTTTTATCAGGAAGCCTTACAATATCCATCATTGAATATTAGGGGGCTATCTTCGGGGTGGGTTGGTGAAAAAGCACGCACCATAGTGCCTGAAAGTGCCACTGCTGAAATAGATATCAGGCTGGTTCCGGAAACCGATGGTAATCGACTTAAAAACCTTGTCAAAAAACATGTCGAAAATGAAGGGTATTTTGTGATGAACAAAGTGCCGGATGTAAGTCAAAGAATGAAGCATGATAAAATCATTACCATTACAGAGGGCACAGTCACAGATGCATTCAGGACAGATTTAGACAATCTGTATGGTAATTTCCTGGTAGATACGTTTAAAAATACATTTTCAGAAGAT